>SKSJ01000075.1 GCA_007123055.1 Wenzhouxiangella sp. | reverse complement strand
GCCGCGCTGGGCATCGACATTGTCCTTCGAGTAACAGGGCAGGGAGGCGATGGTCTCTACCTGGTGATCGGCGAGAAACTCGCCCACCCACTCGTAACCGGGCTCTTCCATGATGGTCGGATTGAGGCGATCCATGACATGAATGCCCCTGGCCCTTGCCTGACCGACCAGCCAGCGAAACTCGGGGTTCATCTCCGGCGAACCGCCGGTCAGATCCAGTGTTCCGACCTCGAACCGGCGACAGGTTTCCAGCGCCAGTTCCATGGTGGTGCGATTCATCAGTTCCTTGCGGTTCGGCCCGGCGCCAACATGGCAGTGCAGGCAGCTGAGATTGCACAGGTAGCCCAGGTTGAGCTGCAGGGTATCGAGCCGGTCGCGCTGAATGGCGGGGAAGTCGGTATTGACCAGCATCGGCCAGGTGTCACGCATTCTTGCGGTCACTCCTCGGTAATGACTTGAATGGATTGAGCAGCAGCGAAATCAGTCGTTGATCGGTGGTTTCGCGGAAATTTTCGAGACCGACCGGCATGCGGCGTTCGTCCTCGCGGGGGGCGGTGGTGTAACTGGCAAACAGCCGGTCCCAGACGGACAGGTGAAAGCCGTAGTTGCTGTCCGTTTCCGGCTGCCAGGTCGAGTGGTGGATACGATGCATGGATGGTGTGACGAACACCAGGCGAAGTGCCCGGTCCAGCCGTTTCGGAAACGCGAAGTCGGCGTGCGTGAACAGCGCACCGGCCGACAGCAGTACTTCGAAAATCAGCACGGCGGCCGGGTGCGGGCCGAGCAGCCAGATCAGGCCCAGCTTGATGGCCATCGACAGCATGATCTCGAGTGGATGAAAACGCACGCCGGTGGTGACGTCGAACCCGGTATCGCAATGATGAACCCGGTGCATGCGCCACAGCAGCGGAACGGTGTGCATCAGGCGATGCTGCCAGTAGATCGCCAGGTCGAAGATCAGCACGGCGACCGGAATGCTCACCCATGGTGACCAGTCCAGCCAGCCGAACAGGCCGGCCTGTCGTTCGTGCATGATCACGGCAAATGCCACGGCCAGAACCGGGAACAGGAACCGGAGACACAGCGTATTGAATACCACCAGCGACAGGTTGATGGCCTGCCGTTTCGACCAGCGCGAGTCGCCACGGGCCGGCCATGCCCGCTGGATGGCGAGCAGGACCAGCAGTACGCCGAAGAACGCGGTCAGGCGGATGATGGGTTCGGATTCAAGCACGCGACGAAGGGTTCAGGGTTCAGGGTTCAGGGTTCAGGCGTCGCTCGAGAAGGCTGCGTGATCGCCGATTGCGAGGGCCTTCAGGAGGGCCTGTTGGGTGGGTAGTGGATGGCGGAGTTGTTCCAGCTCCCTGACCACGGCGGCCAGGTCGGCGGCCGTGTCGAGATCGGTCAGTGTTGGAAGCTTCAACCATTCCGTTTCGCTACCGATGGATTGAACGAATTGCTCAAGCGTATCAGGGCGGCTGTAGGCAACGCGTGTCCATCGTTGCATCGGTACAGTGTGATTGCTGCCGAAGGTCCAGAAGCCCCCATCACGGGCCGGGCCGATGACGTTTCTTCGCGTTTTATGTCCGAGCCACCGGTCAGCTCGCTGCAGCTGTTCGGTTTCCAGTTGCGGTGCATCGGCGCCCAGCAGCAGGCCGCTGCCATGACGGTCGACGAGCGCGTTCATCACCCTCGCCATACGCTGACCGAGATTGCCGTTGCCTTGCGCGATGATTGCCGCCTGTTCGGGCCAGTGGCGGGTGGCTTCGGGTGTCGATTCGGCCAGTGCCCAGTAGACCGGGCCGACACTCGCCGACCGGGCGGCGGCCAGCACGGCTGCGGCACATTGGCGGTACAGTTCGATTGCCCGTGCTTCACCGATGCCATCGGCCAGCCGTGTCTTGACCGGCGACAGCCCGGGGGTCTTGACGAAAATGGCGATGGCGCTCATGGATGATCGGACCGGGCAGACCGTCGAGCGTTCCGGATCAGACGCGCGGCGGCGACCTGGTGACGCCATGTAGTCTTGAGCCAGCCTCTTTCTTGGTAACGGCGCGCGCTGGTGGCGATGGTGGCGCCCATGGACTGGATGGATATGCCGGCCATGCCGGCGCGAACGATGAAATCCAGGTCTTCGCCGCGCGGCAAGTCCTCGCGAAATCCACTCAGCCTGTCGAATACTTCAGCCGGCATGCAAAGCCCCTGGTCGCCGTAGGGTTGCCGAAGCAGCCAGGATCGCAGGTTGGCGCCCAGGGCGTTCAGCCCGACGAGCCGCGGGCCGTCATTGCAGAAGCGAAGCCGGCAGTAGCCGATGGCGACAGGGTTGCTGGATGCAAACTCGGCCACGGCATCCACCGTCGTGTCGGTCAACCGGCTGTCGGCATGAACGAACCACAGCCAGGATTGACGGGCGGCTGCCGCGCCGCGATTGAGCTGTGCGCCGCGTCCGGCCGGTCCGTGAATCCATTGATCGCAGTAGTCCAGGTTGCCAGGCGCCGGCGAAGTGGCGGACACGATGACCTCGCCGATGCGATGGTGCAGTTTCAGCCTGCTTGCCAGCCCGTCGGCCCGGTCACCGGGGCCGAGCGGAATGATGGCGCTGAGCTGCGGGGCAGGGCTCGCCGTCATGCAGGCCAGTCAACGGTGGAACTCACCCGATCGCTCGGGTTGCTTGACGATTTCGTGAACCTTGATCCGCATGCTGCCGCCGCCGGGACGCGGCCATTCGATCTCGCCACCTTCAGGCATCCCCAGCAGTGCACTGCCGACGGGGGCCATGACGGAAATTTTGTCACCACTGTCATCGAGTGATTTCGGGTAGACCAGAATCCTTAACAGGATGTCGTTGCTGTCGTCGATGGAAAACCGCACGGTCGAGTTCATGGTGACGATGTTGTCGGGGATCTGTTCGGGCTCGACTACCTGGGCACGGGTCAGTTCGGCTTCCAGTTCGGCCATGCCGGAGAACGCATTGGCCGGCATGTCCTCGAGCAGTTTCTCCAGGCGTTGGAGGTCCCTGGAGCTGATCACGATCTTCGGTCTTTGAGTCATGGCACTGATACGGTCTTGCAGCAGTCTGGGAATAAATTGAAACTCGACCCGCCGCGACAGGATTGCGGCTGGTTCGAGGCGTCGCCAACGGGTTTTAGTGTAACCCTTTTCAACGGCCCCGGGCCCGTCGAAAGTAGCGTTCCGCCCAGCCGAGAATCTTCTCCGGCTTGTTGGCCTTCTTCCATTCGCCGGCGGCAAACTTGTTGGCTTCGTTCCAGGTGGGATAGGCATGGATGGTGCCGAGCAGCTTGTTGAGGCCAAGACCGTGTTTCATTGCCAGCACCAGCTCGGGCAGCATCTCCCCGGCATGCCGGGCGATGACGGTTGCGCCGAGAATGCGATCGCGTCCCGGTTCGGTCAGTATCCTGACCTGGCCGTAGTTGGCGCCGTCGGCAATGGCACGGTCGAGTTCCTCCAGCCCGTAGACGGTCAGTTCGTAGTCGATTTGGGCCGCCTGTGCTTCCTGCTCGTTAATCCCGACCCGGGCCACCTCCGGATCAGTGAAGGTGACCATGGGGATCACGCGGTAGTCGGTGCGGAACGACCACCAGGGGCTGATCAAGGCGTTGACGGCTGCCGACCAGGCCTGGTGAGCGGCGACATGGGTGAACTGGTAGGGGCTGGTGGCATCGCCGCAGACGTAGATGTTCGGAAAACTCGTGCGCTGGAATTCATCGGTGTCGATGCTGCCGCGACCGGTCAGTTCGACGCCGAGTGCTTCCAGGCCAAAGCCGCTTGTGCGTGGTTTGCGGCCCACGGCAACCAGCAGATGGTCAAAGTCGAACACGTGCTCGCCGCTTTCGCTCGCGCAGACCAGGCGGCCGCCCGTGCCGTTGCGCTCGGCGCGGCTGGCGCGGTTGCCGGTGGCCACGTTGACGCCTTCGGCAATCAGGTGCTCCTCGACCAGCCCGCTGGCCTCGCGATCCTCGCGCGGCAGCAGGCGTTCGGCCTGTTCGATGAGCGTGACCTGCGAGCCCAGCCGGGCAAAGGCCAGCGCGAGCTCGCAGCCAATCGGGCCGCCGCCCATGATCAACAGCCGCTCGGGTAGCGCCTCAAGGTGCCACAAGGTGTCGCTGGTCAGGTAGTCGACCTGATCCAGTCCGTCGATGGCGGGAATGAAGGGCTCGGCGCCGGTGGCCAGTACGATGGCGCGGGCACTGATCCGGCGGTCGCCGACCTCGACTTCCCACGGTGAGATCAGCCGGGCCTCGTCCTGGATGACGTCAACGCCCATGGATTCGTAGCGTTCAACCGAGTCGTGCGGTTCGATACGGGTGACGGCCCGGCGCACGTTGTCCATTACTTCCCCGAAATCGAACTCGGCCTCCATCCGTCGAATCCCGTAGCGCCTGCTGTCGCGGGCATCGGCCATGACGCGTGCGGTCTGGAGCAAGGCCTTGGAGGGCACGCAGCCGGTGTTGAGGCAATCCCCGCCCATGCGGTTTTTCTCGATCAGGGCCACACGGGCACGCACGGTTGCGCCGATATACGACGACACCAGGCCGGCGGCACCGGCACCGATGACCACCAGGTTGTAGTCGAAGCGCTTTGGCTTGCGATAGCCACGGTAGACACGCCGGCGTTCCAGGATTCGCAGGATCCACCGGAGAATCAGGGGCAACAGGCCGAGCAGGGCGAAAGCGCCGATCAGCTGCGGGGAGAGCACGTCACCGACCGAGTCCACGCGCGCAAGCTGGGTGCCGGCGTTGACGTAGACGATGGTCGCCGGCAGCATGCCGACCTGGCTGACCCAGAAGTACGTCCATGTCCGGATCGGGGTAAGCGCCATGACCAGGTTGATCACCCAGAAGGGAAACACCGGCACCAGTCTCAGAGCGAGCAGATAGAAGGCGCCATCCTTTTCCACCCCGCGATTGATGACGGCCAGGCGTGTGCCGAAACGTTGCTGCACCGCGTCATGGAACAGGAAACGAGCGGCCAGGAAGACCAGCGTGGCGCCGATGGTGCTGGCAAACGACACGGCAATGGTGCCGGTGACCACGCCGAACAGCGCGCCACCGGCCAGGGTCATGACCGCCGCGCCGGGTACCGACAGGGCGGCCATGAGGATGTAGACGCCCATGTAGGCGGCAATCATCAGTGCCAGGTTGGCCTCGGTGAACGCGAGCAGGGCGTCGCGTTGCTCGCGCAGCACTTCCAGGCGGAAGTAGTCTTGCAGGTCGAGCAGGAAGAAAGCGGCGATGGCGATGACAAACAGTGCCGCAATGACGACGCGCAGAAGTTGCCGGGAGGTCATCCTGGTAGGTTTCCTTGGAAACAGTTCAGCCTCAAGGATACAGGCACCCCGACGAAGTCAGGTATAGGTGTTTGCCCGCAGGTGCCAGACCGCCAGTGGGGGAGGCGTCAGCTTGCCTGTCCGAAGCTTGCCCGCTCGATTCCGGCCAGATCGCTACAGGAGCCGACGCCGCCCAATCCGGCGGCGATCAACAGCGAGCGCACCGCGGCTGCCTGGTCGTGGCCGTGCTCGAGCAGAAGCCAGCCGCCGGATTCGAGGTGGCCGGGTGCTTCGGAAACGATCTGGCGGATGAGGTCCAGTCCGTCGGTTCCCGCGACCAGGGCCAGGTCGGGCTCGAAGCGGACGTCGCCTTTCGATAGATGTTCGTCACCCGCGGCCACGTAGGGCGGATTGGAAACGATCAGGTCGAAGCGGCGTTCCTTCACCGGCTCGAACAGGCTGCCGTGAAGCAACTCCAGCGATCGGGCGCCCAGACAATCGCGGTTGCGTGCGGCGACTTGCAGGGCTAACTCTGAGCGGTCGACGGCACTGACCTGCCAGTGCGGGCGTTCAAGGCAGAGTGTGATGGCAATGCAGCCGGATCCGGTGCCGATATCCAGCACTCTTGCACACTCGGGCAGATCGAGTTCCAGCGCCCGCTCGACCAGCAACTCGGTTTCCGGTCGGGGTATGAGGACACGCCTGTCGGCCAGGAATTCTCGTCCGAAAAACTCTCGGGTGCCCGTGATGTAGGCGACGGGTTCGCCTGCCGCTCGCCGCTCCACCAGCCTTGTGTAGGCCGACTCGACTTCAGGGGGGCAGGGATCCGTAGCGTGTGCGTACAGCCAGCCTCGATCGCACCGCAGGAGATGGGTCAGCAGGATATCGGCTTCCAGGCGGTTCGAGAGCCGCGAGGCGGCGTCAGTCAGAAGCTTCTTGAAGGTCCGGCCGGTTTCCTGATCTCGTGACATGAGCTCGTGGGCTGATATTGAGATCGGAGGCTGGAAGAGGGTGGTGGCCAGGGACGGAATCGAACCGCCGACACGGGGATTTTCAATCCCCTGCTCTACCAACTGAGCTACCTGGCCCCTGATTGGATGCCTTTCCGGGAGCGCTCCCGGAAAGGCGCACATTAAACCGTTTTCGGGCAGCGAAGTCAAGCCGGACTGGCCCGATTCGTTTCCTGTGCCCGTGGCTCCCGGCTCGTTGGCCCAGGGAACTGCCTGATGTGGCGGTGTTTTCCATCCCGGCGGGAATTTCAGTCAACCGCAACATGTCAATGCTATATTGCATGAAGACATGCCCGGAGGTGGTTAAATGAAGGCGATTGTCCTGGGATTCATGGTCTTGCTACTGGCCGGTTGCGCGGCGCAGGAGCGTCGTCCCACACTCGAGCAGATCGAGGAAGTCTACCTGCGCCATGCCGGCAGCGACGCCCACAGCGTCTTCTTTTCCAACATTCGCGGCTGGCGATCGGCCGGCGTGCGAATGCTGGTGATCGAGTTCGGTCCGCGCCGTGACTACCTGGTCGAGTTGACCCCGCCATGCGAGATGAATCTGCGCTTCGAACCGGTGATTCGCGTGATCAACACGCAGCGAGGCATCCTCAGTCGGTTTGACAGCATCCAGGTCGGCCGTGATGTATGCCGCATCGTCAGTTTGCGCCGTATCGACATGGACGCCGTCCGGGCGGATCTCGAGCAGCTCCGTCTCGAGACACCCGGTGTCAACGAGCGCATCAGCGAGGAGCCGGCTGATCAGGATTCCGGCGGCACGTAGCCGTCGGCGCGATCATAGTCGCCCCCGAACAGGAAAGCCTCGGCCTGCTCCTCGAGGTACTTGCGGTGCTCGGGATCGATCGGGCTGAGGCGCTTTTCATTGATCAGCATGGTCTGGTGGGCCAGCCATTTCTGCCAGGCTTCCTTCGAGATGTTGTCGTAGATGCGCTTCCCGAGTTCGCCGGGTAGCGGTTGGCGGGTCAGCCCTTCGCTTTCGCGATCCAGGTACTGGCAGTGCACGGTGCGGCTCATGTGTTATTGCAGTTTTGAGGAGGTCGAGGCGACATCATATCAAGAGGTGCGCGTGTTCATGACTGGTTGGTCGTCGACTCGATGATCTGCCGGATCGGACGCGGCAGGCCGGATTGCAGCGCCCGATACGGAGGCATCCAGGCCAGGTTGTCGGCGTCGGCGATGTGGGTCGGGTCAGGCAGACGGATTCGCCGCACCTCGATATCGAGGATGAAGTGAGTGAAGTAGTGCTCGATGTTTAGCTGTGTTTCACCGCCATCGGCTGACTGCAGTTCATCGAGGCGCGGCAGTGACCACAGCCCGCCCCAGACGCCGGTTGGGGGGCGGCGTTGCAGCAGCAGTTCACCGTGTTCATTTTCCACCAGCGCCAGGGTGACAGCGCGGCGCGGACGATGGCGTTTGGGTTTCCTGGTCGGCAACTCGCCGACGCGATCCTCGAGGCGGGCGCGGCAATCGGCAGATACCGGGCACTCGATACAGGATGGCTTGCGCGCGGTACAGACCGTGGCCCCCAGATCCATGATGGCCTGCGTGTAATCGCGGGCGCAATCGGGCGGCGTGCGTTGCTCGGCCTCCGACCACAGCTTCTTCAAGACCGCCGAGCGCCCCGGCCAGCCCTCGATGCCGGCATGGCGAGCCAGGACGCGCTTTACGTTGCCGTCCAGTATCGGTGCGCGGCGGTCGTGGGCCTGGGCGATGATGGCGTTGGCGGTCGAGCGACCGATGCCGGGAAGCTTTTCGAGCCCCTCGGCATTTGCAGGCAACTCTCCGTCATGTTCGTCCAGGCATTTCCGCGCCGCTGCGTGCAGGTTGCGGGCGCGGGCGTAGTAGCCCAGCCCCGACCACAGCGCGAGGACATCGTCGAGCTGCGCTTCTGCCAGTGCCTGCAGGCCTGGGAAGCGCTGCGTGAATCGCTCGAAGTAGGGCGCTGCCGTGGCCACCTGCGTCTGCTGCAGCATGATCTCGGCCACCCAGACCCGATACGGCGTGCGCTGTACCTGCCAGGGCAGCTCATGGCGGCCGTGGGTTTTCCACCAAAGGAGCAGGCGGCTGGCGAACGACTCTGGCTTGTACATGGCGTTGCAGACGTGGCTGGGGCTCGATCCCTTTACCCACCGACAGGCAGAATCGCATGCACGAACGTCCCGGCATCGAAGGGGCGCAGGTCGGCGGCGGTCTCACCCACACCGATGAAACGAATCGGGATCTTCAGCTCCTCGGCCATGGCAAACAGCACGCCACCGCGGGCGGTGCCGTCGAGTTTGGTGACCGTGATGCCGGTCAGTTCCACGGCCTGGTTGAAGTGCTTCGCCTGGGCCAGTGCGTTCTGGCCGGTGCCGGCATCGACCACCAGCATGGTCTCGTGCGGGGCTTCCGGATCGATCTTCTTCATCACTCGCCGGACCTTGGACAGTTCGGCCATGAGATGGTCCTGGGTGTGCAGGCGGCCGGCGGTGTCGGCAATCAGCACGTCGACTTCGCGCGCTTTGGCCGAGTGCAGGGCATCGTAGATGACCGCGGCGGTATCGGCACCGCTTTGCTGGGCGACGACTGGTACGTCGTTGCGCTCGCCCCAGGCCTGGAGTTGTTCGACGGCGGCCGCGCGGAAGGTATCACCGGCAGCGAGCATCACCGACTTGCCCTCGTCGAGGTAGCGTCGGGCCAGCTTGCCGATGGTCGTGGTCTTGCCCACGCCATTGACGCCGACCATCAGGATCACGAACGGTTTCTTGTCGGGGTCGATAGCGAGAAACTGTTCGCAGGGCTCGATGAGGTCGTAAAGCTCCGCCTGCACGGCCGGGAGTACCTGGGCCGGTTCCTTGATCACGCCCTGGCGAATGCCCTCGCGCAGGCGGTCAATGACGCGTGTCGTGGCGGCGATGCCCATGTCGGAGGTCAACAGGGTGGTTTCGATTTCCTCGATCAGATCCTCGTCGATGGTCGAGGCCGCTCCGATCAGTCCGAAAAGACCGCCCAGGCTGGAGCGGGTGCGTTCCAGGCGTGCCTCCAGCGGATCGACGCCCGCTTTCTCGATCGGGCGGACCTGGGTGGTTTCAACGCCCTTGCCGGATTTCTTGCGACGGAAGATTGAGAACATGGGGGTCGGAAGGTCAAGTGTTGAGTGTGAAGTGGTGGGTGTTAGGTGTTAGGTGTTAGG
>SKSJ01000021.1 GCA_007123055.1 Wenzhouxiangella sp. | reverse complement strand
GAGGTCCGAGGTCTGAGGTCCGAGGTCTGACTACCGACTTCCGACTTCCGACTTCCGACCTCCGACTTCCGTCTTCCGACTCAGCGCACCAGCCGGCAAACGATATCGAAGATATCGTGGCCCTTGCGCTGGCCGCGTTGCTCGAAATGCGTTTGTGGGCGCCATTGAGGCCGCGGAACGAACGACTCGCCCTGCAACGTAAAATTCGGCACCTCGGCCAGGGCCTCGAGCATCCATTCGGCGTACGGCGCCCAGTCGGTGGCCAGGTGCAGGATGCCACCGGACACCATGCGCGTGGCCACAAGCTCCAGAAACGGCGGCTGGATCAGGCGGCGCTTGTGGTGACGTTTCTTCGGCCAGGGATCCGGGAAATAGATGCGCACTTCATCGAGACTTTCCGGCACGCATTGCTCACGCAGCACTTCCACGCCATCGCGCATGGCGACTCGCACGTTGTCCAGCAAGTCGTCTTCGATACTGCGCAGCAGGCGACCGACACCGGGCTCGTGCACCTCGATACCGACGAAGTTCTTTTCCGGCTCGTTGGCCGCCATCCACGCCAGTGCCTGGCCGTTGCCGAAACCGATCTCGACCACCAGCGGCGCCTGCCGATCAAACGCAGCGCGCAGGTCCGAACAGTCCTCACCGACGCCGTAGCGCGGCAATAACTCTTCGAGCGCACGCTGCTGCCCCGGCGTCAGGCGACCGGGCCGACGCACAAAACTGCGGATGCGACGCTTGAAATCACCACCGGGGCTTTGCTTGTTCATTGGTTCGTTTGTTCGTTCATTCGTTGGTCTGTTCGCTGATCCCTTGCGGAGTTGAGTGTTGCCGATATCCTGACCAAAGTCTCAGAATGCTTGCCGCGAATACTCATGAATTCCCAGGCCATAACGAAAAAGCGAAAAAACCAACTAAACGAATGAACTAGAAGAAAGTTCCTTCGATCGGCGACGAGGCCGAAGCAAAACGCTTTTTCGGGATGCGCCCGGCAAGCCAGGCCTCGCGACCCGCCTCGATCGCCAGCCTCATGGCGCGTGCCATGCGCACCGGATCCCGTGCCCCGGCAATGGCGGTATTCATCAACACACCGTCACAGCCCAGCTCCATGGCAATGGCCGCATCAGAGGCAGTACCGACACCGGCATCCACCAGGATGGGCACACTGGCGTTCTCGACGATCTCGAGAATATTCCAGTGGTTCTGGATCCCCAGCCCCGACCCGATGGGGGCGGCCAGCGGCATGACCGCAACGCAGCCCATCTCCTCGAAGCGCCTCGCCAGCACGGGATCGTCATTGGTGTAGACCATCACCTCGAAGCCCTCGTCGATCAGCGTCTCGGCAGCACGAATGGTTTCCACGACATCCGGGTAAAGCGTACGTTCGTCGCCAAGCACTTCCAGCTTGACCAGTCTGTGGTCGTCGAGCAGCTCGCGTGCCAGGCGGCAGGTGCGCACGGCATCCTCGGCATTGAAGCAACCGGCGGTGTTGGGCAGGATGGTGTACCGGTCCGGTGGCAAAACGTCGATCAGGTTGGGCTCGTCGGGATCCTGGCCGATATTGCTACGCCGGATCGCCACGGTGACGATCTCGGCGCCGGCCTCCTCGGTGGCCGCCCGTGTCTGTTCAAGATCGGCGTACTTGCCGGTGCCGGTCAGAAGGCGCGAGCGATATTCCCGCCCGGCGATAACCAGCGGCCGGTCCTGTTTCACTTCAACCATTGGTATCTCAGCCTCCGCCGATGGCCTGGACGATCTCAATGCGATCCCCGTCGGCCAGCATTTCCTCGCCGTGGCGGCTCCTGGGCACCAGTTCGCCGTTACGCTCGATTGCGACGCGTTTTTCACCGTAGCCGAGCTCGTCGAGCAGGGCGGAAACGGACAGGCCGTCGGCGACTTCGCGGGATTGTCCGTTGATGTGGATATTCATGTCATTATTGTAAATCGTTCCCCCTTTCACCTTTCACCTTTCACCTTTTTAAAAGCCACTCGAAAATCGCCATGCGCATGAACACGCCCATGCGCACCTGCTCGAGAATCAGGGAACGGTCACCGTCGGCTACCTCGGCAGCGATTTCGACGCCGCGGTTGATCGGGCCGGGGTGCATGACCACGCAGTTGGCTGCGGCTACGTCAAGGTGCTCGGACTTGAGACCCCAGTCGGCGTGGTAGGCCGCCGGGTCGGGCCAACCGGATCGGTCCATGCGTTCATGCTGGATGCGCAGCATCATCACGACATCGGCATCGCGGACCGCTTCTTCCAGAGTGGAACAGTGAATCACGCCGGGTGAAGGTTGGCCGGCGGGCAACAGATCGGCCGGGCCGGCCAGGCGGAGTTCCTCCACGCCCAGGCGAGGCCACAGGCGCAGACCGGAAGCTGCCACGCGCGAGTGGCGCACGTCACCGACGACGGCCAGCTTCAGTCCGGCCGGTTCAATGCCGCGTGCTCTGAGCGTGGCGGCATCGAGCAAGGCCTGGCTGGGATGGGCGCGGCTTCCCTCGCCGGCGTTGACCAGGTGCACGCCGGCCGGCAAGGCTGCCGCCAGCCTGGCATGCAGCCCGATCTCGGCGTGGCGCAGTACCAGGCAACCGATTCCCATGGCGGCGAGTGTCGCCACCGTGTCCTCCAGGCTTTCTCCCTTGGTAGTCGAGGCCTGCGCCATCTCGATATTGATCGGCTGCATGCCGACCCTGGCCGCGGCCAGCTCGAAGGATACCCGGGTGCGCGTGCTGGGCTCGAAGAACAGGTTCGCGACACTGGCATCCAGATGCCCGGGGTCGGCACCCGATGCCAGGGCACAGGCGCGGTTGATCAAGGTTTCGATTTCGTCATCGCTCAGCCGATCGATATCGATCAGGTGGCGAGTGGCATCATTCATTTTCGGCCATCCAGGATTCGAGAATCAGTGCGGCGGCAACGCTGTCGAGACGCTGCGCGTCGCGCTTGCGGGCACGCCCGGCTTCGCGTCGGCCGGCAAATGCACCGGCCGCGGCATGGGAGGTCAGTCGTTCGTCGTGGAGGTCGATGGACAGGTCCGGATGCTCGGCCGACAGGCGCCGGGCAAATTCCCTCACCGTGCGCGTCATGTCGCTGTCGGCACCGCCTGCCCCCAGGGGCAACCCGACGACGATCCGGGCCGGTCGCCATTGCCTGAATACTTCGGCCAGGGCGGCGAACAATGCTTTTTCGTCGGAGTAACGAACCGGGTCGAGCGGCCGTGCCGAGGCGGTCAGGGCATGACCGACGGCGATGCCAACCTTGCGGGTACCGTAGTCGATGCCGATCAGGGCACCGGCGGCGCGATCAGGCATGGCCACCGGCCGGCTGCAGCGTGGCGATATCGATGCCGAGACTGGCCACGGCGCGCTCCCAGCGGTCGTCGGTGGGCAGATCGAACACGATTTCGGCGCTGGCCATGACGTTGAGCCAGGCATTCTCGCGCATTTCGTCCTCGAGCTGCCCGGAGCCCCAGCCGGCATAGCCCAGCGCCACCATGAACTTTCTCGGGCCTTCTCCGCGCGCAATGGACTCGAGTACATCGCGCGAAGTGGTCACCATGATGCCGTCGCCGACGGCCACGGTGTTGTCCCATTGACGGTCGGTGGTGTGCAGCACGAAGCCCCGTTCGGGATGTACCGGGCCACCAGAGTAGACCGGCATGGCGCAGATTTCCGGATCGCTGCATTCGATGTCGAGCTGCTCGAAGACATCCTCGAGCAGAAACTCCGACACGCGGTTGACCGTGATGCCCAGCGCGCCCTCGTCGTCGTGCTGACACAACAGGGTCACGCCGCGGTGGAAGTTGGGGTCTTCCATGCCCGGCATCGCGATCAGAAACTGTTGCTCCAGATAGCTCACAGTTCCATTCTATCAGGCGCGATGAAAACCGGCATGGCACCGGCATGCACGGAAATCACCTAATCAGCGGCTTGAGCCGTGCAAACGTCCGGCGGGCGAGAATTGCCAGGTCCGGGTAATGGTCAGAACATCGACTTCCTCGCGGATCTGCTCGGGCAGGGGCGAGAACGGTGACGACAACCGCACGATGCGCACGGCGGCCTCGTCGAGCACGTCGTATCCCGATGAACGCAACACACGGATCTGTTCCACGCTGCCGTCGTGCAGCACATCGACACTGAGCACCAGGCTGCCGGCCAGGTTGTGCCGTCGGGCCTGCTCGGGATAATTCATGTTGCCGACCCGCTCGACCTTGGCGACCCAGGAGCGCATATAGCCGGCATAAAGGTGTTCGCGCGTATTGGCGGAGATGAACTTGCGGCGCGGGCGCTCGGCGAAGTCTCTCGCCTCGGCGAATCGATCGGGAGACATTCGGGCCATGGCCCGTGAAGCATCGACCAGCTGGGCAGCGTCCACTTGCGGAGAATCGTCGTACTCCACCTCCTCGACCGGCGCGATCGACTCGTCCGGCTGCTCGACATGGGCCACTTCCGGCCGCGGCTCCGGCTCGTCGAGCGGCGCGCTTTCAGCCTGCTCCTGCTCCATGAACGCCTCGGGCTCGTCAGCGCTGAACGGCAGCGGCTCAGCCGGACGATCGATCTCCGGACTCTCGCCACCGCCGCGCTGGGTGGCCTGGGCAAGGAAATCGGCCTCATCGGGCGCTTCCTCGGTTGCCCAGTCCACCAGGATCACGTCGAGGCTGGTCGGCACGCTGTCGGGCCGACCGGTGAGGACATCGAAATGAACCAGCCCGATGACCGCGGCATGCAGCCCCAGTGCCAGGGCAACCGCCATGGTCAGGGTGTCTTTGCTGCTGGAGGCTGGCCAGCCGGTTGTCATGGGTCGATCACGTCGAGAAGGTCACCGATAATGTTGATCCCGAACTCGCGGTCCAGTTCCCGCACGCAGGTCGGGCTGGTGACGTTGATTTCGGTCAGGCGCTCGCCGATGATGTCGAGCCCCGCAAACTCGATGCCATTCTCTACCAGGACCGGGCCCACGGCCTCGGCAATGGCCCGATCCGCCTCTTCCAGCGCACGCCCTTCGCCGCGGCCACCCCGCGCGAGGTTGCCGCGGAAATCGCGCTCGCCCGGAATCCGCGCCAGCAGATATTCGACCGGTCGGCCGTGGATCAGCAGGACACGCTTGTCGCCATCCCGGATAGCCGGCAGATACTCCTGGGCCAGCGCCATCCGGTGCCCGACGGTCAGCGTCTCGATGATGACGTTGAGATTCGGATCGGCAGCCTCGACGAGGAAAATGCTGTGGCCGCCCATGCCGTCGAGCGGCTTGAGCACAGCCTTGCCACGCCGCTCGACGAAGGCACGCAACCGCCCGGGATCGCTCGTTACCAGGGTCTCGGGAATCAGGTCGGGAAAGCGCGCGATGGCCAGTTTCTCGTTGAAATCGCGCAAGGCGGCGGGGCGGTTGACCACCTTGGCACCGGCGCGCTCGGCGCATTCGAGCAGGTAGGTCGTGTGGAGGTAGGCGGCATCCACCGGCGGGTCGGCACGCATCAGCACCAGGTCATCGGCACCGAGCTCCCGCTCGACCGGCTCACCGGTCTCGAACCAGCCGCGGGAGCGATCGTGAACCTTTATCGGCCACATGCGGGCCGCCACCCGCGGCCCGTCCATGAACAGGTGATGCTCATTGAGGTACCACACCTGGTAGCCGCGCCGCTGTCCCTCCAGCAGCATGGCAAAGGAAGTGTCCTTGACCACCGAAATGGCGGCGATGTCGTCCATGATGACGACCAGGTTCTTGTGCATTGGGCGCTCCCGGCTCGATCAGAATCCGTCTCGGCACGCCGTTTTCACTTCGTCCCGGCCGGAAAAATTCCTTTTATCCCGATAACTTCTGTGGAACAATTCTACTGGATTGGCAAACATGCTAAAGATAGATTAACCTACGCTTATGACCATCAGACCAGCGGAATGCGGCAGGCCAGCATGAGTTCAGACGAGAAAACCGAAGGCGGCAAAGAGGAATTCACCGGTCTCGACGGGCTGAAAGTCCTGTTGATCGACGACAGCCGCACCATCCGGCGCTCGGCCGAAACCATGCTCAGCCGGGAAGGCTGTGAAGTCATTACCGCCAATGACGGCTTCGAAGCCCTGTCGCTCATCCACAAGCACGAACCGAGCCTGATCTTCGTCGACATCATGATGCCGCGCCTGGATGGCTACCAGACCTGCGCCATCATCAAGAACAATGCCCGCTTCAAGAACGTGCCGGTAGTGATGTTGACGAGCAAGGACGGGTTGTTCGACAAGGCTCGCGGCAGGATCGTGGGTTCGGACCACTACCTGACCAAACCGTTCACCCGCGACGAGCTGCTGTCGGCCGTGCGCGAGCAGATCAGTCGCATGGAGGCGGCCTGATCAGTGGAACGGCCAGACAACTCGAGAGGGACAATGCAAGGGGACCAGCAACAACACCACCAGGCCGATGCCGGCAGCCGTCGACTGCTGGACAAGCTGCACGACTACGAGCAGAGAAGCCTGTCTCATGACGTCGGCGAAGCCGCTCGCCAGCAGCAGATCAGCAACTGGGACGGGGTCGTGTTTCGTCTCGGCGATCACTACCTGACCTGCCGCATCGACCAGATCGATGAAATCATTGCCTTTCCGCCTTACACCCAGATACCCGGCGCCAAGGAGTGGCTGCTGGGGCTGGCCAACGTGCGAGGCAACCTGGTGCCCGTTTCCGACCTCGGCTGGTTCCTGTTCGGCAGCCGCACCCCGGTGACCGCCCGTACACGGCTGATCGTCAGCCGTATACAAGGACGGATGGCGGGGCTGGTCGTCGATGAAGTATTCGGCCAACGGCACTTCCATACCGATGATCTGGTTGCCGAGCCAGGCTGGGACGAAACGCCGCTTACCGGACTGGTCGCGGACCAGTTCAAGACCAGTGAGCGCGAATGGGGCGTCCTCAATCTGGGCCAACTGCAGGACGACCCGGAGTTCATGGACGGCGCACGAAGGGACTGACACGGCTATCCCGGCCGCCTGACCGGCGAGCGACAGTGATGATTGGCCGACACTTGAGAAAAGAAAGCACAAATTGCGGCAACCTGCCCTCTCGGCAACGCGGCAGCTTCCGCAGAAATCAGATACAACGATGAGGTAACGGCATGAGTAGCGCGGCAACGCAATCGACCAAGCAGCGAGTATCCAGCTTTCAGGTACTGCTGTTCATCCTGCTGGTGCTCCTGCTGGGGGCGTTGGCTTACAACTTCTTTCTGCTCAACCAGCGCAACCAGCAGGAAACGCAGTACCTGGGCCTGACCACCGATATCCAGGTGCGCGCTCAGCAGCTGGCCAAGGCATCCGGTGAAGCGGCAGTCGGCAACTTCGACGCCTTCGACGAGTTGCGCGAGACGCGCGACATCATCAGCAATGCCATCGCCCAGCTTCGACGGGGCAATCCTGCAACCGACCTGCCGCCCTCGCCGTCCCAGGTCGATGCTCCGTTGTCGACACTCGAAGAACTGTGGGCACGGATCAACGAGGACGCCAACCGCATTCTTGACCGTACCGACCTGGTGATCGAACTGGCCGACAGTGCCGGCGCCTTCTCCACCAATATCCCGCAACTGCAGGCCCAGTCCGACGAAGTGGTACGCCGCATGATCGAAACGGGCGCGCCGACCGTTCAGATCTACGTCGCTGGTCGCCAGCTCGCACTCGCCGACCGCATGCTCAGACGCGTCAACGAGATTCTGGCCGGCGGCACCGGCGCCATCACCGCCGCCGACGCCTTCAGCCGCGACGCCGCCTTGTTCAACCGCGTCCTCCAGGGCCTGATCAACGGCGACGATGGGCTGAATCTCTCGCCCGTGCGCAACCAGCGTGTGCTCGAGGCACTGGCCGAGGTCGTCCCGCTTTTCGAGGAAATCAGCCTCGACGTGGAGACCATCCTGGCTGCATCGACCGACCTTTTCGAAGTGCGCGAATCAGCCGACGAGATTTTCCTCGACGCCGAAGAACTGACCGAGCAGGCGCGCAGCCTCGCCGGCGAGTACGCCACCCTGGGCGACGACGTCCTCTGGCCGTCGCTGCTGGCCGGCCTGACCCTGGCCGCCGGCGCACTAGTCGTACTGTTCCTGATCGGTTCGGGCGCCTACTTCAACCAGCGCCGTGCCGCGCGCGAGACCGCGCGCGTCAACCAGCGAAACCAGGAAGCCATTCTGCGCCTGCTCGACGAAATGAGTTCTCTGGCCGAAGGTGACCTGACCGTGCAGGCGACCGTGACCGAGGATGTCACGGGTGCCATCGCCGACTCGGTCAACTACGCCGTGGAAGCCCTGCGCGACCTGGTTTCGGACGTCAACACCACGGCCCAGCAGGTGGCCGCCCAGGCCCAGGAAACGCGCGCCACGACCACGCAACTGGCCGAAGCCAGTGAACACCAGGCCCAGGAGATTCGCTCGGCCACCGAAACCATCAACGAGATGGCACAGTCCTTCGATGACATGGCCAAGCGCTCCAGCGAATCGGCCGACGTCGCCCAGAACTCGGTGGAAATCGCCAACCGCGGTGCCGACATGGTGCGTCAGACGATCACCGGCATGGACAGCATTCGCGACCAGATCCAGGAAACCTCGAAGCGAATCAAGCGACTGGGTGAATCCTCCCAGGAAATTGGCGACATCGTCGAACTGATTAACGGCATTTCCGAACAGACCAACGTACTCGCCCTCAACGCCGCCATTCAGGCGGCATCCGCCGGCGGTGCGGGCCGCGGTTTCGCGGTCGTGGCCGACGAAGTGCAGCGACTGGCCGAACGCGCCACCAACGCTACCCGACGAATCGAGGCACTGGTTCAAACCATTCAGGCCGACACCTCCGAGGCGGTCACCTCGATGGAACAGACCACCTCGCAGGTCGTGTCCGGTGCCCGCCTGGCCGAGGACGCCGGTGACGCCCTGGAGTCGATCGAAAAGGTCTCGAACGACCTGGCCGGGCTGATTCAGGACATCTCTCGCCAGGCGCAGACAGAGTCCAGCAACGCGACGCGCATCGCGAAGATGATGAACAGCATTCGTGACATTTCCATCCAGACCACGGAAGGTACCGGCAAGACGGCCGAGTCCGTCGCCAACCTGGCCGAACTGGTGCGTGACTTGCGCGACTCGGTGGCCGACTTCAAGCTGCCCGAAGAAGACGAGACGTGATTGCTACGAACCCGCCCGTGTGGGCGGGTTGCAAGCGGCCACGACCTGATCCATTGAACACGGTATTTGCATGACCAGTTCGCACACCAGCCACCAGTCCCTGAAGTGGACCCGGCCCCTGATCGACGAGCTTTGCGGTGAGATCCAGCAGGCGCTCGAGCAATGGGCTGACGAGGATACCGACCGCTCCAGTGTCGATCTGGCCGCGGCTGCGGATGCCGGCCGAAAGATCGCCGGCAGCCTGTCGGTGCTGCAGTATGACAGCGGCGAAATGGTCGGCGAGGCCATGGCGCAGGTCATCGAAGCACTGGAACGCGGCGATATCGACAGCACGGAAGAGGAAGCGGCCATCACCACCGTGCTGGAAGCCACCGCCACGCTGCCCGACTACCT
>SKSJ01000055.1 GCA_007123055.1 Wenzhouxiangella sp. | reverse complement strand
CGGTGCGTCGGTGCGTCCGTTCTTCCGTTCCCCCTTGAACCTGAAACCTGAACCCCGAAACCTGAAACCCGAAACCTGAACGAAAAAAGGGAGCGAAGCCGCTCCCTTCTTTCGTTCCTCGCTCTTGCGCCGTCAGGCCTCGAAGCGGGCCTTGAGCTTTTTCAGTGCCGCGGCTTCGAGCTGTCGGATGCGCTCGGCGGAGACGTCGTACTTGTCGGCCAGTTCCTGCAGCGTGACCTTCGGTTCGAGCAGCCAGCGGCTCTGGATGATGTCGCGTGAGCGGTCGTCCAGGTGCTCGATGCCGTCGAACAGCAGGTTGTGATGGTGCTGCTCCCAGTCCTGCGCCTCGGCGGCTTCATCAGGGGAGGCCGACAGGCCTTCAAGATAGGCGGCCGGCGCCACGTAGGTCGACTCGTCGTCATCGTTGGGCATGTCGAAGCCGATATCCTGGCCCGACAGGCGCGATTCCATTTCCATGACCACCTCGGGCTTGACCCCCAGGTCTTCGGCCACGGCATTGACCTCGGACTGGTTGAGCCAGCCCAGGCGTTTCTTCTGCTTGCGCAGGTTGAAGAACAGCTTGCGCTGCGCCTTGGTGGTGGCCACCTTGACGATGCGCCAGTTGCGCAGAATGAACTCGTGAATCTCGGCACGGATCCAGTGCACGGCGAAGGACACCAGGCGCACGCCCTGGTCGGGGTCGAAGCGCTTGACCGCCTTCATCAGGCCGATATTGCCTTCCTGGACGAGATCGCCCAGCTGCAGGCCGTAGCCCGAGTAACCGCGGGCGACGTGCACCACGAAACGAAGGTGCGACATGACCAGCATCCGCGCGGCATCGAGATCCTGGTCGTCACGATAGCGACGCGCCAGACTCTGCTCCTCTTCCAGGCTCAGGACCGGAATCCGGTTGACTTCCTGGATATAGGAATCCAGCGAACCGGTGCCGGCCGGCGCGAGCAGATGACTTGGTACGAGATCCTTGCCCATTCGTTCCTCCTTCAAATCCACCCGACATTATATCAGCTGGAGTGCATTCCCGCCATACGGGAGTAAATCGGTACGTTTTTGTTTCTGTCGGGTGATTCGACCGGTTGTCCCTCCCCGAAGTTCCTGACCTTGGGCCGCGGCAACGCCATTGCAAGCAGGCAACAGATTGCACCACAGAGACACAGAGACCACAGAGTTTTTCAACTTACTGATTTTCCTCTGTGCACTCTGTGCCTCCGTGGTGAGAGCTTCGGCCGGGTATCGGACTAATCGGCTGACTTGCCACCTGCGAGGCGGTCGTGGAGGTAGGTGTAGATCAGTGCCGAGATGTAGGCGCGCTGCTCCAGGTTGGCCGCGCCGCCGTGGCCGCCCTCGATGTTCTCGTAGTAGAGCACGTCATGGCCCTGGTCGAGCATTTTCGCCACCATCTTGCGGGCATGCCCCGGATGCACCCGGTCGTCGCGCGTGGATGTGGTGAAGAAGGCCTTGGGGTAGTCGGCCTCCGCCGACACGTTCTGGTAGGGCGAGTACTCGCTGATGTAGGCCCACTGCTCGGGATCGTCGGGATCGCCGTACTCGGCCATCCAGCTCGCGCCGGCCAGCAGCTTGTGATAGCGCTTCATGTCCAGCAGCGGCACCTGGCACACGACGGCATTGAGCAGGTCCGGACGCTGCACCATCACCGCGCCGACCAGCAACCCGCCGTTGGAACCACCCTGGATACCCAGGTGTTCCGGCGAGGTGATGTCGCGCTCGACGAGGTCCTCGGCCACCGCGATCAGGTCATCGAAAGCCCGCTGGCGATTTTCCTGCAGTGCAGCCTGGTGCCAGCGCGGGCCGAACTCGCCGCCGCCGCGGATGTTGGCCAGCACGTAGACGCCGCCACGCTCCAGCCAGCTGGTGCCGATCACGCCCGAGTAAAACGGGGTGCGCGAGACCTCGAAACCACCGTAGGCCCCCAGCAGGGTCGGGTTGGCGCCACTGGCCTCGAAGCCGGCCGGCCTGACCACGAAATACGGAATGCGCTCGCCGTCGGCGGATTCGGCCTCGTACTGTTCAACGCTCATGCCCTCGCTGTCGAACCAGCTTGGCTCCGAACGGACCTGCTCGTGTGAATCAGTGGCCGCATCGGCCTCGAACAGGGTCGAAGGAGTCAGGAAGCCGGTGTAGTTGTAAAAGAAACGGTCGGAACGATCATCCGCGCTGACCACGCTAATCGCTCCCATCTCCGGCACCGACAGTGATTCCGAATGCCAGCCGTCCTCGTCGTGGGTGAATCGCTCGACACGACTGACCACGTTATCGAGGATGTTGACCAGCACGGCGTTTTCCGTGGTCGATACGCTGGCGATCGACGAGCGCTCGCCGGGCTGGAACAGCACGGCCAGGTCCGGCCGGTCGCTCTCGAAGCTTTCCATCGGGCCGGCCACGAGCGCCCCCTGGCCGAAGGTCGTCTCGCCCACCGTCCAGTCGGACTTCAGATCCACCAGCAGCTGGCCGTCGATCAGGCCGACGATGTTGGCATCCTCGGGCACGTTAATGCGGCTGACCTCGCCGTCGCGGTAGTGGTAATAGTGGCGGGTGAAGAAGCCGGGGGAGCGCACGATCAGGTCGTAGTACTCATCACCGTCCCAGATGCGCATACCCATGACGGCGACATCGCCTCTCTCGCCCTCGTAAACCAGTTTCGCCTGTTCCGGCGGCGTGCCGCGTTCCCAGATGCGCACGGTGCGCGGATAGCCCGAGTCGGTCATCTCCTCGTCACTGAACGCCCGACCGAGGAACACGCTGTCGCGATCCCGCCAGGAAATCCGGCTCTTGGATTCGGGCAGAACGAAACCGTCCTCGACGAATGAGCGCGACTTGAGGTCGAACTCCCGGCGCACGGCCGCATCGGCACCGCCGATGGACAGCCCGACCAGGCAGCGGTCGTAATCCGGATAACGACAGCTCGCTCCGGCCCAGACCCAATTCTCGTCCTCTTCCTCGGCGAGCCGGTCGACGTCGATGATCACGTCCCAGTCCGGGGAGTCGCTGCGGTAATTCTCGCGCGATGTCTTGCGCCAGATACCGCGCACATGGCTGGCATCGCGCCAGAAGTTGTAGACTTCGCCGCCCATCAGCGAGGGATAGGCAATGCGGTCGTCGGAGGTCAGGATCTCAAGGGCACGCTCGTGGATCGGCTCGAACAAATCGTGTGACTTCAGGTAATCGAGCGAACGCTCGTTCTGCCCCTCGGCCCACTCCAGCGCCCGATCGCTCTCGACTTCCTCCAGCCAGAGAAACGGATCATCCTCGGCCATCACCGCCCCCGAAACCGCCAGGCCGGCAGCCATTGCCATATTCCATGCTTGCTTCATCATTCACTTCCGTCGGATTTGCCCAAAAATGACGAGCATCATGCCAGATCCGGCATGACGCTGCGTAGGACGGAAGTCATGGTCAATGGTTGGCTCGTTGGCTCATTGGCTGGTTGGTGAATGGGTCTACGTTTCGATTCTTTGGTCGTCCCGGAAATCGCGCAGCGATTATCCGGGACCTCGCACGATCAATCCGGCACGGCGCTGATTCTATACTTCACGGGCGCGAGGTCCCGGATCAAGTCCGGGACGACAACTCAAACTTCAATCAAACCGAAGATGCTTCACCGACCGGCCCTGGTCGCGGATTTCCTTGAGCGAATCGATGCCGATGGCGATCTGGGCGTCGACGTAGTGCTCGGTGACCAGCCGGTCGGAGGCGTCGGTCTTGACGCCATCGGGCACCATGGGCTGGTCCGAGACCAGCAGCAGGGCGCCTGCGGGTATGGAGTTGGCGAAAGCGGTAATGAAGATCGTGGCCGTTTCCATATCGATGGCCATGCTGCGCGTCATGCGCAGATACTTCTTGAAGTCCTTGTCATGCTCCCAGACACGGCGGTTGGTGGTGTAGACCGTGCCGGTCCAGTAGTCCAGGCCATGATCCCGGACGGTCGACGACACCGCACGCTGCAGGGTGAATGCCGGCAGCGACGGCACTTCCGGCGGAAAGTAGTCGCTCGATGTGCCCTCGCCCCGAATCGCCGCGATCGGCAGGATCAAATCACCCAGCTTGTTCTTCTTCTTCAATCCACCGCACTTGCCGAGAAACAGCACCGCCTTCGGCCGGACCGCACTCAGCAGGTCCATGATGGTGGCGGCATTGGCGCTGCCCATCCCGAAGTTGATCATGGAAATACCGTCGGCGGTGGCATTGCGCATGGCCTTGTCCCGACCACGCACCTGGGCCCCGGTCAACCCGGCGAACTTTTCCACGTAATTATCGAAATTGGTCAGCAACACATACTGGCCGAACCCGTCCAGTTCCGTGCCGGTATAACGCGGCAACCAGTTTTCGACGATGCTTTGTTTTGAGTCCATTTCCAAATTTGTCCTTTGGTTTTTTTGGTGTTTTTGTGTTTTTGTTCTTTGGTTTGGGCACAGCCGATACGGTTGGCGCGGGAACCCTTGGAGCACCTCGCCAACAAAAACACGAAAGCACCAAAGCACAAAAAACAGGTGTTGTCGTCAAGTCTACCCTGTCACACCCATATTGACGTATGGTGACAGGCCGATTCATCCGACCCACTCATGATGTCCCAAGCCGAGGGAACCGGCTCCGTACGCACTGTCTTGCCCGGGCTCGCCGTGGCGATTGCCGTGGCCGCCGGGGCATGGCTGCTGGTGGTGACACTGGGCCACCTACCGCCGCCGGTGGATCAATGGCCGGTCAGCATGATGCTCGTGGCCATTCTTGCCGGACTGGCGATGTCCGGGGCGGCGACTCGGCGACCCGCCTGGACGCCCGGGCTGGCAATGGCGCAGGGGCCCATTCTCAAACTGGCCGTTGCGCTGATCGGCCTGCGCCTGAGCCTGATCGAACTCGGCAATCTGGGCATCGAGGCGCTGCCGCTGGTCATTGCGGTGGTCATTCTCGGCCTGCTGCTGGCTTTTTCGCTGGCCCGACTGGCCGGAACCGGCCCGCGCCTGGCCGCCCTGCTGGCGGTCGGCACCTCGATCTGCGGGGCCTCGGCCATTGCCGCGGCCGCACCCGGGTTGCGTGCCCGCGGCGAGGAAATCGGCTACGCCATCGCCTGTATCGCGCTGATCGGACTCGCCGCCACGGTGCTGTATCCATCCTTGCTGCAACACCTGTTCGATGACCCGCACGACATCGGCCTGATCCTCGGTGCGGCCGTGCACGACACCGCCCAGGTGACCGCCGCCGCAGTACTCCACGAGCAGATCACAGGCCAGAACGGCACGCTCGTCGCTGCCACCGTGACCAAGCTGATCCGCAACGCCGGCATGCTGGTGCTCATCCCCGCCGTGGTCTGGCTGGCTGCACGCCACGAGGCGAACGGCAGGGCCCGGGTTGCCCCTCCGCTGTTCATCGTCGGGTTCCTCGCCCTGTCGGGACTGCGCAGCCTCGGTGATGCCTGGCTGGGCGTCGATCATGCCGCGTGGCAGGCTGCCATCGACCTGGCCGGTCAGTTCAGCCTGTTTGCCTTCGCCATGGCCATGGCGGCACTCGCCATGGCCGTGCGCCCGGCCGAGTTGCGGGCCATCGGCTGGAAACCGGCCCTGGCGGCCATCGCCACCGCACTCGGCATGCTGGCCCTGGCCATCATCTGGGTCCGATAGACTGCTGAAACCATGAACTCCAGGATGCCTGAACCATTGCCTCGCCTACTTTGTCTCGTTGCTCTGACCCTTGCGACGACGTCAACGCCCGGGCACTCGATGGCCTGTTCACACTGCTGGCCGAAGAAGAGAAGCGCATCCGGGAGGATCCGATCGCACGCACCACGCAGTTGCTTCGCGAGGTCTTCGGTCGCGGCTGAATCCGCCCCACCCCCGAACCCCGGCACCCGTCGGACAACCAATAATATTTGCACTCACATACCGTCAAGGATGTGGCTAAACTGGCTTCGTCACCTACAAGCCAATCAGAGCCACACTCCATGCAATGGATCACGCACAAGTTCGGCGGCAGCAGCCTGGCAGATGCCGACTGCATTCGTCATGTCGCCGCGCTGTTGCTCGAACGCGATGACCCGGCCCAGGCAGTCGTCGTCTCGGCCATGGCCGGAACCACCGACGAACTGGTAACGATCACCGGCCAGGCCGCTTCCGGGCAACCCGGGTGGCCCGAACGTCTGACGAAGCTCGAGCAGCGCCACCTCGACACTGCCGCGAACCTGCTTGACGACGAGGAGATCCTGGCAGCCACACGTTCGCGCCTAGAAGCCATCTTCAAGGATCTGCGCCAGTTGCTCGCCAGCCTGGAGTTGATGGGCACCGCGCCCATCGAGGCAGTGGAACTGATTTCGGGCCTGGGCGAGGTCATGTCGGCCGAACTACTCACCGCCCGCTGTCACCAGGTCGGCGCGGAAGCCGTGTTTATCGATGCCCGCGAGATCCTGCGCACCCGACCAACCGCGTTGATGACGGCCGTCGACTGGCAGGCCAGCGGCGAGTTGCTTTCCGACCTCCGGGCCCGGCAACCGGCCAACCGCTACGTCATCACCGGCTTTGTCTGCCGCCGCGACGACGGCCGCATCTCGACACTGGGGCG
The DNA here is from genome assembly GCA_007123055.1 of Wenzhouxiangella sp. Taxonomy (GTDB): domain Bacteria; phylum Pseudomonadota; class Gammaproteobacteria; order Xanthomonadales; family Wenzhouxiangellaceae; genus Wenzhouxiangella. The sequence continues at coordinate 2,984 of SKSJ01000055.1, read as the reverse complement.
AAACGGTTCGGACTATTCCGGCACCATCTTCGGGCGCCTGTTCAACGCCGACGCAATCCACATCTGGAGCAATGTCGACGGACTGCTTTCGGCCGATCCCAACCAGGTACCCCAGGCCCAGTTGCTCGATCACCTCTCCTACCGCGAAGCCTTCGAACTGGCCTATTTCGGTGCCCGAGTGATCCATCCGCAGGCGCTTAGCCCGGCGCTGGAGGCCAACATCCCGGTGTTCCTGCGCAACACCTTCAAGCCCGAGAACAACGGCACGCGCATCGACTCGGCCGGCCACCCCGAACCGCCGGTCAAGGGCATCTCCGGTGTGCGCGACATGGCCCTGGTCACCATCGAGGGCGCCGGCATGATCGGCGTGCCCGGCACCGCCGAGCGCGTGTTCTCCGCGCTGCATCGCGCCGACATTTCAGTCACCATGATCTCGCAGGGCTCGTCGGAGCACTCCATCTGCATGGTCGTGCCCGGCAGCGAGGCCGAGCGCACCTGCCGGCTGCTTGAGGAAGCGTTCGAACGCGAGATGCGCCACGGCCTGGTCCAGCGCATCTTCAGCCTGCCCGACATCCGCGTACTGGCCATCGTCGGCGAGGGCATGGCCGGCACACCGGGGGTGGCCGCGCGTCTGTTCTCGTCGCTGGCGCGTGCCGGTGTCAACGTGCGCGCCATCGCCCAGGGCGCTTCCGAGCGCAACATTTCGGTCGCCGTCGACGAAGTCGATGCCCAGCGGGCACTCAAGGCCATCCATGCCGGTTTCTACCTGTCCGAGCAGACACTGTCGATCGGCCTGATCGGTCCCGGCCAGGTCGGGCGCACGCTGCTCGAGCAGATCGAGCAGACCCGACAACGACTGTTCGAACAGGGCCACCTCGACCTGCGCCTGAGTGCCATCGCCACCTCGAAGTACATGCGACTGTCCGACACCGGGGGGCACATCGACGACCACGCCCCGCTCGGCGACGGAGACGAACCGCTGAATTTCGATCGCCTGGCCGATCATGTCGACGATGGTCACATGCCGCATGCCGTCATCATCGACTGCACCGCCAGCGATGCCGTGGCCGATCAGTACGCCACCTGGCTGGAACGCGGCATCCACGTCATCACGCCGAACAAGCACGCCGGCAGCGGTGACCTGGAGCGCTACCGCGACATACGTCAGCTGGCCAGCAGTGGCAGCGCGCGCTGGCGTTACGAGGCCACCGTCGGTGCCGGCCTGCCGGTCATCCAGACGCTCAGGGACCTGCTCGACACCGGTGACCGCATCCTGCGCATCGACGGCATCTTCTCCGGCACACTGGCCTGGCTGTTCAACCGCTACCAGCCGGGCATGTCCTTCGGCGCGCTGGTGGCCGAGGCGCGCGGAGCCGGCTACACCGAGCCCGACCCGCGCGACGACCTGTCCGGCACCGACGTGGCGCGCAAACTGGTCATCCTCGCCCGTGAGATGGGCCTGGAAATCGGTCTGGACGACATCGAGGTCGAAAGCCTGTGTCCCGAAGAACTCGCCGACAAGTCAATCGACGAGTTCATGGCGGCACTGCCCGACTACGACGATCAGATGGCCGGACGGATCAGCGAGGCCAGCACCGCCGGGCGGGTCTTGCGCTACGTCGCCTCGCTCGACGACAACGGCCATGCCGCCGTGCGCCTGGAATCGCTGCGGGGAGACCACGCCTTCGCCCACCTGGCACTCACCGACAACGTGGTCGCCTTCACCACTGAACGCTACCGCGACAACCCGCTGATCGTTCAGGGCCCTGGCGCCGGACCGGAAGTGACCGCCGCCGGCGTTTTCGCCGACCTGCTGCGCGTGGCCGCCCACCTCGGGGCCAGGTTGTAATGCCCACCAGGGAGGCCACGGCCTTTGCGCCGGCCTCGGTCGGCAATGTCGCCGTGGGCTACGATCTGCTCGGCCATGTCATCGAAGGCCCCGGCGACCGCGTCACTGCCCGACGCAACAATGGCCGCGGCGTGATCATCGAAGCGATCACCGGCACGGTCACCGACCTGCCGCTGGAAGCCGAATCCAACACCGCCGGCCGCGCCGTGCAATCGCTGCTCGAGGCCACCGGCGCCGGCTTCGGCATCACCCTGACCATCGAAAAAGGCATTCCGCTGGGTTCCGGGCTGGGCGGATCGGCCGCCTCGGCCAGTGCCGCGGTGGTCGCCGTCAATGCCCTGCTCGACCGGCCATTGCCCGTCGAAGCGCTCTATCCGCATGCTCTGGCCGGCGAGGCCGTCGCCAGCGGCTCGGTCCACGGCGACAACGTCGGCCCGCAACTTCTCGGCGGCCTGGTCCTGGCTACCCCCGATCGGCTGGTCCGCATACCCGTTCCCGATGGCCTGCATGCTGCCGTCGTTCATCCCGACCACCGCATCGACACCCGCGATGCGCGGCGCGTGCTCGATCGGCCGTTTTCCATCGACACCATCGTCGCTCAGCAGACCCGCCTGGCACTGGTCCTGGCCGGCTGCTTCAACAACGATCTGGACCTGATCCGCGAGGGACTATCCGACGTGCTGGTCGAACCCCATCGAGCGGTCCTGATTCCCGGCTTCACTGCCGTCAAGCAGGCCGCGCTCGACGCCGGAGCCATGGGTGCGTCGATCTCCGGTGCCGGCCCGACCGTGTTCGCCTGGTTCGAAGGCCGCGCCGCCGCACAAACCGCCGCCGCGGACATGACGAAAGCCTTCGCCAGTCACGACATGAAAGCGACCGCCTACGTCAGCCCAGTCGATGCGGCGGGAGCGAAGTTGGTATAGCGCTACTTTAATCTGTCGTCCCGGAAATCGCGCAGCGATTATCCGGGACCCCGCACGTTGAGAGTCAGCACGACCGCCGTGCAGATACCCAACCTGCGAGATCCCGGATATCGCCTCCGGCGATTCCGGGACGACAGTACCCACCGAAGCGAGCAAACAACGAGCAGACGAATGAACTACCTCAGCACCCGCAACGATGCCCCGCCGACCGG
>SKSJ01000229.1 GCA_007123055.1 Wenzhouxiangella sp. | reverse complement strand
GGCTGGGCGACGCCCAGGACATGCTGCTGGTGATGGGGCGGCGGGGTCAGTCCAAGGTTGGGTCCTTGTTGCTGGGCAGCGTATCCGACAAGGTGATTCGTCATACCCATACGCCGGTGACAGTGGTGAGTTGATGATGCGAGGTGAAAGGTGAATGGTGAAAGGAAAAACGGGGGATGAGCATTTGCCATGGTCCACTAGCAGTTGGCCGGATGTAGTGAGAGACAGCTGTTGGTTTTCCCTGCATCACGACTCACGTTTTAGACAACTCCTCTGATCGACGTCAGGACAGGCTGGATATCGGGTCGTTTCCCCGTCCAGATCTCGAAGGCGAGGGCCGCCTGGCCAACGAGCATGCCGAGGCCGTCATGCGCGGGTAAATCGTGGTCGTGGCACCAGTTAACGAAAGCGCTGTGGGCCTGACCGTAATTGAGATCGTAGGCTCTGGCGCTGCCGGCCAGCCAGTGACGTTCGAGCGGCAGGTCCTGCCCGGAATGGCCGGCGCTGGTCGACTGGATCAGCAGGTCATGGGGCGGACCCTCCGGCCCGTCAGTCAGTGATGCGGCTTCAATGCATCCCTTGTGGGCGAACTTGTCGGCCAGGCGCCGGGCGCGTTCGGGGGTGCGATTGAGCAGGCAGACAGTCTCCGGTTCCCTGTCCAGCAGCGCCTCGAGAATACCGGCCACGGCCCCGCCGGCCCCGATGATCAGCACTCGCCTGCCCGCGACCTCCAGACCCAGTCGTTCGAGGTCAAGGACCAGACCGCCTCCGTCGGTGTTGAAACCACGCCAGCCGCCCTCGACGGCCTTGAGGGTGTTGACCGCGCGGGCGCGTCGGGCGACTGGATCGATGGACGTGCACAGCCGCAGGCCGAACTCCTTCAACGGCACGGTCAGGTTGGCGCCGCTGCCGCCTGCCTCGCGGAATGCCGACAGACGATCGGCGAGTTCCTCCGTCCCCGCTTCGATGGCCTGGTAGTCCACCTCGATGCCGAGCTGCTCTCCGAACATCCGGTGGATGCGGGGCGACAGGCTGTGGGCCACGGGCTGGCCGAATACGGCGAGTTTGATTGCCGCAGCGGGTTTCATGGGTTGGCCTCAGGCAGACGGGAGGCGGAAGACACAGCAAGCGCCCGGCAACCGCCGCCTGTTTTCACCCTCTCCCTTCTCACCTCTTACCCTCTCCCCGATCTTTCCAGAATCTCCGCTGCCTCGATGGCCGCATACGTCAGAATGCCATCGGCACCGGCCCGCCGAATCGCGATCAGCGTCTCGAGCAGCACCTTGTCGTTGTCCAGCCAGCCGTTGGCCGCGGCCGCCTTGAGCATGGCGTACTCGCCGGAGACGTGATAGGCAAGGGTTGGCGTGCCGAATTCGTCCTTGATGCGGCGAATGATGTCGAGGTAGGGCAGGGCCGGTTTGACCATGACCAGGTCGGCGCCTTCGTCGAGGTCCAGTGCGACTTCGCGCAGGGCTTCGTCGGAGTTGGCCGGGTCCATCTGGTAGTTGTCCTTGGTCGCGCCTTTCAGGTTGCCGGCCGAGCCGACCGCGTCGCGAAACGGACCGTAGTAGCTCGAGGCGTACTTGGCCGCGTAGCTGAGAATCATGGTGTTGGCGAAGCCCTCGCTTTCGAGCTGCTCGCGGATCGCGCCAATGCGTCCGTCCATCATGTCGGAAGGCGCGACCACATCGGCGCCGGCCGCGGCATGGCTCAGGGCCTGTTTGACCAGCGCGTCGACGGTTTCATCGTTGAGCACGTAGCCGGTCTCGTCGATGATGCCGTCCTGGCCGTGGCTGGTGTAGGGGTCCAGCGCCACGTCGGTGATCACGCCCAGCTCGGGAAAGCGCTGCTTGAGTGCGCGCACCGTCTGCTGCACCAGGCCGTCTTCGCGCCAGGCTTCCTCGGCCGTCTCACTCTTGCGCTCGGCCGGCACCACCGGAAACAGCGCCATGGCCGGAATGCCAAGCGCCAGGCAGCGCTCGGCCAGGCCAAACAGGCCATCCTGCCCAAGCCGCTCCACGCCGGGCATGGACGGCACCGCCTCGCGCCCGCCGGCATCTTCGAGCACGAAGGCCGGGAGAATCAGATCGCTGGCCGACAGTCGGGTCTCACGCACCAGTGCACGCGAAAAAGCGTGGGCACGGGTACGGCGCATGCGGGTGAGTGGGAACATGGTTAATCGCGGAATCGAAGCCTGGGGGGATTATAGAACGGGGGTCGATGGGTTAACGGGTGAATGGGTTAATGGATTAATTGGGTGAGGCTCAAGGCTCAAGGCGAAAAGACCAAACGACAAAACGACCAAGCGACAATTGCCCAACCAGCCAACCAGCCAACCAGCCAACCAGCCAACCAACGAACCAACGAACCAACGAGTCCACACCGCACCGGGTAGACTTCCCCCATGGTCGCGACGATTCGCATACCGGAGATGGGAGCCGATGCCGGGGTGGTGGCGCCGGTGGCCGAGGTGTCGGCGCTGGCCGATTTTCTGGCCGTGCATCGGCGGGTGCTGGTGTTGACGGGGGCGGGTTGTTCTACCGGGTCGGGGATTCCCGCCTATCGCGATGGCGAAGGGCGCTGGCTGCAGCGCCGACCGATTCTCTACCCCGAGTTCATCGCCAGCGCGGCCACCCGTCGGCGTTACTGGGCTCGCAGTTATTTCGGCTGGCCGGCGATGTCGAAGGCCCGTCCCAATGCCGGGCATCTGGCCCTGAGTCGCCTGGCGCGGGCCGGCCGGGTCGGCACCGTGATCACCCAGAATGTCGATGGCCTGCACCACCACGCCGGCCAGCCTTCGGTTGTCGACCTGCATGGCCGGCTCGACCGGGTGCGCTGCCTGGACTGCGGGCAGATCGAGGCTCGCGATGCCCTGCAGCTTCGGCTTGCCGGACTTAACCAATGCTGGCGCGGCCGGGTGCTCGGCTTCAACGCCGACGGCGACGCCGAACTCGATGCACGCGACTGGCCGGGCTTTGAAGTCGCGCCCTGCCAATCCTGCGGCGGGCGTCTCAAGCCTGAGGTGGTGTTTTTCGGCGAGTCGATCCCCGCCGCGACACGCGAGTGCGTGGCGCGGGAACTGGCCGATGCCGACGCGCTGCTGGCCGTGGGCAGTTCGCTGGTGGTGGGCTCGGCCTTCCGGCTGGTGCGCGAGGCGGCCGACCAGGGTCTGCCGGTGGTCGCGCTCAATCGCGGTCGCGTGCGGGCCGAGCGCTGGTTGCGATTCAAGGTCGATACGGACTGCGCCGGCGCCCTCGAGCAGCTGGCCGGGATGCTGGCATGAGCGGGCCGCTGGCCGGCGTGCGGGTGCTCGAGCTTTCCCGGATACTTGCCGGGCCCTGGGCCGGCCAGCTGCTGGCCGATTTTGGCGCCGAGGTGATCAAGATCGAGCGCCCGGGCAGCGGCGATGACACGCGCGGCTGGGGGCCGCCATGGCTGCGCGATGATCAAGGGCGTGAAACCGGCGAGGCCGCGTATTTCCTGGCGGCCAATCGCGGCAAGCGTTCGGTGGCCATCGACCTGGCCGATCCGCGCGGTCAGCAACTGGTGCGTGATCTGGCCTGCCGTTCGGATGTGCTGATCGAGAACTTCCGCGTCGGTGGTCTGGCCCGCTATGGGCTGGACTGGGCCACCCTGCGCGAGCACCATCCTGGCCTGGTCTATTGCTCGATCACGGGTTTCGGCCAGGATGGACCGCGCGCCCACCAGGCCGGCTACGATGCCGCCGTCCAGGCCATGGGTGGTTTGATGAGCATTACCGGCGAGCCCGACGGCGGACCGCAGAAGGTGGGCGTGGCGGTGGCCGACCTGATGGCCGGCATGTACGCGGTCAGCGCCATTCAGGCCGCCCTGCTGCATTGCCGCTCGACCGGCGAAGGCCAGCACATCGACCTGTCATTGCTCGACACCCAGGTTGCCTGGCTGGCCAACCAGGCCGCCAATTTTTTGATTGGCGGGCGGGTGCCCGGGCGCCAGGGTACGGCCCACCCCAATATCGTGCCCTACCAGTCTTTCGCCTGCGCCGACGGTCACCTGATGCTGGCGGTGGGCAACGATGCCCAGTTCGCGCGCTTTGCCCGGCTGGCCGGTCATCCGGAGTGGGCCGAGGATCAGCGCTTCCGGCGCAATCGCGACCGGGTGGCGCATCGCGGCGAACTGATCGCCGCGATCGAGCCGGTCATGGCCGGACGTGCCGTTTCCGACTGGCTGGAAGCGCTGGCCGCCGAGGGCATTCCGGCCGCTCCGATCAACGACCTGGATGCGGTCTTCGATGATCCGCAGGTGCGCCATCGCGAGATGGTTCGGCCCATGGACCATCCGCTGCGAAAGGGTCTGCCGCTGGTGGCCAACCCGGTGCGATTTTCCGCGACGCCGGTTGAATACCGGCAGGCCCCGCCGCTGCTGGGCGCCGACACGCGCGATGTGCTCACTGAATGTCTGGATCTGGATGACGAGCGCATCGACGTCCTCGTTCAGGCCGGGGTGGTGGCGGGCCCGAGCTGATCCCGCAGTTTGCGGAAAGCCGTCAAAGACTATGCCGCAAGCACCGCCGGCGTCTCGCCTCGCTTGAGTCCCTCGAACCAGGCCTGCACGATATCGAGCTGTTCGCGTGCACTTTCGGCCCGGTTGACGTGCCGGCGAAAGGCGCGCTCGTCGGCTCGGTCTGCCGCATACCAGCCCAGGTGCTTGCGCGCGATGCGCACCCCGCGCGCCTCGCCGTAGAAGGCGTGCAGTGCGCGAAGGTGGCCGATGAGAATGTGGCGAACCTCGTCGAGACCGGGCTCCGGCAGTCGCTCGCCGCTGGTCAGGAAGTGCGCGATCTCGCGGAAGATCCACGGGCGTCCCTGGGCGGCGCGGCCGATGAGCAGGCCGTCGGCGCCGGTGTGTTCGAGCACCTGGCCGGCCTTTTCCGGGCTGTCGACATCGCCATTGGCCCACACCGGAATGGTCAGCGACTGGCAGATTTCGGCGATGGTGTCGTATTCGGCTTCACCCTGGTATTTCTGGTCGCGCGTGCGCCCGTGCACGGCCAGTGCCTGTATGCCGCACTCCTCTGCGATGCGCGCGATGGTGGGGCCGTTGCGGTGCTCGGCATCCCAGCCGGTGCGGATCTTGAGCGTGACCGGCACCTCCACGGCCGCGACCACGGCCTCGAGAATCCGGGCGACCAGCTTTTCATCGCGCATCAGCGCCGAGCCGGCCCAGGCCTTGCAGACCTTCTTGGCTGGACAACCCATGTTGATGTCGATGATCTCGGCGCCGTGTTCGACATTGTGGCGCGCCGCCGCGGCCATGACTTCGGGCACGGTGCCGGCGATCTGCACGCTCACCGGGCCGGGTTCGCCGGCATGGTCCATGCGCTCGCGCGACTTGCGCGTGTGCCACAGCGAGGGATCGGAGGTGGTCATTTCCGAGGTGGCCAGCCCCGCGCCCAGTTGCCGGCACAGCAGTCGGAACGGCTTGTCGGTCACCCCGGCCATGGGGGCCAGGCCAAGCGCCGGGCTGATCGAGTGGCGACCGATTTGCATGGGGTGGTGACCTGGCGGAGTAGAAAAGTGGCTGCAACGCCGAATATAGCATTTCGTCGCTGGCCGCGAGGCGGTGCTATCATTGATGTGAAGAACAATCGGCCGTATGGCCAATGTACTCATGAGACCCGAGCCGAATGGAGAGCCGCGTGTCCACCAGCAGCGAACGACGCCGATTTCACCGCTTCCCCTTTCAGGCGCAGGCGTTGCTTCGCATCGGCAAGCAATCGCGAGTGCCAGCCGTCTTGCTGGATATATCGCTCAACGGCGCACTGCTGGAAGTACCCAACCTGGCTGCGGTTCCGTTCGACGAGAATATCGGGGAGCTGGGTCTGAGCGTGCGTGGCGAGGTCAACGGCAGTGAAGTCACCATGACCATGGATGTCTCGGTGGTGCGCATCGAGACCGAGCGGCTGGCCTGCCGCTTCCGCGGCGTGGATGCCGAAAGCTTCAGTCGCCTCAAGTCGCTGATCGAGGACAATCTTGGCGATGTCCGCCTGCTCGACCGCGAACTGACCCAGCTCGATTACTGGCCGGGGCTGTCGCTGCGTCCGGCGGGCTGATCCGGGCGTTCGAGCAACCAGTTGCTCATTACCGCCTCGAGTTCTGCCAGCCCCTGCCCGTTCGTGGCCGAGAACAGCTGCACGCCAACCTCGGGGTCGACCTGCTTGCGAACCCATAGCAGCGCCTCGTTCTGCTTGCCGCGCCCGAGCTTGTCGGCCTTGGTCAGCACCAGGTGCAGTGGCAGGCCGCGGCTGCCGGCCCAGTTGGCCAGCTCCACGTCGCCTTCCTTGAGCGGATGGCGGACGTCCATGACGATCACCAGGCCGGCCAGTGCCTGACGCTTCTCCAGGTACCCCTGGATCAGCCCTTTCCAGTGGCGTTTGAGATCGCCACCGACTCGGGCGAACCCGTAACCGGGCAGGTCGACGAGGTGACGATCCTCGTCGAGGCGGAAAAAGACCAGTTGCCGAGTGCGGCCGGGTGTGCGACTGGTGCGTGCCAGTGATTTCCGATGGCACAGGCGGTTGATCAGGCTGGACTTTCCTGCATTCGAGCGTCCCGCGATGGCGACTTCCCTACCGCGATCCGGCGGGAGTTGCGACCGGTTGTGGACGCTGATCAGGTACTCTGCCTGCCTGAGCAGGTGTCGAATTGCACTCACGGACTGGCACACGGATGGATGAGCGGCGATAATATCAGGTTCAGTTTCCCGGACATTCTCAATTGAGGAGTACCACGCAAATGGCTCGATTCTTGGTGACGCTGCTGGCTTGTGCGCCGCTGGCTGCCATGGCGGCCTGGGTCGGCGACCCGGAAGCCGGTGAAGAGAAGGCAGCGGTCTGTGCCGCCTGTCACGGCATGGATGGCAACAGCACGGTCAGCATCTGGCCCAAGCTGGCCGGTCAGCATCAGGACTATGCGACGCGGCAAAGCATCCTGATTCGCGAACAGAAACGCAACGTCCCGGAGATGTACGCGACGGTGGCGAACCTGTCGGATCAGGACCTGGCCGATATCGCTGCATTCTATGAAGAGCAACGCCTTGAACCCGGTGTTGCCGATGAAGAGCTGGTCGAACTGGGCCGGAAGATCTACACGGCCGGCAACCACGAAACCGGCGTGCCGGCGTGCGCCGCCTGTCACGGTCCGTCGGGAGACGGTATTCCGGGAGCGCACTTCCCGGTGGTGCGGGCCCAGCATACCGACTACACCGTCAGTCGTCTGGAAGACTACCGTGCCGGCCAGCACCACGGCGAGGACGATCCCTACAGCCAGATCATGGTAGCGGCGGCCAGGAATCTCACGGACGAGGAGATCCAGGCGGTCAGTTCCTATATCGAGGGCTTGCACCGGGCACGGTAAGCGTCTCCCCGGGCGTCCGGGGCGGAACTAGGTTGACCCATGCGGGTCAATGACAGTCACGACATGACAAGACTAAACGGAGCCGTCCATGTTGAAAATTACTGCAGCCATTGTGGGGCTGGTCGTTCTGGCCGGTTCGGCCATGGCAGAACCGTTCAGGGAAGGTGAGCATTACCAGCGTATCAGCAGCCCGGTATCGGTATCCGGTGAGCGCGTCGAGGTGATCGAGGCTTTCGCCTACCCGTGCCCGGCCTGCCGCAATTTCCTGCCGCACATCAGCTCCTGGGAGGAGGAACAGGACGAAACCGTTGATTTCCGTCGTCTGCCGATCGCGCTGCAACGGGGCTGGGATCTGTTTGCCCGGGCCTATTACACAGCCGAGGTCATGGGTGTCGATCACGGAGCACACGAGGCCATGTTCCGCGCCCTCCACGATGAGCGTCGTCAGTTTCGCAGTTTCGATGACGTTGCCGAGTTTTACACCGATTTCGGCGTCGAGAAAGAGGCATTCCTCAACACCTCGCAGTCGTTCGCGGTCGATTCGCGCATGCGTCAGAACCGTAACCAGGTCCGCCAGTTGGGTATCCGCAGCACGCCGACGATGATCGTTCACGGCAAGTGGCGAGTGCAGCCCAACAGTTTCGACAGTTACCAGCAAATGATCGAGGCCGTGCAGTACCTGGTCGAGCGCGAGGCTGCCAATCTCGAAGTTGCCGAGGACGGCGCGGAACCGGGCGCTGAAGAAGACGCGGAAGCCGTTTCCTGATCCGGCGTGGCTTCCCCGTCGCGGCAGCTCAAGCTGCTGAGCTACAACATCCAGGCCGGCACCACGACCGGCCGATACAGCGAGTATGTGACGCGTAGCTGGCGGCAAGTGCTTCCGAACAACCAGCGCATCGCCAACCTCGATGCCATCTCTGAACTGGTCGCCGAATACGACATCGTCGCCCTGCAGGAAGTCGATTGTGGCAGCCTGCGCTCCGGCTTTCTCAACCAGGCCAAGTACCTGGCGACGCATGCGCGCTTTCCTTACTGGAACCACCAGGGCAATCGCAAGGTCGGCATGATCGCGCATGCCGGCAACGGCCTGCTCAGTCGGGTCCAGCCCAGCGAGATCGAGGAGCACAAACTGCCGGGCGCCATTCCCGGTCGCGGCGCCATGATCGTGCGCTTCGGCGAGGGCGAAACGGCACTTTGGCTGGTGATCCTGCACCTTGCGCTGGGACGTCGCGCACGAGCCCAGCAACTCGACTACGTGGCCGGACTGGTGCGCGCGTATCCGCACGTGGTGGTGATGGGCGATCTCAATACCGGGCCCGGCTCACGCGAGTTGCGCAGTTTCTGCGCCAAGGCGGGACTGATCATTCCCGACAGTCATATCCTGACCTTTCCATCCTGGCAGCCGCAGCGGGCGATCGACCACATCCTGGTTTCGCCCAACATGGATATCGCCGAGCTGGAGGTGCTGCCGATCAGCTATTCCGATCATCGCCCGCTGTCGATGATCGTCAACCTCCACGAGGATGTCGAGCTACCCGATCCCGATGACCATGCGGATGGCCACCAGGATCAGCACGCATCCAAACAGGCGTCTTAGGCGCGCTGCCGGCAGGTAGTGGGCCAGCGCCACCCCGGCCGGAGCCGCCAACATGCCCGCCAGGCCGATCAGGGCCATGGCCGGTATCCAGACGTAACCGACGTGCCAGTTCAGCTCCGGCAGTTCCGCGGCCGACAGCATGAATACCGCGGTGCCTCCGGCGGCAAGCAGCCAGCCGCAGGCCGAGGCGATGGCCACCGCTCGCACCATGGGGTAGCCGTTGCGGGCCAGGTACGGCACGTTGAATGAGCCGCCGCCGATGCCGATCATGGCAGATACGGCACCGATGATCGGACCGGCCAGCCACCACAGTCTTGGAAACGGGGTGCGAGCCACCGTTGGCGTGGTGGTGGCGAAAATCATGCGCAGTCCGATGACGGCGACGATGCCGGCAAAGACCAGTGCCAGGATCTGTCCGGGAATGAGCACAGCCAGTGCGGCCCCCGCAGCGGCACCGACCGCGACGGCCGGTGCCAGGCGTGCGACGGCAGTCCAGTCGAGCGCGCCGCGTCGTTGCTGGAACCACACGGCACTTGTCGCAGTCAGCAGCATGGTGGCCAGTGATGTGGCCACCGCCACCGGGACCGCCGCCTCGCCGTCCAGCCCGTGCGCCACCAGCAGCCAGACCAGGGCCGGCACGATGACGAGGCCGCCGCCGATGCCGAGCAGGCCGGCGAGGATTCCCGCAACGACACCGACGACGAGTAAGATAAGCGTGATTGCAAACACGAATGGACAGGTTGCCGCGACAGGCGGAATTGCCGGGGGGCAGTTTGGAGTGTTGAAGCCATGAAAGCAAGGCGTTTGCCGGCTGCACTGATCGTGCTGCTGACACTGCTCGGTTCGTCGTTGCAGGCCTACGGCGAGACGATGACGACTCGCGAGGCCGAACGTGAAACTTTTCGCCAGGGCTGGGCGGCGGCACGACTGGGTGATCAGTCCGGCATGATGGCTGCCATCGCTGCCCTGCCGGATTATGCGCTGACTCCCTACCTGGAATTCGAACTGCTGCGCCAGCGAGTCGATTCCGTGCCCGAGGTGGTGATGGAGCAGTTTCTGGCCCGGCACCGGAACTGGTCGTTCGCCGGTACCCTGGAAACCGCGTGGTTGCGCTCGCTGGGGCGGCGCGGCGAGTGGGAGGCCGTGTTGCGCCACGCTCGCGACAACAACGACACGGAAGTGCGTTGTCACCTGGCCAGGGCACGGATCGAACTGGGCCGCCATGACGGTTTGGCTGGGGAGATCGAACGACTTTGGCTGGTCGGGCGTTCGCAACCCTCGGCCTGTGACCGCCCGTTTGCCTGGTGGCGACGCCAGGGCAATCCCTCTCACGAGTTGGCGTGGCGGCGTTTCGAGTTGGCGGTGCAAGCCGGCGAGGATGGATTGGCCCGGTACCTGCGCCGCTATCTGATGCGAGATCAGCGCGACTGGGCCGACTATTGGCTGAGCATGCATGCCCGGCCCGAGACCACACTGCGGCGCGCGCGGCAGTGGCAGGATCACGAGTACTCCCGCACCCTGGTGAGTATCGGTGTTCGTCGTCTTGCCCGCAGTGATCATGAGCGCGCACGGGAGCACTGGAGCACGCTTGAGCCGCGCTTTGACTGGAGCGAGACCGAGCGCCACCGTATCGAACGCGAACTGGCATTATTTCAGGCCGTCGCGCTCGAGGAGGATGCCATTGCCGCCATCGATGCACTGCCGGCCGAGGTTCGAGATCAGCAGATGCTGGAGTGGCGGGCCCGCTCGGCCATGGCCCATGGGCGCTGGTCCGACGTGCTCGAGAGTATCCAGGCCATGGGCACGGCAGCGCAGGCGCAGTCGCGGTGGCGCTACTGGCGAGGCCGCGCGCTGGCGGCGCTGAACCGGCCCGAGGCGCTGGTGGCATTTGGCACCCTGTCGGCCGAAGCCAATTACTACGGTTTCCTGGCGGCACTGACGCTGGGGCAGGAGCTGGCACTTTGCAGCGAGGACATCCTGCCCGATGCCGCTGTTCAGCGGCGCCTGCTGCGTGATGCCGAATTCGATCGGTCCGTGGAATTGTTTCATGTCGGCCTGAACGGCCATGCCCGGCGGACCTGGGTCAGCGTGAGTCGACGCCTGAGTGCCAGGGAACTCGAACAGGCCTCCTTGTTGGCGGCCGCCAACGGCTGGCATGACCGCTCGATCGCAGCGCTCAACGGCGCGGGTAATCGACGTGCCTACCCCTGGCGTTTTCCCATGGCGGAGAAAGGGAGCGTGGTCGCGCTGAGCAAGCGACACGGGGTGGATCCGGCGCTGGTTTACGGGCTGATGCGCGCGGAGTCGGCCATGCAGCCCGATGCGCTCTCTCCGGCCGGCGCGCGTGGTCTGCTTCAGCTGATGCCCGGCACCGCCCGGGAAGTGGCCCGACGCAATGGGCTGGCATACAACGGCAGCGCCGATCTGATGGCCCCGGAGGTCAATCTGCCGCTCGGCATCGCCCACCTCGCTGAACTTCAGGAACGCTACGACGGTGACTGGGTCCGGGTCGCGGCTGCCTACAATGCCGGCATCAATGCCGTGGCACGCTGGATGGACAGCCGGCCGCATACCGATCCGGACGTGTGGATGGAAACCCTGCCGTTTTTCGAAACCCGTGATTACGTCCCGCGCGTTCTCGCCTTCGCCACGATCTACGAGTGGCAGTTTGGCGAGATGCCTTCGGTACTGGCGCGCCATGCCCTCGCCGGAGACCGCAACGGCAATGGTTTTGCCTGCCACGAGTAGTGGCGCTGCGCACGAATGGGCCTGCTGCATCGGCAGGCCGGATTGAAAGGCCTTCGACATGTGAACGCATCCGCGCGGATGGCCGATCGCATTGGGTAGAATGGCATTCTGTCATTCGCGATCTGGATAGAGTCGATGAAAATCCTGGTGTTGGGCGGTTCGGGCTTTGTCGGAGGTCATCTGGCACGACGCCTGGGGCAGGACGGGCACGAGCTCACCATCGCCACGCGCTATGCACCGGGCTGTCGTGACCTGGCCGTTGTTCCCGGTCTGAGTATCCGTCAGTTCGACCCCTACGACGGCGAGGAGCTGGCGCGGCAGCTTGATGGACATGATGCCGTCATCAACCTGGTCGGCATTCTCAACGAGCGTATCGCCGGCGGCGGCCGGGGGTTCCGGCGAGCCCATGTCGAGCTGGTCGAGACCTTGATCAATGCCTGCGTGCGCACCGGGACCCGACGTTTCATCCACATGAGCGCGCTCAATGCCGGGGAGGGTGAAAGCCAGTATCTCAAGACTCGCGGCGAGGCCGAGAACATGGTCGGTGAGGTCTTTCGACAGGGCAAGCTCGATACCACCATCCTGCGTCCTTCGACCATTTTCGGGCCCGACGACAGCTTCCTCAATCGTTTTGCCGCACTGTTGAAGATTTCGCCGGTGCTCCCGCTGGCTCGTCCACGGGCCCGGTTTGCACCGGTTTATGTCGGCGACGTCGTCGAGGCCTTTGCCCGCGTCCTCGAGCGGTCGGAGAGTTTCGGCCGCATACACGAGCTGTGCGGTGGCGAGGAGTGGGCGATGATCGACCTGGTGCGCTGGCTGCGCGATCAGCTGGGCTTGAGGCGCGCGGTGGTCGGTCTGCCCGATGCCCTGGGACGTCTGCAGGGCGCGGCGTTCGACTTCGTGCCGGGCAAGCCGTTTTCCTCGGACAATTACAAGTCGCTGCTGCTCGACAGCGTGTGTGTCGACAACGCCTTCGGCGAGCTGGGCATCGATCCCTGGCCCATGTCGGAACTTGCGCCAACCTGGCTGGGCAAGAGCACTCGCCAGCAGCGTTATCAGCGCTACCGCCGCCAGGCGCGACGTGACAGGGAATAGACGCGATCCGACAGCCGGGCTGTCGGTCTACCGGGTCGGCGGGACGGTGCGCGATGAGCTGATGGGGCGGTCCAGCGAGGACGCCGATTACGTGGTCGTCGATGCCTCGCCCGAGGAAATGCGATCACGCGGGTTCCGCCCGGTCGGACGCGACTTTCCCGTGTTCCTGCACCCTGTCAGTGGCGAGGAGTACGCCCTGGCGCGTACCGAGCGCAAGAGCGGGCACGGTTACCACGGCTTCGTATTCCACACCGGACCCGACGTGACCCTCGAAGACGACCTGGCGCGTCGTGACCTGACCGTCAACGCCATGGCCCGTGCGCCCGACGGGGAGCTGATCGATCCGTTCGGAGGGTATCGGGATATCGAGCGACGCATTCTGCGCCATGTCTCGCCGGCGTTTCGCGAGGACCCGGTGCGCATCCTGCGTCTGGCGCGCTTTGCCGCGCGCTTTGCCGACTTCCAGGTCGCCGACGAGACGCTGACGCTGTGCCGCGAGATGGTGGCCGGTGGTGAAGTCGATCACCTGGTCGCCGAACGGGTCTGGCAGGAGATGTCGCGCGCCTTGATGGAGGCGCATCCATCGCGGTTTTTCGAGGTGCTGCGCGAATGCGGTGCGCTGGCGGTGATCCTGCCGGAGGTCGATGAGTTGTTCGGCGTGCCGCAGGTAGAGAAGTCTCATCCCGAGATCGACACCGGGGTCCACACGCTGATGGTGATCGAACAGGCCGCCCGGCTGGATGCGTCCCTCTCCGCGCGTTTTGCCTGCCTGGTGCACGACCTGGGCAAGGGGCTCACCCCGCGTGAACAATGGCCGCGCCACATCGCCCACGAGAAGCGCGGACTCGAGCCCATTGGCGAGGTATGCGAGCGGCTGCGCGTGCCATCCGATTGCCGCGACCTGGCACTGCTGGTCGGTGAGTTTCACCTGCATGCCCACCGCGCACTGGAACTGAAGCCGGCCACGGTGGTGAAGCTGCTCGAGCGGCTCGACGTGTTCCGTCGACCCGAACGTCTGGGGCCGTTTCTTGTCGCCTGCGAGGCTGACTGGCGCGGGCGCAGGGGGCTGGAAGACCGGCCCTATCCACAACGCGACTTCCTCGAGCGCGCGCAGGCCGCGGCGCTGGCGGTCAACGCGCGCCGCTTTGTCGAACAGGGGTTGAAGGGGCCCGCCATCGCCCGTGCCATGCACGAGACGCGGGTCGGCCGGATCGCCGAATTGGCTCGATGAACTGAACATTCACCGGCACCATTTACATTCACCGTTGTCAATGAATGGTTGCGAGTGGCCGTGAGGCTGTCTCGCGCGTGGGACTTTTCGCTGGAGAACTGCCTTGCCCCTGACACGACTAGGATTGAGCAACCCGGTGGCCGTGGCCGTCGGCTGCATTCTGCTGGTCATTTTCGGCCTGCTGAGCCTTTCGCGCCTGCCCATCCAGATGACGCCGAATATCGATCGCCCGACCATCTCGGTGTCGACCGGCTGGCGTGCCGCGGCCCCATCCGAGATTGAATCGGAGATCATCGAGCCGCAGGAGAACCAGCTGCGTGACGTACCGGGGCTGCAGCGCATGACCTCGACGGCAAGACAGGGGCGTGGATCCATCAATCTCGAATTCGATGTCGGGATCGACCTCAACCGGGCACTGATCGAGGTCATCAATCGCCTCAACCAGGTGCCGCGTTACCCGGCTGACGCCAGCGAGCCGACGGTACGCGTGGGTTCCGACCAGTTTGGTGACACCATTGCCTGGTTTTCCATTCGTCCGTTGCCAGGCAACGACCGCCCGATCATCGAGTATCACGATCTGGTCGAGGAAGTCGTCAAGGAGCGTCTGGAACGGCTGCCGGGGGTCTCGTCGGCCAACCCGCGTGGCGGGCGTCCCTACGAGGTGCGCATTACCTTCGATCCCTACCGGGCCGCCGCAATCGGCGTTGACCTGACCCGGATCGGCATGGCACTCGGCCAGAACAACGACGTTTCCGGTGGTTTCCGCGAGGTCGGCCGTCGCCAGTACACGCTGCGCTTCGCCGGCCAGTACGAGATTGCCGATCTCGATAACCTGGTGCTGGAATGGCGCGAGGGCCGGCCGGTCTATCTGGGCGACGTCGCCACCATCGAGCGCACCATGCGCGATGCCACCGGCGTGATGACGCAGAACGGTGGCCCGTCGATTTCCATGAACATCATTTCCGAGCCCGGCGTCAACGTGCTCGAGGTGATGGGCAATATCCAGGACACCATGGCCGAGCTCGGTGAGAGTCATCTCGAGCCGGCCGGGCTGTATTACGTGCAGGTTTCCGACGACACCATCTACATCCGCCAGTCCGTGGCCATGGTGGCGACCAACCTGTTGCTGGGCATGAGCCTGGCGATTCTTGTGCTTTGGTGGTTCTTCCGGCGCCTGCGCGCGACGCTGATGGTGGCGCTGGCCATTCCCCTGTGCCTGTGTTTCGCCTTCCTGGTGCTCGACGGCGCGGACCGCACGCTCAACGTCATCTCACTCGCCGGCCTGGCCTTCGCCACCGGCATGGTGCTCGATGCCGCCATCGTCGTGTTGGAGAATATCGTGCGCCAGCGCGAAATGGGGCGTGCGCCACTGGAAGCTTCAGACCGCGGCGCCGGCCAGGTGTGGGGCGCGTTGCTGGCCTCCACGGCCACCACGGTCGCCATCTTCGTGCCGGTGATCTTCCTGCAGGACGAGGCCGGCCAGTTGTTCGCCGACCTGGCGGTGGTCATTTCCGCGGCCATTGTCTGCTCGCTGCTGGTCGCCATCATCGTCCTGCCGGCGGCCAGCTATCGCCTGCTCGGCGAGGCCGAGTTGAAGGATCGGCATGGCAACTGGTGGCAGGCGATCACCGATCGCATCATGGGGTTGACCGACACCCCGCGCCGGCGCTGGGGCTGGATTGCGGGCCTGACCCTGGTGCCGCTGATGATCGGTGCGTTGCTGGTTCCGCCGGCCGATTACCTGCCCGAGGGGCAGCGCAACTTCGTGTTCGGTTTCCTGCAGACCCCCTCCGGCATGGGGCCGGACACGGCCGAACGCGAGTTGATCAATCCCATCAACGAGCGACTGCGCCCTTACATCGAGGGCGAGAAGGAACCGAAGATCGCCAACAGCTTCGTCGGCTTTTTCGGCACCGGTGCCTTCATGGGCTTCCGCGCCGAGAATCCGCGTGATGCCGATCGCATGATGGATATCATCAACAACGAAGTGATCGCCGGATTTCCCGATACCTTTGGCCGCGCGAACCGCTCGCCGATCTTTGGTGGCCGCGGCAGCCGCAACATCGATGTCAACCTGCAGGCGGGCGATTTCGAGGACCTGCTCGAGGCCGGCCAGGCTGGATTCGACCTGATCCAGCGCGAACTCCCTGGTGCCACGGTGCGGCCGCAGCCCGGCCTGGAGCTGGCTGAACCGGAGTTGCGGCTGCGCCCCAACGACCGCCGAATCGCCGAACTGGGATGGACGCGCGGTGACGTGGCCACACTGATCCGTGCGCTCGGCGACGGTGCCTTCCTGGGCGATTATTTCGACGGTGACCGCCGTCTCGATGTCATCCTGCGCGGCGAGGCCTGGCTTACGCCCGAGGAGTTCATGGCCATGCCGGTTTACACCCCGTCGGGGCGCATGGCCACTCTGGGGGAGCTGACCGAACTCGAGCGCACCGCCGGTCCCAACCAGATTCGCCGCGTGGACCGCCGCCGTACCATGACGTTGCAGGTCACGCCGCCTTCGGGCATGCCCATGGAAACGGCTATCGAGATCCTGCAGCAGCAGGTCGAGCCGGCGCTGCGCGAGGCACTGCCGCCCGACGGCGTGATCACTTACCGGGGCACGGCCGAAGCGTTGGGCGAAACACTGAGAAACCTGGGCGGCAGCTTCCTGCTCGCCATCGTGATTCTCTACCTGCTGATCTCGGCGCTGTTCAGGTCATTCCGAGACTCGATACTGGTGCTGATGACCATTCCCATGGCCACCGTCGGCGGCATCGTCGCCCTGCGCCTGACCGGCTGGATCACCGGCCAGGCCATGGACATGCTGACCATGATCGGCTTCGTCATCCTGCTCGGCCTGGTGGTCAACAACGCCATCCTGCTGGTCTACCGGGCACGCGATGGCGAGCGCGAGGGCCTGGGCCGGCGCGAGGCGGTGGAGACGGCCGTGCGCCTCAGGCTCAGGCCGATTCTGATGAGTACAACCACCAGCCTGTTCGGCATGATGCCGCTGCTGGTGCTGCCCGGAGCGGGTACCGAACTGTATCGCGGCCTGGCCGCGGTCATTGTCGGCGGCATGGCCGTCAGCACCCTGTTCACGCTGATCCTGTTGCCGAGCCTGCTCAGGGTCAACGAGGAAAAACAACCGGCGGCCTCGGGTGAGGTGGTGCCGGCATGAGGAAGGATTCGATGCGAAACATGACACGCTTGATATTTACGGCAGCCGTTTTCCTGCCGGCCGCCAGCCTGGCCCAGTTCGGTGGCACGCCACCGGTGGACCTGAGCGAGGCGCGCATGACGACCATGGCACCGACCATGCAAGTGGCCGGTACGGTGATATCGCGTTCCGACGCGTTCCTGTCGGCCGAGGTCGAGGGCCGCCTGATCGAAGTGGCCGATATCGGCTCGCGGGTCGAGGCCGGAGACGTGGTTGCCCGCATCGAGGATACGTCGCTGTCGCTCAGGGCCCGCGAACTCGAATCGGAAATGACCCGTGCCGAGGCGCGTCTCAATTTTCTCGAGGCCGAACTGCGCCGCTTCGAACGCCTGGCAGAGACGAACCTGGCCGCCGCCAGCCAGATCGACCAGACTCGTTCCGAGCGCGACATTGCCGCCAGCGACCTGGGTGTCGTGCGGGCGCGACTCGACCAGATCGAGGACCAGATCGAGCGCACCCGAATCACCGCCCCGTTCCCGGGGGTGGTGGCCGAGCGCGTCGCCCAGGCCGGCGAGCGCGTGGCGGTGGGCACGCGGGTGGTGCGCATTGTCAATCCCGAAAGCCTGGAAGTGGTGGCACGTGCACCGCTGGATTATTTCCGCTTTGTCCGGCCCGGCGACGAACTGGCCATTACCTTTGCCGGCGACGTGATTCACGCACCGCTCAGGACCACCGTGAGTGTCGGCGACGAGGGTCGTCACGTGTTCGAGTTGCGGCTGGATATCGACGCCTACCTGCCGGTCGGCCAGACCGTGCGCGTGACCGTGCCCACCGCCGATGTGCGCGAAGTACTGGCCGTGCCGCGCGACGCACTGGTGCTGCGGGGCGACGGCATCGCCGTGTTCATCGTCGACGAGGACAACAAGGCCCGCCGCATCCGTGTGACCACCGGTATCGGCGAGGGCGAATGGATCGAGGTGCGTGGGCCGATCCAGGAAGGCGACCGCGTCGTCATCCGCGGCAACGAACGCCTGCGCCCGGGCCAGGAAGTCTCGGTGCGGGAAAGCTAAGCGCGTAAAAGAGATTGAACCACAGAGAACACAGAGGGCACGGAGAAAGAAAAATGATTATTTGATTGCTCTGTGAACTCTGTGAGCTCTGTGGTTGATGCTTTTGCTTTTCAGCCCCGCCGCGCAGAGTTGTTCAGATGGTTCTTTGAGGTCCGGCGACCGCAAACACGCGCTGCCGGCCATCATCGACCAGACGAACGCGACAGCGATAGAGACGACTGAGGTTTTCGGCGGTCAGCAGCTCGGACGTTGGCCCGGCGTCCCATTCGCCGTCGCCGTAGAGCAGCAGCACGTGCGAGCAGTAGCAGGTCGCCAGGTTCACCTCGTGCAGCGCCATCAGGGCCGACTTGCGCTGTTCGCGAACTTTGCGGTGCAGCACGTTGAGAATGGTGACCTGGTTGGCCGGGTCGAGGTGGTTGGTCGGCTCGTCGAGCAGCAAGACTTGTGGGTTCTGGACCAGTACGGTGGCCAGGGCCAGGCGGCGGGACTCGCCGCCGGAGAGGTCCATGCAGCTGCGCTCGGCCAGCGCCAGCATGCCCAGGTCGTCGAGCGCCTCGCGCGCCATGTCGCGGTCGCGGCGCGATTCGCGGCTGATGGGGCCGAGGTGCGGGTGGCGGCCAACCAATGCCGTTTCCAGGCAGGAGGCGTCGAAGGCGTACTGGCTGTGTTGCGGCAGCATGCCGAGCATCCGGGCAATGCTTCGCCGTGATAGCTCCGACATCGGCTGCCCGGCCAGGTGAACGCCACCGTTGTCGGGTTCCCATAGTCCGGCCAGGGTCTTGAGCAGCGTGGTCTTGCCGACCCCGTTGGGCCCCAGCAAACCCCAGAATGCGCCGCCATGCAGTGCCATGTTGAGCCCGGAGACCACCTGGACCTGGCCGATGCGGACATCCAGGTCGTGGGCGCTCAGATCCGTGGCGGCGGGCCGGTTCATCGGATGCGTGCGGCGCGGTAGAGCAGCAGTAGGAATAGCGGCACCCCGATCAGGGCCGTCAGTACCCCCACCGGCAGCTGTCGGGGGCTGAGCAGGGTGCGGGCCGCGGTATCGGCCAGCACCAGGAAGCTGCCCCCGAACAATGCCGCGGCCGGCAGCAGCCGACGATGGTCGGCACCGACGATCAGGCGCATCAGGTGCGGCACGATGAGACCGACGAAGCCTACCGCGCCGGCGATGGAAACGGCCAGCGCGGTCAGCAGCGAGGCGATGACATAGATTTCCCAGAAACGCACGCGCGTGGCTTCGCCGAGCAGGGCGGCCTGCATCTCGCCGCCGGCCATGACGTTGAGGCTGCGTGCACGAAACCACAGCATTCCCAGGCCACCGGCCAGGGGGACCAGCCACCAGGCCGACAGCGAGGCGTAGCCC
Organism: Wenzhouxiangella sp.; assembly: GCA_007123055.1. Lineage (GTDB taxonomy): Bacteria > Pseudomonadota > Gammaproteobacteria > Xanthomonadales > Wenzhouxiangellaceae > Wenzhouxiangella. The sequence goes on along the minus strand of SKSJ01000229.1, from coordinate 7,567 downwards.
AGGTCGCCCATCAGCCAGTAAAGCATGCTGCGCAGGCTGGCGTCGGGGCCCATGGCGAGTACCAGCGAGATGATCGCGCCCCAGCCGGCGGCCACCACGACCCCGGTCAGCAGCACCCGGGTCGTACTCCATGGTCCGTGGCCGCGCGCGAGCACGAACACCAGCACCATGGTCAGCAGGGCGCCGCAGAAGGCGAGCAGCGGCACCGGCAGGAAAGTCAGCCCCGCGGCCATGCCGATCAGGGCAAATGCGGCCGCCCCGCCAGAAAGGCCGAGAATGTAGGGGTCGGCCAGCGGATTTCTCAATAACACCTGCATCAGGCAACCGGCCAGGGCGAGCAGCGCGCCGGTCACGTAGGCGGCAACCGCGCGCGGAAACCGCAGCTCGGCAATCACCCGGGACATCGCCGGATCGTCGGTCCACGGCCATGCCCAGCCGCCGCTGCCCCAGCTCGAGGCCAGCAACAGGCTGGCCGGCAGCAGCGCCGGAAGCAGCACCCAGAAGACTATCGACCGAACGGCTGGTGTACCGGGCATGAATTGATTACCATTTGAGACAGTTGATATTTTTCGCGGCCCGGTATGATAGCCGGCCGCGCAGACCAAGGCCATGATAGACCCGGACGGTTTCCGACCCAACGTGGGTATCGTGCTGGCCAGGGATGACGGTCGCGTGTTCTGGGCGCGGCGCGCCGGCAAGGATGGCTGGCAGTTCCCGCAGGGCGGCATGAACACCGACGAAACGCCCCTCGAGGCCATGTACCGCGAACTGACCGAGGAGACCGGGCTGAAGCCCGAGCATGTCGAAGTGCTGGGTTCCACGCCGGGCTGGCTGCGCTATCGCCTGCCACGCCGCTACCGTCGCCGTCACCAGAAGCCGGTGTGCATCGGCCAGAAACAGGTCTGGTTCCTGTTGCATTTCCTGGCCGAGGACGACGTGTTTCAGCTCGATGCCGTGGACAACCCCGAGTTCGACAGCTATCGCTGGGTCGATTTCTGGTATCCGATCCGGCACGTCATCCCCTTCAAACGCCGCGTTTACGTACGCGCGCTGCGTCATCTGGAGCCGATGCTGCCAGGATCGTCGACAGCGGAGGCGAGGCGAAAGGCCTGAGTTATCCGATTTTCCCGATCGCCGATCTGCTGTTGGGCGAAGCCGCAGCGAACGGCTGTCGGGTTCCATAGCCTTGCAAAGACAATTTGGAGTGAACGCATGATGAAATTGGTGATCGCGCTGATGCTCGGCCTGGCCTTGGGCCTGCCTGCCAATGCCGGGACGCTGACCGAGCAGGATCTGACCACCGCGCGCGAGCTCAGGGAGCGGGCGTTGGAGTGCGACGGCGGCTTCGAGATTGTTGCCGACCTGACCAGGCGGATCGGGCCACGCATGGCCGGCACGGAGGCCGACGCCCGTGCCGTGGAGTGGGCGGTGGAATTGCTGCAAGAGATCGGCTTTGATCGTGTCTGGCTCGAACCGGTTACGTTCAACACCTGGCATCGCGAGTTCGAGCGGGTGACGGTCAGTGCACCCGGCGTGGCCGAGCAGGAACTGGTCACCTTGGCGCTCGGTTTTACCCCCGCAACCCCCGCAGGCGGCATCGAAGCCGAGCTGGTGATGTTCGACGACCTGGCCGCCCTGGAAGCGGCCGCCCCGGAAGACGTCGAGGGTCGCGTCGTCTTCATCCGCAACCGGATGGAACGCAGCCGTGACGGCTCCGGGTACGGGCCGGCCGTCCAGGCGCGTTCCAGAGGGCCGCAGGTGGCCTCCGAGAAAGGGGCACTGGCCATGTTGATCCGCTCGATCGGCACCTCGACCAATCGCTTTGCCCATACCGGCATGACCCGATTCGATACCGCATCGCGTGCAATTCCTGCCGTGGCCATCTCCAATCCGGATGCCGACCAGCTCGAACGCATCTTTTCCCTGGGCGGGCCGGTCAGCGTGCAAGTCGAAGTCGGTGCCGAGTACACCGAGCCCTACACCAGCCACAACGTGATTGCCGAAATCACGGGGGCGGAGTCGCCGGAGAAGATCGTCGCCCTGGGCGCACACCTCGATTCCTGGGACGTCGGCACGGGCGCGATCGACGATGGTGCCGGCATCGCCATCATCACGGAGGCGGCGCGCCTGATTCTCGATCTCGACGAGCGCCCCAGGCGCTCCATCCAGGTCATCTACTTCGCCGCCGAGGAGATTGGCCTGCTGGGAGGGCGAGCCTGGGCGGAAAAGCACCACGAGAACTTCGAAAACTATCAACTGGGTGCCGAGTCCGATTTCGGCGCCGGACCGGTATACGAGATCGCGGCCCGGGTGGCCGATGAGGCCTGGCCCGTGATCGAGGCTATCCAGCGCGAACTCGAACCGCTGGGCATCGAGCTGGGTGGGCGCGAGGCCTCCGGAGGCCCTGATTTCATCCCGTCACTGCCTTACGGCCTGGCGGTCGTCGATCTGAAACAGGATGGTACGGAATACTTCGATTACCATCACACCGAGAACGACACCCTCGACAAGATCGACCCGGAAGACCTGGCCCAGAATGCCGCCGCCTATGCCGTGCTGGCCTGGCTGGCCGCACAGTCCCCGATTGATTTCGGCTCCGGCCCGCAGCTTATCGAGGAACTCCAATAGCACTCGCAGGATGCCGCTGAGTGCAGCGGAGCGCATGCAGGACAAGGGTGGCACACCCCCCCACCGAGTGGGTGCAGGTAAGGGTTGACGTCGGCAAGATGCTCCCTTTGTGGTGGTTTGGTTGGCCGCTGGCTGATGCGCTTCGCTTGCGCTCAGCACATCCTACGAACCCCGAACCTTGCCACCTTTCGGGCTGTTTTCCGGCGCCACGACCACGGTGTTGCGACCGGCGCGCTTGGCTTCGTAAAGTGCCACGTCGGCGCGTTGGCGAAGTTTCCCGAGGTTCTCGCCGGGCTGCAGTTGGGCGATGCCAAGACTCATGGTCAGTGCACGGCCCTCGACGCCGTAATCAACTGCCCGAAGCCTGCGGCGCAGTGTCTCCAGGAGTTGTTGCACGCGCTCCAGGGATTCCCTGGACAGGCAGACGGCGAATTCCTCGCCACCGATACGACCGATCAGGCCGCGGTTGGCGAAGACATCCATCAACACCCCGGCCACTTGTCGCAGTGCCTGATCGCCGATGAGGTGGCCGTGAATGTCGTTGACTTCCTTGAAGTGATCGAGATCACCCAGGATCAGCACAAGGTCTGTTTGGTTGGTGTGCGCTTCGTTGACCAACCGCTGGGCGGACTCGAAAAAGCGGGTGTGATTGCTCAATCCGGTCAGGCTGTCCAGGCCCGACAGGCGCTGGTAATGACGGCGTTCGCGCCGGGCATGCATGAGAAGCAACACCAGAATGACAGTGAGAAAGCCACCTGACGCATAGGCCATGCCGTGCAGCCAGCGTCGCTGTACACGGGTTTGCTCCTGCAACCGAGAGACCCGCTGTCGTTCACGCAAAAGCGACAATTCCTGGTCCCGGTAGAGCGTCTCGAACTCGATTTCCAGGTAGGCCAGCTGGCGCGCGCGTGCCAAGTCAAGAAACCGGTCCATTGCGTCAATCTGACTGAGCGCGTGTTCCACTGCCAGGACGTGGTCGCCACGATCACTCGCGATCCTGCCGAGCAATTCGTGACTGGTTGCCAGAAAATCCCAGCGCTCGGTTTCGGCGAAATCGTCGATCAGGCCTGTCAGCGTGGAATCGGCCTGCTGCTCGCGGCCAGTCCTCCGGTACAGCTTCGCCAGGGAGAGCAGGGTTTCCGACTCTCCGCTCCGATAGCCGCTGCTTCGATGATTCCTCAGCGCCCGATCGAGGTGGGCTTCGGCCTCATCAAATCGGTCCTTGCGTCTCAGGATGTCACCGAGCCCGAATTCAGCAATGCCAACGAAGACCGGATCGCTTGCCTGGCGACACAGTTGCAAGGCCGATCTGAAGTGGTCCCCGGCTCTGGCGAAGTGATCAGCCGCTCGATAGGCAGCGGCCAGGTGCATGGTCGCGATACACTGGGCACGAACGTCATCATGTTCGCGTGCAAAATCCAACGAACGCTGTGCGTACTCCCGGGCCCGATCGACCTTGCCGACGACCCTGAAGATCTCGGCCGCCAGGCTGTATGCATAGGTGATTTGCTCCGGATCGTTCACTTCGGATGCGAGCACAAGGCTCTGGTAGAGGTAGTCAAAGGCCTCCTCGAAACGCCGGAGCTCCAGGCCGAGATTGGTACCGCGAACGAGTGCACCGAGTCGGTGCTCCGATGGGATGTCGTGCTCCAGTAATTGACGAGTGAGCTGGAGACCCTCGATATAGTCGCCCATCAGTGCCAGGTTGCGAATCTTGAGCAACTGGAAGGTAGCGAACTGATCCGGTGTGGCCTCTTCCAGCTCTGGTTCGATCCGGTCAAGAATCGCCTGGGATTCCTGCCAGGGGGCCGTGAGATTGAGTTTGGCCGCCAGCTCCAGCTGTTGCTGGAAATCGTCCCCTTCGGAAACCGCGGCCGACGCGATGATCGCCAGCAGCGCTGTGGTGAGCAGTCCTCGCCTGACGCCTGCCATCATCGAATGCATGGAGAATGGCAAGTGGTCGGCCCTCATGTTGCGGACTCATCGGCCACGACGACCTGGTCACGGCCGGCATGCTTGGCGGCGTAGAGTGCGTCATCGGCCGCCTGCCGCAGGTCGTCCATGGTCTGTTCCGGACGGGATCGAGCGATGCCGAAGCTGATCGTGACCCGTTGTTCGGGATCGGACTGGCGGGTCTTTTGCAGGGACTGACGCATCTTTTCGACGTGTTTCAGCGCCTGCGCTTCGTCCTTGCCGGGCAGCAGTACCGCGAATTCCTCGCCACCGATCCGGCCCGTAATCCCGTGCCGGCCAAAAGCCTCCTGCAGCCTGGACGCCACGCGCCGAATGATGTCGTCCCCGACCAGGTGGCCGCAGGTGTCGTTGACCTGCTTGAAGTGATCGATATCGCCAAGCACCAGGGTGGCCGGCTTGTTCTTGCGTTGACAGCGCTCCAGTGCCGCGATGGCAGCCTCGAAGAAGCTGGTATGGTTGCGTAGTCCCGAGAGGCTGTCCCGTCGCGAGAGTGTGCGGTAGTGGCGGCGATCCCGGATAGTGTGCACGATCAGGAGCGAAAGAATCACCATGAGAAACGCGATCAAGCCGAAGCTGACCAGCTGGATTCGCCATTGCTGCTGCCGAGCCAGATCTTCCAGTTCCTCGATTCTTGCCTGCTCTCGGAGGAGCTCGAGCTCCTGCTGACGCGCCCTGGCGTCGAACTGGATCTCGTGAAAAGCCGTGGCTCGCGAGCGTAGCGCCGCGAGGTGTCGTTGGTGGGCATCGAGATAGCGACTGAAGTGCCGGAAAGCCGCTTCGAGGTAGCCTTCCCGGTGGGCTATCTCACCCAGCAGTCGCCGTGCATCCCTGAGATGCCGCCATCGCTGTCGTGATTCCATGTCCTCGATGCTGGTATTGAGCAATTCCGCGGCTTCGGTTATGCGTTGCTGGCGTTTGAGCAGGCGGGCCAGAGCCAGCTGTGCCTGCAGGAGACCGTCGACGTAACCGTTTTCACGGGCCAGTTCGATGGCTTGAACCAGCTCTGTTTCGGCGCGCTCATCGTTGCCCAGCAGAAAATGGATCTGTCCAAGCTGCCGGGTCACCGCGGTGATGTAAACTGGATCCCCGGCCTTCGTGCAGTACGTCAATGCCCGTTCGGCGATTCGTCTTGCGGTAAGCAGCTCGTTCATCGCCCGCCAGGCCAGGCCCAGTTTCTCCAGTGCGATACAGGCCACCCAGGGATCATCCATTTCATCGACCTGTCGTTCGGCCAGGCGGGCCATTTCCGTTGCCTGGTCAGTGTCCCCGACTTCGCCATACCAGTAAGCGGCCAGGCTGTAGACCCTGCCCCGGTGAACGCTTGAATCCACATCCGGGGCGCGGTCGATGGCCTCCTTCAGGTGGGTGAATGCCTCATGATATCGGTCGATCTGCAGCAGCAGGTTGGCCAGCAGCACGAGTGCTCGGAGATGCTGGTCGGGATCCATTTCCTGTTCGATCAGGGATGAAAGGATTTCCACGCCCCGCTCGTAGTCACCGGCAATAGCGATATTGCGTGCCTCGATCAGGCGTATGTGGACCTGCTGTCGCGGCGTGGCGTGGGCATGGCGATCGAGCAGACGGTCGAGGACTTCGCGACCTTCGTCAGTCATGGTCGTGAACCCGGGGCTGTCGGCGTGCTTGAGCAGCGCGTGAACTTCATCGACCTGGCTGCTCGCCGGCACGGGACCGAGCAATACAACGGTCAGTACCACCGCGATGTGGCAGACACGATGACGGGCTATCGGAGCTCGTCTACCGAAAGGGCGCAATCGTCCCCCCTGTCACGTCGACCTGAATTGTTTTCATCCCTTGGACCCCACCCCAGGAGGTTTTCCGTCCACTGTCTGCTACCGTGAACATCGTATCCTGTAATGCCCATCATACCTACTCGAGGAGGCGACGACCCGCCAGGGTGGCAGATGCTGCGCTATAGTGGCCTTGATTCCACATCCCCTGACCTCGATTCCATGCCGCGACTACTGCTCAATCTCAGAAACGTGCCCGAGGACGAGAGCGAAGAAGTGCTTGAGTTGATGGCGCGGCACCACATCGAGTGTTATCAGACGCCGCCGGGGCCGCTGGGGATTACTGCCGGCGGCATCTGGCTGAAAGATCGCGAAGACTACCCGCGAGCGCGCGAGTTGATGGACGAATACCAGGCCGAACGTGCCCGGCGTGCCCGGGCCGAGCACGAAGCGGCCATTCGAGAGGGCCGGGCCGAGACGTTGGGGACGGCCATGCGCCGACGACCGGTGCAGGTCCTGCTCTACATCGGCCTGGCCGTATTCATCCTGGCGATCTTTTTCGGACCGGTGGTGGCGTTGTTTCGCGCCGGTAGTTGAGTCGTCCGGATCGGAGTTGTTCAGAGGTCCCCTAGCTGTTGGTCGTTGATTCCATCCCGGCGAGCACTTCCAGCACCTGCTGGCCGTAGCGTGCGAGCTTGTGTTCGCCGACGCCGCTGACCGAGGCCAGTTCTTCCAGGGTTGACGGGCGGGCCTCGAGGATGGCGGCCAGGGTGGCATCGTGGAAGATCACGTAGGGCGGTACCGCTTCGGCGCGTGCCGTTTCCAGCCGCCAGGTTTTCAGTGCCAGCCATTGCGGCGACTCGGTGTCGATGTCCGCGGTGGCCGCGATCTTGCGAGATGTCCGGGCCGCCGGGGTTGGGTCGTGCCGCATCTCGATTGAAACTTCACCGCGCAACAGCTCGCGGCAGTGTTCGCTCAGGCGCAGGCCGCCGTGGCCCTCGGGGTCGGGCAGCAGATGGCCGGCGGCGAGCAACTGCCTGAGCACCGAGTGCCAGACCCTGCGGTCAATGTCGTTCCCAATGCCGAAGGTGCTGACCCGGTCGTGTCCGTGCTGACGCACCCGCTCGGTATCCTTGCCCAGCAGCACATCGACCAGGTGGGCGGCACCGAAGCGCTGGCCCGTGCGGTAGACGCAAGACAAGGCCATGCGCGCGGCT
>SKSJ01000005.1 GCA_007123055.1 Wenzhouxiangella sp. | reverse complement strand
CCGCCAGTGGCTGGAAGACAAGGGGAATTTGGCGGATATTGTCGTGTAGGAGCGGAGTGGCGGTGCGTGGGTGCGATGCTCCACCGACCTACCGACGCACCGACGCACCGACGCACCGACGCACCGACGTACCGACGCACCGACACACCGCCAGAACGACAGCCGTTTTCACGAACCTTGCGCTCGTGACCTGATCTAATGAGGTCGTGAACAGTGACATTATCGATCGCAACCGTCGTCGCCTGCTGGTTTTGAGCGTGACCGCCATGCCCGCGCTGTGGCTGGCGTCCCGAGGCTGGGCCGACGCGAACTTGCCGTTCGAGCCGCTGGATCTGACCGAATCGCGCTGGCGCGAGATCCTGACACGCGAGCAGTATCGCGTGCTGCGCCGCGACGGCACGGAACCGGCTTTTTCCAGTCCGCTGGATGGTGTGTACCGTGACGGGACTTACGTATGCGCCGGTTGCTTTCTCCCCCTGTTCTCCAGCGAGCACAAGTATGACTCCGGCACCGGCTGGCCCAGTTTCTGGCAGCCAATCGACGAACGCCACATCGGCACGAAGCGCGACTTCCGCCTGATCTGGCCGCGCACCGAGTATCACTGCGCGCGCTGCGGCGGCCACCAGGGCCATGTCTTCGATGACGGCCCGGAACCGACCGGCAAGCGCTGGTGCAACAACGGCGTGGCCCTGGAATTCATTCCGGAGGGCGAAGCGTTGCCTGAACTTCGGGTGCGGTAAGCGCGGAGAGGCCGGAAAGATTCTTAACACGAAGAGCACGAAGAAGGCACGAAGGGAAAGATGATGATGAAATCAAGGACTTTTCAAAAGCAAAAATTTCAGCCTGTTCTTCGGCTGCTTCGTGTATTCCTTCGCGTCCTTCGTGTTCAATCTTTACCCCTGGCTCTCGCCTTGAGCACATTGGCCGGCTCCATGGCATGGGCGGATCAAGATCCATACGCCCGGGCGACCTTCGCGGGCGGGTGTTTCTGGTGCATGGAGCCGCCGTATGACCGGCTCGACGGGGTGATCGAGACGATCTCCGGCTTTAGCGGCGGGCATGTCTCCAACCCGAGCTATGAGGACGTGGTTCGCGGCGGCACCGGACATCGCGAGGTGGTGCAGGTGATCTACGACCCCGAGGTCGTCGACTACGACACCCTGCTGCAAGTGTTCTGGCGCAATATCGATCCACTCGACGACGGTGGCCAGTTCTGCGATCGCGGGTCAGCCTATCGAACGGCCATATTCGCGCATGGGCCAGAGCAGCTGCGCCAGGCACGGGCCTCGCTTGACGAGCTCAACCATTCCGGTCGTTTCGATGAACCCATCGTCACCCCGATCATCGAGTTCGAGAGCTTCTACCCGGCCGAGGACTACCACCAGGGCTACTACGAGAAGAATCCGGTCCGCTACCGCTACTATCGCTGGCGCTGCGGCCGCGACGCGCGCCTGACCGAACTCTGGGGTGAGGAGGCCGGTGGTGCACCATGACTTTTCGCCCATGTAATCGCGCTGCCGATCTGCGACCATGATTGCGGGGCTTGCGCCGGCGTTGTCCCTGCGCGTCCATTTACATTGATCAAATCCGTAACGAGCTACCAGGGAGCTTCTCCATGCATCGAATGTCTATGCCCGGCATGATCCGTCTGCTGGCTGTCCTGTTCCTGCTACCCATGGCCACGGTAGTGGCGAGTGACCGCTTCGAACACGTCACCACCGTCGAGGGCATCAGCGAATATCGTCTCGACAACGGCCTGCGCGTGCTGCTGATGCCCGATCAGAGCCGGCCGACCACGACCATCAACATCACCTATTTCGTCGGCTCCAAGCACGAAGGCTACGGCGAGACCGGCATGGCGCACCTGCTCGAACACATGCTGTTCTACGGCACGCCCGACCACCAGGACATCAAGGCCGAGATCTCCGAGCGCGGCGGCGTGGCCAACGGCACGACCTGGTACGAACGCACCAACTATTTCCAGACCCTGCCGGCCGGCGAGGAGAATCTGGAGTGGGCAGTACGCATGGAAGCCGATCGCATGGTCAATTCGCTGATCGACGAGGACGACCTGGCCTCCGAGATGACTGTGGTGCGCAACGAATTCGAGATCGGCGAGAACAACCCGTTTCGCATCCTCATGCAGCGCGTCATGGCCGCGGCCTACGAATGGCACGGCTACGGTCGCTCGACCATCGGTGCGCGCGCCGATATCGAGAATGTGCCCATCGGTCGCCTGCAGGCTTTCTACCGCAAGTATTACCAGCCCGACAACGCCATTCTGATTCTGTCAGGCAACTTCGAGCCCGAGAGTGCACTTGACCTCATCGGTGGGCAGTTCGGCGCCATCCCCAGACCGGAACGGACCGGGGACATGACCCTGTGGCCGACCTACACCCGCGAACCGGTGCAGGATGGCGAGCGAGGCGTCACCGTCCGCCGTTCCGGAAACATTCGCCTGATGATGGCCGGGTACCATGTCCCGGCGGCGGCACACGAGGACTTTGCCGCCATCCAGGTGCTCACCCACCTGCTCGGTGACATGCCCTCGGGGCGCCTGTACAAGGCCTTGGTCGACACCGAGCTGGCCAGTCAGGTCGGTGCCTTCAGCCTGCCGCTGCCCGAGCCCTCGCTGCTGCTGATGTTCGCGCGCACCTCGGCCGATCAGGACCTCGACGAAATCCGCGAGGTGCTGCTCGCCACCATCGACGATCTGGAGAGCTCGCCCCCCACCTCCGAAGAAGTGCGCCGCGCGGTCAATGCCCTGCAGCGCCAGGTCGAGACCACGCTGAACGATTCCGGCCGGGTCGGCATCCAGTTGAGCGAATGGGCGGCAGCCGGCGACTGGCGACTGATGTTCCTGCAGCGCGACCGCCTCGATGAAGTCACCGTCGAGGACGTGATCCGTGTGGCCAACACCTATCTCACGCGCGACAACCGCACCATCGGCCAGTTCATTCCCGACAGTGAACCGCAGCGTGCCGAGATTCCCGATGCCCCCGACCTGGAAACGCTGCTGGCCGACTACACCGGTCGCGAGGATCGTGCCGCCGGCGAGGCCTTCGACCCCACCCCGGCCAACATCGAAGACCGCGTGGTGCGCTTCGAGTTGGCCAACGGTACCCGGGTGGCCCTGCTGCCCAAGGCTACCCGCGGCAACCGCGTGCATGGCCAGATCAGCATGCGCCTGGGCTCACTCGAAAGCCTCAGTGGCCTGGGCAACGTCCCCGGCACGGCGGCCTCCATGCTCTGGCGCGGCACCGACCACCGCTCGCGCCAGGACATCCGCGACGAGCTCGATGAACTGCAGTCGAATCTGAACCTCGGCGGCGACAATGTCGTCACCGCTCGCATCGAAAGCCGCCGGGATACACTCGACGGCGTGCTGGAACTGATCGAGGACATGCTCAAGCGGCCGAACTTCCCGGAACGCGAACTGGCCGAGCTCACACGCCAGCGTCTCGACGCGCTCGATGAGCAGCGCGACGAACCCGGTGCGGTCGCCAGCCGCCTGCTGAGCCGACACTACAACGTGCACCCGCCCGAGCACCCCGACTACACCCCGGATTTCGACGAGTCGGAAGCCCGCATCCGTGCCGTGTCCCGCGACGACCTGGTCGACTTTCATCACAGCCACTACGGTTTCGGTCCCGGCACCACCATCAGTTTCGTGGGTGACTTCGATGCCGACGAACTGCGCGAGCACCTCGAGAATCGCTTTGGCGGGTGGACCACCGAAATCGCCTTCGAGCGAATCGGCGGCGAACATGTCGAGATCGAACCGGCACGACTCGAAGCTCAGCTCGACGACAAGGCCAGCGCCGTGTTCATCGCCCGCCAGGCCTTCCCGATGAACGACGAGCACCCCGACTACCCCGCTATCCGCCTGGCCGGCCACCTCATCGGCGGCGGCTTCCTGAGCTCAAGACTGGCCAACCGCATTCGCGACGACGAGGGCCTGAGCTACGCCATCGGCGGCGGTTTCAGCGCCCACTCGATCGACGAGCGCGGCAACTTCCAGGCCTTCGCCATGTACGCCCCGGAAAACCGGGATCGCCTGGTCGAAGTCATGTACGAGGAGTTCGAAAAGATCATCGAGGAAGGCTTCGAGGCCGACGAGTTCGAAGCCGGCCGCCGCGGCTGGCTGCAGCAGATGGAGATCCGCCGCAGCAACGACGGCAACCTGGCCGGCGCATTGTCGGGCAACCTCTACCTCGACCGCGACATGTTCCATGAAGCAGACTTCGAGGACCGCGTGCGTGGGCTGACGGTGGAAGAGGTCAACGACGCCGTGCGCCGACACTTCGATCCCTCGCGCATCAGCTACGCGACGGCGGGGGACTTCGAAATCGACGACTAGCCGCGGATTGTCGTTTAGTCGTTTCGAGAAACAAGCCGTCGTCCCGGCCGCAGAGCCGGGACCTCGCACGATGACCTCGGTAGTGCATTGAACGAAGGCACCGGGGTGTGCAGAATATTTGCTGGGGGCATGGAGCGTGCGAGGCCCCGGATATCGCCTGCGGCGATTCCGGGGCGACGGAATCCATGTGTTTTCCTGAAACCTGAGATCTGATTCCGGCTGCTATCATGCTCGCCATGAAAGACGCCTTCTGGAAACGCCCCATCGTGATGCTGCTGCTGGTCGCACTGGCAGTGGGCGGCGGGGTGTGGCTGGCCATGGATCGGCCCATGCCCGACGACTGGCAATGGCCCTGGGGTGAAACGGAAAGCGGTCCGGAAATCCGCTTGCCCGAATTCCTGCGTCAGAACGGGCGGCCCTCGCCCGACCGCATCTTCTGCGCCGAATCACCCGAAACCGGGGTGTGCCGCTGCATCCGCCCGGACGGCTCGCGCCCCGACATCAGCGAAGAAGAATGCCGCCGCCGGGCAAGAGAGTCGATCACGACGGCTGAAGATTGAGGCCACAACGCCGGCCACACGCGCCGCCGCTCTCCAGCGCAACGCTTGTCGCCTGCGGCAAGTCGCATTGCGCTTCCGAGCTGCGCTAGTGGGCCATGCGGTTAATTGGGTAACGCTCAGCCGCCGCACAAGCGTCGTGGGCAAGGAGCGGGTGACCGGAAATCAGCCGCGTGTATCCCTGGCGCTTGCTGCGGTACCGCCCGCTGATCCGGACGATTGATCAAGCGGCAGCGCAGGAGGCGCGAGCGGGAAAAGGCCTTTCACGGACGTTCAAAATGGGCCGGCCCGGTTTCCATTCCGACGTCCTCACAAGACTGCATGTTGTCGACAACCAATGGTATGTTCTGAAACCGCCCGGCTAGATCAGAAAAGGCCTCGGCAGCATTTTCATCTCCATCGCGGGAGAACGCCGCCATCTGTACCAGCTCTTCACCCTCGATCGGCTGGATTGTCAGAAGAAGCCCCCGCGCCCTGCTGTGCAGGGCAATTGCGCCGCCAGACATCCGCTGTGTCTGCATGTCCCGTGCGGCCGACCAGGAATCGGCCACTTCGTGAACTTTCGTCAGACCAGCTGGTCGAGAGAAAACCCAGCATTGGGAAGCCGGAACTGTGACATGAGTTTCGACACTGCTCGTCAAGCCCAATGCAACAACGACGACTTTGAGCATGGCGCGCCTTCAGACTCAGTACCCTGCTACGGGATCTGACACTGGCCAAACCATCCGCACCCCTGATCACAGCAAGCAGTCGCTCCGCAACAGTTCATCCAGGACCCTCCACACTCCTGTTACTAATGAGGTCGTTAATCAGCAAACATTCAGCGCTTCAGAGCCGGCCACCGGCAAGGCGCGCGAGCGCCGGCATAGTGGGCCTATGTCAAGTGAGCGGAACGCAGCCGGTGGTCGGCTCTGAAGCGCCCGAAGGGCTTGTCTCTCAGCGTCCGTGGACTGCGTTCTCGGCGCTTGATGTAGTCCCCGCTACACCTGCGCGCCGACGCCTTGCCACGAACGCTGAGAGCCAAGCTGAATGTTTGCTGATTAACGACCTCATTAGTAAGAACACGGTGTAGTCAAGATATCGGAATCACACTGCGTTTCGCCTCCCTCGACCAGTGCCGGGTGAATGTGTTCCATGGATATCACTTCCGCAATGACACCCATTTCGAGTTCAATCCCCTCACCTTCCCCGATAACAATACTGGATGCCTCTCCTTCAGCCACCATCATCTGAAACGATCTGGTTGCAGCTTTTGTCGCGCTCGCATCACCCTTGAACTCGAATGACATAAGAATCATTGCATCGCGCATGAGTATCCCTGTCACACCAAGTTGCCCACCTGCACCGTTTTGGTCCTTCTCACCAAAAGTAATCTCCAGCGGATCATTTTCTGCAAGCAGCAATCTGAAGTCCCGATCAAACTCCTGTGATGCAATCTCAAGATGAATCAGAATTCGATGTTCGTCGCCACTATCGGAACCCAGAGCAACCACATGCGAGGATACTGAAACGAACACTAGGAAAAAAGAGCCGGTGTACATGCCAACTTCATGATTTAATCTCCCTATCAGGATTGTTACCCCGAACCTCCCGAAATCAACCTACCACAGGCTTTTTTTAAGTCAACTTATCCGCAGCGAAGCATATGGCCGTTGAGCTGCATCGGCCCTTATACCAGCCGGAACGCCAGCCATACAAAGGCCGGCCTACTTCCAATCGGGTGAGAGGGAAGAGGAAAGAGCACGCGACACATTGCTTCTGACTTCTGACTTCCCTCTCCCATCTTCCCTCTTTCCCTCTCACCGTTTCATCACTTAAACCACCCCGCATCAGACTCGGCGCAAACAATGAACGACGGATTGATGATCGACTCACGCGCGTTGTAGGTCAGCGGCTTTCCGGTTTCGAAGTTCAGCACCTGGCCGCCGGCTTCCTCGACCACGGCTTGGGCCGCGCAGGTATCCCACTCGCTGGTCGGTCCCAGGCGCGGGTAGAGGTCGGCCGTACCGTCGGCGACCAGGCAGAGTTTGAGCGAGCTGCCCATCACCACGGTTTCGGTCTCGCCAAGCGTGCCGACGAACTCGTCGAACTCCGGGGTGTTGTGCGAGCGGCTGCCGACCACCTTGACCGGTTTGCCCGGCTCGGGGGCACGGGCCTGGAGCTTGATCGGGGTCTTCTTGCCATCCTGGCGCCAGGCGCCTTCGTGACGGGTGGCGTAGTACCAGCGCTGCAGGGCCGGTGCATAAACCACGCCGAGGATCGGCTTGTGGTCGCGCACCAGGCCGATATTGACGGTGAACTCATCGTTGCGCTTGAGAAACTCGCGCGTGCCGTCGAGCGGGTCGACCACCCAGCACTCGCGCCAGTACTTGCGCTGCGTCCAGTCCGGCAGGTCCGACTCCTCGGCCATGACCGGCACCTTGGGCGTCAACTCCTGCAGCCGGGCGACCAGAATACGATTGGCAGCCATGTCCGCCTCGGTCAAGGGACTGTCATCGTCCTTGTACTCCGCTTCCGTGCCCTTGCCGCGGCCGTATACCTGCATGATCGCAGCACCGGCCTCGACCGCCGCCTTGCGTACTTCAATCAGCAATCTGCTCAAATCCATGATTCGCTCTCACCTTCGGAAATGACAACAATGATCTGGTGCTCAGTGTAGCCGATGCCCGGCAGCCTTCAGGCCTCATCCAGCCAACGCGAGAAGTCCCCGCCAAGCTCGGGGTGCTTGCGCCCGTACTCGACCGTCGCCTGCAAAAAGCCCAGCTTCGACCCGCAATCGAAGTGCCGTCCTTCGAACTGGAAGGCATCAACAGCCTGCTCTCTCAGCAGTTCGGCGATGGCATCGGTGATCTGGATCTCACCGCGGTGATCCGGCTCGGTATGTTCCAGAATCTCGAAGATGCGCGAGGAGAGCACGTAGCGACCGACCACGGCCAGGTTGGAGGGTGCTTCGGCGGGGTCCGGCTTCTCGACGATCCCCCTGAGCCTGCCGACGCGGTTGTCGAAGGCGGCCACATCGACCACACCGTATGAGGCGGTCTTCTCGCGCGGCACCTTTTCGACGCTGATCACCGAGGCGCCCGTTTCGTGATGATGACGAACCAACTGGGCCAGTACCGGGTCGTCACCATTGTCGATCAAATCGTCGGGCAGGATGATGCCGAAAGCCTCCTCGTTGACCAGCGAGCGGGCGCAGCCGATGGCATGCCCGAGGCCCAGTGCCTGACTCTGACGCACGTAAAGGCACTCCACACCTGCCGGCAGCACCGAGCGCGCGGTCTCCAGCAGCTCACGCTTGCCGCGCTGTTCCAGCTCGGTTTCGAGCTCATAGGCCATATCGAAGTGATCGGCGATCGCGCCCTTGGTGCGACCGGTGACGAACACCAACTTTCGTGCCCCGGCCGCCACCGCCTCCTCGACGGCATACTGGATCAGCGGCTTGTCGACCACCGGCAGCATTTCCTTGGGCACCACCTTGGTGGCGGGCAGGAAGCGCGTGCCGAGGCCGGCGACGGGGAAGACGACGGTTTCGATGCCTGCGTTCATGACTCGGGATACTTGCCTTGGCCAGTGATCATGGTAGCCGAGTGTGCACGACGTTGACTACCGTGCCATGAAAGAACAATCACCAACGCCTTTCGCTGCCAAGAAATGCGTAGGCCAAGTGGCCGAAAGCGACATACAGATACAGCCAGTGCAGGTATCGCGGGTAAGCCACTTGCCACAAATCGGCCGACAGGGCCATGACCAGTAACAAGGCCATCGCGAAGCAGCCGACAAGAGCCGCCATGACACGTGCACCGGGATTCTCATCACGAAACAGCGATTGCCACAGCATGAGCTCCACCGAGAAGATGACAAGCGGTCCGAGCAAGACACGCATGCTGATTCCGGGCAGGTGGTCCCTGAGAATCTCATGGGCACGGAGGAAGTAGTCGATCATCTGCCCTGCCGTGACCAGCAGTAGCAGCCAGACCGACGAAACGAACAGATAGCGGACCGCCCTTGGTGTCATCGATGGCCATCCCTCGCTGCCGGGAAGCCAGTATACCCACTCGGTCAGTGACCCGGCGCCTCGCCCCAAAGATATTTGTGCAGTTGCACCTGAAAGCGGATCGGCAGGCCGGACTCAACCACCCACTCGGCCAGATCCTTCGCTTCGAGTTCGCCCCACACCGGAGAGAACAACACCTGCCAGCGGTCCAGATCACGTGACTTGACCTGCTCGACGGCCCAGTCGAAGTCATCTCGATCGGCGAGTACGAACTTGATCTGGTCGTGGGGCTGGAGGTGATCGAGGATGTCCCACAGGTTGCGATCGACCTCGCCGGAGCCCGGCGCCTTGAAATCGACCACCTTGATAACGCGCTTGTCGACTTCGTCCACCGGCACCGCGCCACTGGTCTCCAGCGAGACGACATAGCCGGCCTCGCACAATTGCTCGAGGAGCCGGACACAGCGCTTCTGGGCCAGCGGCTCACCCCCGCTGACACAAACATGCCGGCATCCGGACTCGGCCACGGTCGCCAGGATGTCATCGAAGGACTTCCACTCGCCGCCAAAGAAGGAGTAAGGCGTATCGCACCAGCGACAGCGCAGCGGACAGCCGGTCAGGCGGATGAACACCGTCGGCCACCCCACCAGGTCGGATTCGCCCTGGATGGAGGTGAAGATTTCGGTGATCTTGAGGCGGGTATCAGTCACTGGAAAGGATGAAACGGTAATCGTTAAACGGAAAACGAGGGTTGGCTCTGGGAGTT
>SKSJ01000202.1 GCA_007123055.1 Wenzhouxiangella sp. | reverse complement strand
TGTGATCGACCTGCGGCTTGATCTCGTCCCACTCGTACTGCTCGAGGCTGGCCACATCGATCTCGTTGTCGAAATGACCGATGTTGCAGACGATGGCCTCGTCCTTCATGCGCACCATGTGATCGTGGTGGATCACGTTGTAGTTGCCGGTGGCGGTGACGAAAATGTCAGCCGCCTCGACCACGCCGTCGTCTTCCAGGTTGACCACCTTGTAACCTTCCATGGCCGCCTGCAGGGCACAGATCGGATCGACCTCGGTCACCCAGACATTGGCCGACAGGGCCCGGAGCGACTGAGCCGAACCCTTGCCGACATCGCCGTAGCCGCAGACGATCGCGGTCTTGCCGGCAACCATTACGTCGGTGGCGCGCTTGATGGCATCGACCAGCGACTCGCGGCAACCGTAGAGGTTGTCGAACTTGCTCTTGGTGACCGAGTCGTTGACGTTGATGGCCGGGAACTTGAGCGTGCCTTCCTTCTGCATGCGGTAGAGACGGTTGACGCCGGTGGTGGTCTCCTCGGTCACGCCCTGGACATTGGCCAGCGCCTCGGAGTACCAGCCCGGATTGGTCTCGAGCCGCTTCTTGATGGCCGCGAACAGGGCCTTTTCCTCATCGCTGCCCGGGTTGTCGAGCACACTGGGATCTTCCTCGGCCTGTGCTCCCAGGTTGAGCAGCAACGTGGCATCACCGCCGTCGTCGAGGATCATGTTGGCCGTACCCCCGTCGGGCCACTGGAAGATGCGGTGGGTGAACTCCCAGTACTCGTCGAGCGTCTCGCCCTTGAAGGCGAATACCGGCACACCGCGCTCGGCCATGGCCGCGGCGGCGTGATCCTGCGTCGAGTAGATGTTGCAAGACGCCCAGCGCACATCAGCGCCGAGTTCGACCAGGGTTTCGATCAGCACCGCGGTCTGGATGGTCATGTGCAGGGAGCCGGCAATGCGGGCACCGGCCAGCGGCTTGTCCTCGGCATATTCGGCGCGAGTCTGCACCAGGCCCGGCATTTCGGTCTCGGCGATTCGAATCTCCTTGCGACCGAAATCGGCCTGGGAGAGATCGGCAACAAAGTAATCGTTGTCGGTCGACGCGATCTTGTCGTCGAACAATACGCCTTTCGTGACAGTTTCGGTGGTAGCGTTCATGGTTCGGTCCTCTTTGGATTCTGTACTTTAAATCGTCGCGCGGTTGGTAAAGCAGGTTCTAGGTGCGAGGTTCTAGGTGCGAGGTTCTAGGTGCGAGGTTCTAGGTTCTAGGTGCGAGGTGCGAGATAAACCAAAGCCACGAACCCAAATCCCTGCCAGAGATCATTACGCCCGCACTTCACACTTCACACTTCACACTTCACACCCCATCAAAGCCCCGCCGCTTTACGCAGGGCCTCGGCCTTGTCGGTCTTTTCCCAGCTGAAGGAGGTGAAGTAGTCGGTCAACTCCTTGCCATCACGCACCACTTTTGCCGACATCTCCTCGGGGTGACGCCCGAAATGTCCGTGCGTGGCCGTCATGCGATACATCGGATGCAGCAGATCCAGGTGCTTGAGAATGCCGTAGGGCCTGAGATCGAAATGGTCGCGGATCAGCTGCTCGATCTTTTCTTCCGGGATATGGCTGGTGCCGAAGGTGGTCACCGAGATGGAGGTCGGCTCGGCCACGCCGATGGCGTAGCTGACCTGCAGCTCGCACTTGTCGGCCAGACCGGCAGCCACCACGTTCTTGGCCACGTAGCGTGCGGCATAGGTCGCTGATCGGTCGACCTTGGACGGATCCTTGCCGGAAAAGGCACCGCCGCCGTGGCGGGCCATGCCGCCATAGGTATCGACGATGATCTTGCGACCGGTCAGGCCGGCGTCACCGACCGGACCGCCGATGACGAATTTTCCGGTCGGGTTGATGTGATAATGGGTATCGGCGTGCAGCCACTCGGCCGGCAGGACGGGCTCGATGATGTGCTTGCGCACCCCGGCACGAAGCTCCTCCAGGTCGATGCCCTCGTCATGCTGGGTCGACAACACGACCGCGTCGATGGCGGTGGGCTTGCCGTCAACATAACGCAGCGTCACCTGGCTTTTGGCATCCGGCCTCAGCCAGGGCAGCGGGTTGTCCTTGCGCTTGCGCAAGCGGGTCTGCTGCTCGACCAGGCGGTGAGCGAAGTAGATCGGGGCCGGCATCAATTCCGGCGTCTCGTTGGCCGCGTAGCCGAACATCAGCCCCTGGTCGCCGGCACCCTGATCCTCTGGAATTTCGCGATCCACTCCCATGGCAATATCGGGCGACTGCTTGCCGATCATGTTGATCACTGAACAAGTGTGTCCGTCGAACCCGACGTTGGATGAATCGTACCCGACCTCAACGACCACCTTGCGGATCAGGCTCTCCAGATCGACCCATGCGGTGGTCGAAATCTCCCCGCCGACAATGACGGCGCCGGTCTTGATGAAGGTTTCGCAGGCCACGCGGGCATGTGGATCCTGCGCGAGGATGGCATCGAGCACGGCATCGGAAATCTGGTCGGCCAGCTTGTCCGGATGCCCCTCGGAGACGGATTCGGAAGTGAACAGATAAGAGCTCATGGTGCAGTTTATCTCTTGATCGGGATAGAAAGATAAGTAGTTTAGCGCAGATGGCGTGAGGATGCGACCCGGGGGCTGTGCGTCTGTGCGTCCGTGCGTCTGTAGGCCGTGCAGATCGGCGGCCGACGTACGGACGCACCGACGCACCGACGCATGGACCCCCGACTTCCGCCCATTCGGCTTGCAACCGGCGGCGGTGGAGTCGACACTGCCCACTGGCAATCGGTGCACTGCTGCCGTGGACGCAAGCTTCCAGACGCTGCTGATTCTGCTGTTTCATGCCGTGCTGGCGCCGGCGACGGCGTTGCATGCGTTGCTGTACAAGCGCGACCCGCGCGCGGCTTTCGGGTGGATCGCGGTGTGCATGCTGGCGCCGGTTGCCGGACCGGTGATCTACCTGTTCTTCGGTCTCAACCGCGCCCGCGGCAAGGCCCAGCGCCTGGGACTGCGCGATCTGCAAATCGGCTACGAACGTGGCAGCAAGATCGAACGCAGCCACCCGCTCCCTCCACAGATCCGCAACGAGTACCGCGACCTGGCGCGGATCGGCCAGGCGCTGAGCCGTCACGCGATGGCCTGCGACAACCGGGTCGAAGCACTGATCAACGGCGAGCAAGCCTACCCGGCCATGCTCGAAGCCATCGAACAGGCCGAAAGCCACGTCCTGCTGACCACCTACATTCTCGACAACGACCGCACCGGTTCGGCCTTTCGCGAGACACTGGCCGCAGCCGCAGCGCGCGGGGTGGATGTGCGCGTGATGATTGACGGTTTCGGCGAGTGGTACTCCATTCCCCGCGCCAGCCGCGCCCTGCGGCGCACCGGCATCCGGGTGGCGCGTTTCCTGCCTCCGCGTCTGCTGCCGCCCTCCCTGTCGATCAACATGCGCAACCACCACAAGATCCTGGTCATCGACGACCTGGTCGGTTTCACCGGCGGCATGAACATCAGCGACCGCCACCTCGTCGACGATCGCGGCAATCGCAGCCGGACCCGCGACATGCACTTCAGACTCGAGGGGCCGGTAGTGCTGCAACTGCGCCGGGAGTTCCTGAGAATCTGGGATTTCTCCACCGGGGCGATGGACGAACCTCCCCAGGGCCGGCCGGAGACGAGGGGCGAGCTGGCCTGCCGCACGGTCACCGACGGCCCCGACGAGGACCTCGATCGCCTCAACATGCTCTTGACGGCCGCCATCGCCGAGGCCAAGCATACGGTGCGCATCATGACCCCCTACTTCCTGCCCTCGCGCGAGCTGATCGGCGCCATCCAGGCCGCCGCCGTGCGCGGGGTGAGAGTGCAGATCGTGCTGCCAGCGGTCAACAACCTGCCCTACATCCACTGGGCCACGCGCAACATGCTGTGGGAAATCCTCATGCGCGGCGTGAAGGTCCATTACCAGCCCGCGCCTTTCAACCACGCCAAGCTGTTCGTGGTCGACGGCTATTACAGCCTGGTCGGCTCGAGTAACTGGGACTCGCGCAGCCTCCGGCTCAACTTCGAACTACAGGTGGAAGTCTACGGGGAGGACTTCGCGGCCGGGCTGATCGACTATATCGACCGCGCCGCCCATGCCGGTCGCGAAGTCACCCTGGAAGAAGTCGACGGGAGGGGGGTGCTGGTGCGATTTCGGGATGCCGTCTGCTGGTTGTTTTCGCCGTATCTGTAGGAGAGAGGGAGAGAGGGAGAGAGAGGGTGTGACAGCCCCCCTGGTTCCTGGTCCGACTACCGACCAACACATTCGCAACCTGGTCTTCCGTCTTCCGTCTCCCGCCCTCCGCCTTCCCGGATATGGCAGAATTCAGCCATGGCCGACACTTCCCACGTGACCGAATACGCACCGCTCCGGAAACACCGCGATGAAATGCGCCGGGCGACCAGTCGCCAGCGACGCCGTCTGGCCCTTACGATTGCCGGCGTGGCTGCAGTCAGCGCAGCGGGCTACTGGATCAGCCCGCCACTGGGGCTGATGCTGCTCGGCATCGGCGCCATGGTGCTTTTTTTCTCTGCCATTACCGGCGGCTCCAGCGTGCCGCATCACGTCATGGCCGGGGTCGAGGGTGAGGCGCGGGTGCTCGACATCCTCGACCAGCTGCCCGACGACCACGTTATCTTCAACCAGGTGCAAGTGCCGGATCCCGAACTGCCTAACGGCCGCAGGGAGCTGGATTTCATCATCGTCGGCCCTGCCGCGGTCACCATCGTCGAGGCCAAGAACACGCCCGGGTTGGTTCACGTCGACCCGGACAGCCGGCAGTGGCGGGTCGTCAAGCGAGCCGGCTGCGGCAGCAGTCCCGGATGGAACGCGATCGACAACCCGCTCGTGCAGGTGCGTGCCCAGGCACGGGCACTGGAACGCTGGCTGCTCACCCATGGCATTGCCCTGAAACCGCAAGGCATGGTGTGCTTCGCCAGGCCGGATGCCGCGGTGGCCGAACCGGAACGGGCCGAACTGCCGGTTGTGACCACGGGGGAGTTGATCGGACACGTCGCATTGACCCAGCGCGGTCGTGCATTGCCGAGAAAGGACCGGGAATTGCTGGTCCGGCTGCTGCAGCGAACCCACCAGGGAGCACTCAGCCGGGCGGCCTGACGTTTACCGCCCTCCGAAATGCCTGGATCGCGGGCGGGCAGACCGGACAACCCCCCCGTCTGCCATCGCGTGCTATTCTCTCGTGACAGGGGTCACGGAAGCGCACGCTCATGCTGCAGCGCATCAATTGTCTTGGCCGTTTCGGCCTGCTGATTTCCCTGCTGGTCACATGTGCCGGCAGCACATGGGCGCTCGCCGACGAGCGTGGACAACCCTTCATCTCCCGGTATCCCCCCCAGGCTTACGGCGCCGGAACGCAGAACTGGGCCATCACCCAGGGCAACGACGGCGTGATGTACTTCGGCAACGACGGCGTGATTCTGATGTTCGACGGTGCCCGTTGGGAACGACAGCCGGTCACTCCGGGGAGGGCGATCCGATCGCTGGCAACAACCGCCGAGGGCCGCATCCTGGTCGGCAGCCAGGGTGAATTCGGATACCTGCAACCGATTGGCGACGGCAGCCACGAATACGTCTCCCTGTCTGAAAGGCTGCCGGCAGACGCACCGTCGTTCACCGACGTTTGGCAGGCATTTGCCTATGATGGCGACTGGTTCTTCTCCAGTCGACAGGCACTGTTTCAAGTGAGGGACGGGGACATTCAGATCCACCGCCATGACCATTCCGGAGCCGGCGGTTCCTTCATGGTCGATGGCCAGTTGTATACCGACTTGATCGCCGAGGGACTGGCGCGCTTCACCGGCGACGGCTACGTACCGTTGCCAGGCACCGAACCGGGCCAGGAGGTTTTCGCCATGGTGCCGCTCAACGATGGTCGCCTCCTGATCGGCACCCGGCAAAACGGGCTCTACGCATACGATCCCGAAGCACGAAGCACCGAATCCATCGCGCCGGCAGCCAGCAGCTTCCTCGCTGAAAAGCATGTCTACCACGGGATCGGTCTGCCCGACGGCCGTGCCGCGCTGGCCACACTGCGAAGCGGCGTCATCGTGATCGATCCGCAAACCGATGAGTTCGACATCATCGACCGCGACGCCGGATTGCCCGACGTGCGGGTCTGGCACCTTTTCCTGGATGCCGAAAACGGGTTGTGGCTGGCGATGGATAACGGGATCGCGCGCATCGAGTCCGACGGGGCCATGACACGCTTCGATCATCACAGCGGACTGGACGGTCCGGCATTGAGCCTGGTACGCCACGAGGGTGACCTGTATGCCGGCACCACGCTGGGCCTTTTTCGGCTCGTGGGAGGTCGCTTCGAAGCCGTCGAGGGCATTGATTCGGAAGTCTGGCAACTTCTCGTCCGACACGATGAACGCGGGGACGACCAGTTGCTGGCAGCCACCACGTTCGGCGTTTTCGTCATCAATGGCGACGAGATCGAGCGTATTTCCGAGCCCTATCTCAGCACCACAATGGCGAACCTGCCCGATCAACCCGACCGCCTCTGGGTCGGCACCTACGACCGGGGCCTGGGATACCTGGACCGACTCGAAGATGAATGGTCGGCGACGGAATTCACCGTCTTCGACGGCCCGGTGCGCCGATTACAGGCCGACGAGGGAACCAGGCTCTGGATCGAGACCTGGCTGGACGGCCTGTTGCAACTTGACGCCGCCGACGGGCGGGTGCTCTGGAGGCACCCGGCACCCGATGCCGATCAGGATGCGACCGGCTGGACCCTCCTGACCACCGCGAGTCCTCGATTGGTCGCATCACGCAACGGCATCTGGCAATGGCACGAGGACGGCAGCATGCACCCTCGCGGCGATCTTCAGCGAACGCTGCTCGCACCCCATACCGGCGCCATCCTGCTAGCCGAAAGCCGGCCGGGAGTGATCTGGGCCATCTCCACCGACGGCATCTCCCAGCGCGTGCGCATGGCCGACCTCACTCAACCAGCACTTGCACACCCGCTTGACGCCATACTGGGCCGCCTGCCCGATGTCGAGTTCTACACCCTGCTGACCGAGGAGCGGGGCGTGGTCTGGATCGGGGGTGCCGACGCACTGTACAGGGTCGAAACCGATCCGGACGGCACGGCACCGGTCGAACTTGGCGCGGCCATTCGCTCGATCACCGCCGGCGGCAAGCCGCTGCCGATGGCGCGGGGACAGAATTCACCGAGTCTGACCGAGGACGATTTTCCCCTGGTCTTTCGGTTTTCCGCCACTGCCTTTGACTGGCCGGAGGGGACACGCTACAGATACCGGATGGTGCCACTCCAGACCGGTTGGTCGGAATGGCAGGCGGACGCCCGGCAGGAATTCACTCACCTACCGCCCGGCAGTTACCGTTTCGAGGTGCAGGCACGCGATGTCCTGGGCCGACTGGCAACCACCCGCGGCTTCGAGTTCAAGGTGCCTCCCCCCTGGTATCAAAGCGGCTGGGTCACCGGCAGCGCCGCACTGGCACTGGCCGGCATGATCCCGTTGCTGTTGTGGTTGGGGGGACACCGCCAGGCGCGGCAGAATGCCCGCCTCGAAGCACTGGTGGCCAAACGGACCGGCGAACTGCAACGTCAGAAGCGCCTGCTGCAGAGACAACGCGACCGTTTCGACCATCTCAGCCGCCACGACGAATTGACCGGCCTGCCCAATCGCCGGCACGGCAAGGAACAGCTCGAGAACGCCTGGCGTGCCGCACTCGACGGCGGCCAGTTCGTATCCCTGGCACTGATCGACATCGATCATTTCAAGCGGATCAATGATTGCCACGGCCACGACGGCGGGGATCAGGTGCTGGTCGAAATGGCCGAACTGTTGCGCTCGAGCTCGCGTCCCGACGACGTGGTGGTGCGCTGGGGCGGTGAGGAATTCCTGCTGCTGTTTCCCGGCACCGGCCTACCCGACGCGGTTGCCATCTGTCACCGCATCTGCGACCTCGTGGGAGCCCATGACTGGGGCGAACGGGGCGATGAGAACGGCTTTTCCATCAGCGTCGGGGTGACCGCCACGCGCGGCCGGAAAAGCGTGTCCGAACTGTTGTCGCGGGCCGATGAATTGCTCTACGAGGCAAAGCGAAACGGTCGCGATCGTGTCGAAGTCGAACGCGAGAATTGGTAATATCTTGCAGCCTATGCGCTATATCATTTCATTGACACTCGTTCTGGCCGCGCTGTGGCTGGCCGTTTCCGGAGTGTATAAACCCCTGATCCTGATGCTCGGCGCCGGCTCCGTGGCGCTGGTGGTGTGGCTGTCGCTGCGCATGGAAGTGGTCGGCGTCGAGCACAACCCGGTGCTGTTTTCCTGGCGCCTGCCGTTGTACTGGCTCTGGCTGGTCTGGCAGATCGTCGTGACCAATATCAACGTGGCCCGCCTGATCCTGTCCCCCGGACGCATCCACCCTCGCATGCTGTCCGTGCCGGTACCGCACAAGACCGCGGTGGCAAAGGTCGCCTACGCCAATTCGGTCACGCTTACACCCGGCACGGTTTCCCTGTTGCTGACCGAGAAGGAACTCACGGTGCATGCGCTCGATATCGGATCGGCCCGGGAACTCGAGGCCGGCACCATGGCCGAACGTATCGCCTGGCTCGAAGGTTCCCCCACGGAGCAGCCCTGACATGACCCTGGTAATGATCCTCACCACGATGGCCGTTTTCGCCACCATGGGGCTGGCGCTCGTGCGCGCACTCAAGGGGCCGACGGTTTACGACCGCATTCTGGCGGTCAACGTCTTTGGTACCAAGACCGTGCTGGTGGTCGCGCTGATTGCCTACATCAATGGCCATGACGACCTTATCGACGTCGCCCTGGTCTACGCCCTGATCAACTTCATCGCCGTGGTTGCCGTACTCAAACTCACCAAGATGCGCGACCTGGCCAAGGCGGGCAAGGGAGACATCACCGATGGCTGAGTCTGTGGTTGATATCCTCTCCTGGATCCTGTTGCTCGCCGGCGGCGCCGCCGGTGTCATCGGCGGCATCGGCTTGCTGCGTTTTCCCGACTTCTACACGCGCCTGCATGCCGCCGGGGTCACGGAAACGCTATGCGCGCTTGCGATCCTGCTCGGTCTGGCCCTGCAATCGGGACTGAGCCTGGTTACCGTCAAGCTCATCATGATCCTGCTTTTTCTGTTGTTCACCGCTCCGACGGCAACCCACGCGTTGGCGCGGGCCGCCATGGTTGACGGTGTCGAACCCGAGGTCGAAGAAGAAGAAGAAGAATCCGAATCCACGCCGGGAGAGCGGCCATCGAATACTTGATCGACGTCGTCCTGCTGTTATTCCTGGTCATCGTGGCCATCGCCATTGTGCGGGCCAGGGATCTGTTTGCCGCGGCCATGCTGTTCGCCATTTACTCGCTACTGTCGGCGGCGCTATTCGCGGTGCTTGATGCCGGCGACGTAGCACTGACCGAAGCGGCCGTGGGTGCCGGCATCAGCACAATCCTGTTGCTGGCTGTGCTGGCCCTGGCCAGGCGCTATGAGTCTCCGATCGAGGGCCATAACCTGCTCGCACTGGTGGTGGTCACGGTTACCGGGGCGGCCCTGATCTACGCCACCCTCGACATGCCCGAGTTCGGGGCCCCCGACAACCCGGCCCAGGTCCACGTTGGTCCTTACTATG
>SKSJ01000189.1 GCA_007123055.1 Wenzhouxiangella sp. | reverse complement strand
GCGCCCACCGGCACCCCGGTGGACCAGACGCTCTACGTTTCGCTTGCCGCCCATCGTGCCATCCATATCGGCTGGGAACGCGGTACCCGCATGCCCGGTGCCGAGATCGATGCCGACGCCGCCCGCGAGCGCGCCGATGCACTGCGACCCGACAGCGTGACGGCCATTCTGCTGGGCCTGAATACCCGCGCGGCCGTGTTCGGACTACAGCGGCGCATCAACGACTATCGTGCCGAAGCCCTGACCGCGATCATGCCCGGTATCACGCTGCAGGAATTGTGGCGGATCACCGGTCTGGCCGAGCAGATCCTGCGCGTGGTCGCCGGGTTGGTGGTGCTGGCCGGCCTGCTGGGCATGCTGACCGTGCTGCTCACCACGCTCAATGAGCGCCGGCGCGAGATGGCCATCCTGCGTGCCAACGGCGCCCGACCCTGGCAGATCGCGGGATTGCTGGTCTTCGAGGCCGGTCTCATCGCCGCCTGTGGCATCATCTGCGGGGTTTTGCTGGCCCTGTTGGCGCAGGCGCTGGCCGCACCGTGGTTGCTGACGACCTTCGGCCTGCATGTCGCCGCAAGCTGGCCCGCCGCCGGATTGTGGCTGGTGCTTGCGGGCATCCTTCTGGCCGGCCTGGTCATCGGCCTGGTGCCGGCCCTGATGGCTTATCGCCGCACGTTGGCCGACGGCATGCAGGTGAAAATGTGAACCGCCGCCGGCCAGGCGCAGTCTCACGAAGCTGATGCCGAGAATCAACGGAGTCTGACCCGATGTCCAAACTGTCCGTCGCCATCCTTGCCCTGGTTCTTCTCCTGCCGGTCGTGCCGCTGCTGGCCGAGGAACCGCGAGAGCTGGAGTGGCTGGAACTGATGCCGGCCGAAGAAGCCGAGACCTGGTTGGCCGAGTCCAGCGGCGTCGATCATTCCGGATTCGAAGCCCCCGAGCCCTTCCAGTCCTACACCACCGTCGGTGAGCTCGATGGCGAGAATGTGCGCATTCCCGGCTTCGTGGTGCCGGTGGAAACCGACGGTAACGGCAAGCTCAAGGAATTCTTTCTGGTGCCGTACTTCGGTGCCTGTATCCACGTCCCACCGCCTCCGGCCAACCAGATCATCTATGGCCGGCTGGAAGAACCCATTCCCATGGTCAACATCTGGGATGCGTTCTGGATGGAGGGCACGCTCAATATCGAGGATATTTCCAACGACACCGCCGACGCCGCCTACACCATGGATGTGGATCGGCTGGTGTTGTACTGAGCTTTCAGGTTTCAGCTTTCAGGGTTCAGGGCGGGCTTCATGATGTCTTTCCTGAAACCTGAAACCTGAACGCTGAACCCTTTTTTCCATCTGGAGAAAGACGAAACAATGAAGATCAAGACGACTTTTCTAACGCTTCTGTTCGTGCTGCCTGCCCTTGCACTGGCCGACGACATCAAGCCGTTGTCGGTCGAGGTGCTGTGGCAGCTCGAGCGCATCGGTTCCCCGATGATCGCGCCCGAGGGCGGTCACGTGGTCGCGCCGGTCACCGCCTACGACACCGATGATGATTCGTCGGAGACTCGACTGTGGCTGTTCAACACCGACGGATCGGTGGAACGCCCGCTGACCGCTGCCGGACAATCCGCCGGCAACGCGGTATTCTCCCCCGACGGCAGCACGCTTGCCTTCACTAGCCGCCGCGGCGATGACGAAGCCACGCAGATCTACCTGCTGCCGATGGACCGCCCCGGCGAGGCCGAGCGCCTGACCGAGGTGCCCACCGGCGTCAATGGCGTGAAGTGGGTTGGCGAGCACCTGTATTTCATCTCGCGCGTGTGGCCGGACAAGACCTGGGAGGAAATCGAGGAGCAGCAGCAGGCCGAGAAGGATTCGCATGTTTCGGCCCGCCAGTGGAACGCGCTGCCCTACTCGTTCTGGGATCACTGGATCGAAGAGGATCGCCAGGCGCACGTGTTCCGCATTCCCGCCGACGGCGGCGACATCGAGCCGGTCACCCAACCGCTGGGACATGAACTGCCGCGCTCCTCCCAGGGCGCCGGAAGCTTCGACATTCATCCCGCCGAAACCCACATCGCTTTCCTGTCCGATCGCGATGATCATGTCGATCCCTCCACCGACGTCTTTCTCGCCGAGATCGGCGGCGACAGCGCCGAGAATCTCAGCGACAACCCGGCCGGCGACTCGTCGCCGATGTTCAGCCCCGACGGTCGCTGGCTGGCCTGGGGGGCTCAGCAGATTCCCGGTTTCTATGCCGATACCGTCAACATCCAGCTGCGTGACCTGGAAACCGGTGAGACGCGCAGCGTCACCGACGACTGGGATCGCTCGCCGGGCGGTCTGGTCTGGACCGCCGACAGCAGTGGCTGGTTCGGCATCGCGGCCGACAACGGCACCAACCGCGTCTTCCACATCGACCTCGCTGGCCAGGTTCGCGCCGTGACCGATGCGACCAACTTCGGCGGTCTGAGCATCGCCGACGACGGCACGATGGTGGCGACCAATGAAAGCTTTCTATACCCGGCCCGTCTGGTCAGGCTCGATGCCGACAGCGGCCAGCCCACCCGCCTGGATACCATCAACGACGAACTGCTCGCCGAGGTCGACCTGGGCACCTACGAGTCGGTGACCTACACCGGCCACAATGGCGAGGAGATCCAGATGTGGGTCAACTACCCGCCGGGCTTCGACGAAAGCAAGGAATACCCGCTGTTCCTGCTGATCCACGGCGGCCCGCACAGCCCGATCACCGACGGCTTCCACTACCGCTGGAATGCCCAGACCTTCGCCTCGTGGGGTTACGTGACCGCCTGGCACAACTTCCACGGCTCACCGGGCTGGGGGCAGGACTTCACCGACTACATCAACCCCGACTGGATCACCGCGCCCTACAACGACACCATCGCCGCGGCCGACTGGTTTGCCGACCAGGACTGGATCGACGACGAGCGCATGGTTGCCGGCGGCGGAAGCTACGGCGGTTACCTGTCGTCCATCCTGCTGGGTAAGGATCACCCCTTCAACACGTTGCTGATTCACGCCCCGGTCTACAACATGTACTCGCAGATGGCGGCCGACTTTGCCGTGCACTCGGTGCGTTTCGGTGACTACTGGGATGATCCGAGCATCTACCAGGAAATTTCGCCGCACTATTATGCCGAGAACTTCGACACCCCGGCCCTGATCATTCATGGTCAGCTCGACTACCGCGTGCCGGTCGGTCAGGCATTCGAACTGTTCCGCACGCTACAAAGCCGCGGCGTGGAATCACGTCTGATCTACTACCCGGACGAGAATCACTGGATTCTCAAGCCCAACAACTCGATCTACTGGTACGAACAGGTGGCCGACTGGATGGCGAAGTTCGCCGAACCCGGCGCCCGCTGATTATTGGATAGATCGCGTTACGAAAAATGCCGGCCCCGGGCCGGCATTTTTCGTAGTCCTTTTAACCTTTAACCTTTCACCTCCATGTCCCATACCGAGATCGAACGCAAGTTCCTGGTCACCGACTTTGGCTGGAAACAGCCAGGACACGGCTGCCGATATCGCCAGGCCTACCTGTCCACCGACAAGCAACGGGTGGTGCGCGTGCGCGTCGTCGATGACCACGCCTGGCTGACCATCAAGGGGCAAAGCGCGGGCATCTCACGGCTGGAATTCGAATACGAGATTCCGCGGCCCGATGCCGAAATCATGCTGCAATTCCTTTGCCACCAGCCAGTCATCGACAAGACACGGTATCGGGTCGAGCATGCCGGTCATACCTGGGAGATCGACGAGTTCCATGGCGATAACCGGGGCCTGGTGGTGGCCGAGATCGAACTGCAGACCGAAGACGAATCCTTCGAGCGCCCCGAGTGGCTGGGTGAAGAAGTCTCCGATGATCCCCGCTACTTCAATTCCAACCTCATCGCCCATCCTTACCGAGAGTGGGGGAGGAATTAGCGCGTAGTATCCGAACAATCAGGAACAGGGACGGGTGATCGGCCCACTAGCCCGTACCGGATGGCGCCGATGAGGCGGTACATGCCGGAGTCAACCAGAATGGGTCGACTTGGCATTGAGTGGCAGTGAGGTTCAATCTTGCCTCGTTTGCCGGCGGAGCTCGCGCAGTTCGCGCAGGAGTTCGATGCCCTTGCGTCGCTGCTCTCGAAGCAGGCGAATCTGCATGTCTAGCGACTCCTGGACATCCGCGTGGCTTTCCCCGGCCCGCTCGGCTTCCAGTTCATGTTGTTTCTCGCGCATGCGACGCAGCATCTCGATGAGCTTGTCTCGTTTCTTGAGCTGGTCGCGGTAGTCCTTTGACAGGAACTCACGGAATTTCTGAAAGTTCGACTTCCCACTCATGGCGCATGACCTCCATGCTGCCTGTCGGATGCATCCGGTGATTGCAGAATGTCGCGCAACTCGCCTGACTCGAGTGCCAGTTCTTCACGCAGTTCGGCATCCATTCTCTCGAACGGCAGAAAGATCGCTCGCGCCGCCGCGATCAGATTGTTCGCGATCCGGTAGGCGTAGGCACTGTCATTCATCAGAGAGGTGGCCTGTTCGGCGGTGATCGCCCGGTCGCGAATGAGCTGGTCGAGGTGGCCGTTGGTAACAATATCGTTCCCTTCGACACGGGCAGCCAGTTCGCCCAGGCTCAGTTCCAGGTCCTCGCCGGGTTCCTGCGACAACGCATCGAGCCGGTTGAGCAATTCGCCCAGGTTGGCCCGAATCTGTAAATACTCACCCCGAATTCCTGTATTCGACGAGCGCAGGTAGCGCACCAGGTTCTTCTGCAGGTGCTTGGTGTCCTTGACCGCTTCGAGAAGCCGCTGACTGGTCGTTCGCAATACCACCAGCTGGCGTGCCCGTTCACCTTCGACCGGTACCCGGGCGAGGAAATCCACGATCAAACCGTGAAGCGGCTTGACCCGGTCCTGGTAGAGCGCGTCCAGGTCGTGTGCACGTACGCGTTCGGGGGGAGCAATCAATTGCCTTCGATCACTGTTTGCGCGTAACTGGGCGGGTTCGTAGTTGAGCGAGGTGGCAATGACCGTGAAGATGCGGCCAAACAGGCGCAGCAGTTCCTTGCGTGCCGCTTCCATGGCCGGCCCGGGTACCTTGGCGACCGTATCGCCGATATAGCGAGGCTTGCTCGCCGGTGCCGGCTTGCTTCTGAACACACGTTCGAGCACCTTCACCATGGTCGGGATCAGCGGCACCATGATGCCGATGCCGGCCAGGTTGAAAAGCGTGTGGAAGATGGCCAGGCGCACGGCGTGGTTGTCTTCGGCCAGGCCGACCAGCCCGGCCAGGAACTCCACGGTCAGCATGAACGGTGTAATCAGCGTCAGGGCCACCGCGGCGGTGACCACGTTGAACAGCAAATGGGCGCCGGCCAGTCGCCGGCCTTCGATATTGGCGGTGATTGCCGCCAACCCGGTGGACACCGCGGTACCGATATTAGCGCCGATGGAGATGGCCAGCGCATTCTCGTAACTGATCTGCCCCGCGGCCAGGGCCGTGATGGTCAGGATCAGGGTGGCGTGGCTGGATTGCATAACCACCGTGGCGAAGATTCCGATACCGGTATAGATCGCCAGACCCTTGAGCCCGGTCATGCCCCAGGCGGTCAGGTCGAAGGCCTGCTGGAAGGCGTCGAACCCGTCCTTCATCCACTGGATGCCGAGAAACAGGAATCCGATGCCGACCAGTACCCAGCCGACTGAGCGCAGCGTGGTGTGGCGAGTGAGGATGAAGACCACGCCGAAAGTGAGAATGGGAAGAGCACCGCGACCGATGTTGAAATGCAGCGCCGGGCCCGCCATCAGCCAGGCACCGGTGGTGGTGCCCAGGTTGGCGCCGAAAATGACCCCCAGCCCCTGTTGCAGCCCGAGCAGGCCGGAACTGAGAAACGAGATGGTCAGCAGCGAAACCAGGGTGCTCGACTGGGTCAGTGCGGTGGCGCTGGCGCCAAAGGTCAAACCCTTCCACAGCCGGTCGGTGGACAGCCTGAGTAATCGCTCCAAGGTTCCCCCGGTCAGGCTCCTGAGCCCCTGCTCCAGTGCCATCATGCCGAACAGGAACACGGCCACTCCGGAGGCAATCTCGGCGACTGTTTCGCTTGACCAGAATGCCCAGCCCAGCAAGGCCAGAGCAACGATCAGCGGCAGGTTGCGGAACATGGATTCCCTTCAGGCCAGCCCGTTGCGCAGATCATGCCACAGATCCTCGATGCCCTCGATGCCGGTCGACAGGCGGAACAGGCGATCGTCGATGCCAAGCCGTTGCCGTTCCGTTTCACTGAGCTTGGCGTGGCTGGATCGGGACGGCTGGGAGATGGTCGTCTCCACGCCACCCAGGCTGATGGCCGGGCGAATCAGTTCCAGCACTTCGAGAAGTTGGGTGGGATCGCGCTTTTCTCCAAGTCGGAACGAGAGCATGCCGCCAAAGCCGTTCATCTGCTTGACGGCGATGGCGTGACCAGGGTGGTCGGGGAGGCCGGGATAGAGCACCTCGTCGATGGAATCGTGCGCCTCCAGGCGCTGGGCCAGCTCCAGGGCATTGGCCGATTGCTGCCGGACCCGCAGCGCCAGCGTTTTCAGTGAACGCTCGAGCAGGTAAAGATCCTGGCCATTGAGACTGGAACCCAGGCGCACGACCATGGGATGGAGGCGTTCGATCAGTGCACGGTTACCGGTCAGTGTGCCGCACAGGAGATCGGAATGACCGCCCAGGTACTTGGTGCCCGAATGCACCACCAGGTCGAATCCGTGTTCGATCGGCCGTTGCACCACGGGGGTGGCGAAGGTGTTGTCGATCACGCTGACGATGTCGTGCTCGCGGGCGACGGCGGCGGTGTGCTCCAGGTCGACAACCTGCATGAGCGGATTGGTCGGCGACTCGACCATGACCAGGCGGGTATGTGGCGTGATCAGGCTTGCGAGATGGTCCGGGTCACCGTCCCAGATCGAAAAACGAAAACCCGACGGGATGAGCAGGCCCTCGATCAGGTCCGTGGTGCCGCCGTAGAGACCGTCGAGCAGCACGGCATGATCGCCGGGCTTCATCAGGGCCATGAAGATGGCGCTGATCGCACCCATGCCGCTGGCCGTGACCAGGCCGGATTCGGCCCCTTCGAGCTGGGCAATCTTCGCGGCCACGACCTGGTGGTTGAGGCTGTTGTGATAGCGCGGATAGCGGACTTCGCCGTCGGTGTAGTCGAACGCCGAGCTGGTCACCACCGGGGTGTTGAGACCGAAGCGGGCCTCCAGCTTTTCCTCGCCGGCATGCACGCAGGCGGTGTCCATGCTGGTGTTCTGGTCTGCGGGGTTATACATGCCAATGATGCGTTATGGAAAGGACTGACTATAGCGCAGCCGCCCGCAGCACCCTCAACAAGTTGGCGATTCTGCGCCATTGCCAGTTACAGGCACCTGAAAGAGGAGGTGGAGCAGCGGGTAGCATTCGAGCGATCTCGGCCCGATCGGTTGATCGGCCCAGACGATCCTTCTGGATTGGCTGGCCCTGGCGTCGACAAGATTGAGTCTTCCCAAGAGATGTGCTGGGGACTTCGATTCGGCTACTGCGGGCGCGTATGGTTTGGGGAGAATGCGTTGCTGGATTCCGCCATCCGCTCAGGCCGAGATCGCTCGAATGCCACCCGCTTTGAGATGCGGGAGTAGACAGATAGCGGTCAGGTGGCGCTATGGACTCTCTGCTGCAAACCTTCGCATACACATCAAGTGGCGAGTGGTCTTGCCCGGGGCCGGGTTCGAGGTGATGGAAGTTGGCACATCCTGTCCGTGCGTTAAGAACCAACAGGGTTCGATGTTCGGCCGGGCCATCCAGGATAAAGAGGGCATTCAGGGGCACCAGAACGCCATATGACTTGAAGTGCCGGCGAGGCGATTCACCTCGGTTCCGGCCCCGGGCAAGGCCGCTCGGCACCCCGCCACCAAATCCAAAAACCCCGATTAAAAGGGGGCAGGTGCGGGCCGAGCACGGTGTCCGCGCCCGGCCAGGAAGGAAGATCGATCAGTAGTGGACCGAGCAACCGTACGGGCGGGTCACCGCCTCGGTGATTTCCTCGCCGGCGGCCATCTGTTCGAGCGCGACCACGACGTACTGGGTGGCGTCGGGAATGTCTTCGGGATTGCGGCTGGGGTTGGAGTCGATACCGCCCATGTAGCGCAGGATGCCGTCGGCGTCGATGATGTACATGTGCGGAGTGACGCGCGCGTCATAGGCACGGCCGACATCGCCGGGCTCGTCGATCAGCACGGCGGTGGGATAGGCATCCCGGCTGGCCGTCAGCTCGTCGGCTTCCTCGGGGGAGACATGTCCCTGGGCGCCGGGGCGCGAGGAGATGATCGACAGCCAGACCGCGTCATGCTCGTTACGGGCCAGGCGCTGCTGGTCCTGCATATTGCCGGGGCCGTAATGTTTGACCACGAAGGGACAGTCGTGATTGGTCCACTCCAGGATGACCGTCTGGCCCCGGAAGTCGGACAGGGAATGCTCGTTGCCCTGGGTATCGGTCAGGGTGAAGTCGGGTGCCGGCTGGCCGATCTGCGGCGCGGCTGTCAGCATCGTGGACAGGGCCAGCAGCAGGCCGGCGGCGATCGTTTGTATCAGACGATGGGTCATGACGTTTTCTCCTTGTTGTATTTCATCGAATAAACCTGAAAGATTGCACCACAGAGAGCACAGAGGGCACAGAGTCTGTGCTCTCTGTGGTGAATTCTTTTGTTCCATAAGAGAGAAAAAAAGCGCTTTGTGGTCAGTGCGTATCGGTCGCATGGCGTGGGCTGCAACTCAGGAACGCTCCAGTGCCTGGATGACCAGTTGCGGCGTGAGTACTTGCGGCAGCACGCGCGGTTCGCCGCCGTTTCTCGGATACAGCACGTACAGCGGCACGCCGTTGCGGTCGTAGCTTGACAGGTACTCGGTGATGGCGGCATCGCGACGGGTCCAGTCGCCCTTGAGATAAACCACTTCGTGCGCGTCCATGGCCTCGCGCACCGCCGGGGTGTTCAGAGCCACGCGCTCGTTGACCAGGCAGGTGATGCACCAGTCGGCGGTCATGTTGACCAGTACCGCCCGCTCCGGATCCTCGCGCAGCCTGGCCAGGGTTTCGGGCGAATAGGCTTCCCAGTGGGCGTTCTCGACCGGCCCGGTATCGCCGCCGAACCGGTCGGCCGAAAAGAGCGTGGAAACCACGAACACCAGGCTCAGGCCCACGGCGGCATGCCGCGCCACGGCCCCGCTTTCGCCGCGCGCCCGACGCCCGCCCAGCCACAGGGCGAAAGCCAGCGCCACCATGCCAGACAGCACCAGCGCCAGGCCGGTGGCGTCGGTTTGCCGCGCCAGCACCCACAACAGCCAGACCACCGCCAGGTAGAGCGGAAAGGCCATGGCCTGCTTGAAGGTTTCCATCCAGGGTCCGGGCCGCGGCAGCCGGCGCGCCAGTGCTGGACTGAAACTCAACAACAGCATGGGCAGGGCCAGCCCGAGACCCAGTGCGAGAAACACGCTCATGGCCATTGGCCACGGCATGAACACCGCCGCCCCCAGGGCCGCGCCCATGAACGGTGCGGTGCAGGGGCTGGCGACGACGCAGGCCAGCACGCCGGTAAAGAATGATCCTTTCGAGCCGCCCTTATCGGTCAGCCCCTGGCCCACACCCATCAGGCGGGTCCCGAAATCGAACAGTCCCGACAGCGACAG
>SKSJ01000219.1 GCA_007123055.1 Wenzhouxiangella sp. | reverse complement strand
GGCCGCCAAGATCGCGTGTCGCCTGATAGCAGGCATCATTCAGCCTGAAGGAAAAGTACAACCCCTCGCTGCCATACACCAACTCCAGCTCGGTATACTCATCGGTAAACGAAGCCGCCACCAGCTTTACACCGAAGCGATCCGCGACCGGATGCTGCAATTCGCCGTCTCCTACAACATCAACATCGTCGCCGGCTCCATGCCCGAGTACGATGGCGAGCGGCTCCGCAATGTCTGTTACCTGCTGCGGCGCGACGGTACCTGGGATCGACAGTACAAGGTTCACGTCACGCCTGACGAGGTTGGCTACTGGGGCCTGACTGGCGGCGACAAGGTCAAGATCTTCGAGACCGACTTCGGCAAGATCGGCATCCTGATCTGCTACGACGTGGAATTCCCCGAGCTGCCGCGGTTGCTGGCCGACGAAGGGCTGAATATCCTGTTCGTCCCCTACTGGGTCGATACCAAGAATGCCTACTTGCGCGTGCGGCGTTGCGCGCAGGCGCGCGCCATCGAAAACGAGTGCTACGTGGTCATCACCGGATCGGTGGGCAACCTGCCCCGGGTCGAGAACATGGACATGCAGTACTCCCAGGCTGCCGTCTTCACGCCGTCCGATTTCGCCTTCCCGCACGACGCCATCGCCCACGAGGCCACGCCCAATACCGAAACCATGCTGATTGCCGACCTGGACCTCGACAACCTGCGAGAAATCCACTCGCACGGTTCGGTACGCAACCTCAAGGACCGCCGTCTCGATCTTTACGAATTGAAATGGAAGTAGGATATTTGGTTGATTGGTTGATTGGTTGATTGGTTTGTTGGCTGGTTGCTTGAAGTTGCGGTGCCGGCACGGCAAGGGCGGGAGGCTATGCAGCCCGCCCTGAACCCGGAACCCGGAAACCGGAAACCGGAACCCGGAAACCGGAAACCGTGTTTCCCCTACCCCCTGAAACCTGGTCCGCCTTTCACCTTTTTCCCTCGTCGCTTCACCACGACTGATACACTAAAGTCTGGCACGGCAAAGCGAGAACCAAACCATGTGGAATGACATCATGTTGGCTAGCCTCATTGCATTGATCCTCGGTGCGCTACTCGGCGCGACCGGCGTCTGGATCTGGCTGCGGCAGCGCGGTGGTGCAGGTGGCGATTCGGTTGCGGAGCTCAAGAAGGAGAATGCGCGTTTCCGCGAGGAGGTCAACGGACACTTCGTGCAGACGGCCGAGCTCATCAACCAACTCACCGACAGCTACAAGGCGGTTTTCGATCATCTGAGTGAAGGAGCTGACAAGCTGGTTGACGAGGATGCGGTGCGTGAGCGCATGCCGCGCGTTGGCGATCACGAAGTCCGGCTCAAGCACATTGGCTCACGCGGCGAAGGTGACAGCTGAGATCCGGCGGTCAGACCGTTGATCGACTGATCTGACAGGGTCGCAGGACCACAAGTGCGGGGAATGAACGAACCGGTACGCCAGAATCGCCCGGGCTGGGTCTTCTTCATCTCGCTGGCGTTGCTGGGGCTTTTCGTGGGCTACGGGGCTAGCCGGCCTGATGAACTGGCGTTCATTGCCGACCGCGCGTTGGGTTTCACCACCCAGCATTTCGGTTGGCTATACCTGTTCGCCACCACTGGGTTTCTGATCTTTTGCGTAGCTGTGGGCGTCAGCAGTTTCGGGCGTATTCGCCTTGGCGCCGATGGCGAGGCACCGGAATTTTCCAACCCGGCCTGGCTGGGCATGATCTTTTCGGCCGGCATGGGCGTGGGGCTGGTGTTCTGGGCCATTGCAGAGCCGATGAGTCATTTCATGGCTCCGCCGTTCGGCGAAGCCGAGCCGGGCAGTCCGCGAGCAGCCGGATATGCCATGCAGTACTCGCTGTTTCATTGGGGTTTTCACCAGTGGGCCAATTTCGCGGTTGTTGGTCTGGCGATCGCCTATGTGCGGTTTCGCCAGCAGCGTCCGGGGCTGATCAGCGAGGCTTTTCGGCATACCCTGGGTGATCGGGTCGACGGACCGATCGGTAGGGGCATCAACGTGCTCGCCGTGCTGTCGACGATTTTTGGCGTGGCCACCACCATCGGCCTGGGCGTGATTCAGATCAATAGCGGCCTCGGGGCAGTGGCCGGCATCGAGTTCGGTGTTCAACAGCAACTGGCCATACTCGGCGGCATCACCGTAGTCTTTCTGCTGTGCTCGCTGGCGCCGCTGGAGAGCGGTATTCGTTACGTCAGCGATACCAACATGTTGCTGGCCGCGCTGCTTCTGCTGTTCGTGTTTTTCTTCGGTCCCACCGATTTCATCACCGCGGTCATGACCAATGCCATCGGTGACTACTTCGGCAACGTCATCGGTATGAGTCTCATGATGGCACCGTATACCGAGGATGACTGGGTCGAACGCTGGACCATCTTCTACTGGGCCTGGGGCCTTTCCTGGGCACCATTCGTGGGCAGCTTCATCGCTCGTATTTCTCGTGGCCGCACCATTCGTGAATTCGTGCTCGGTG
>SKSJ01000253.1 GCA_007123055.1 Wenzhouxiangella sp. | reverse complement strand
GGGCAGGTTGGGGACTTTGACTTCAACACTCATGGGTTATTCACTCCGATCCTTTGCCATGGGTCAGCGCATCGCCGACCAGACGTTTTTGTTGTTCAAGATGAACCTGGTAGTAGCCGACCGCCGGCGAGGCCGATCCGGCACGCCCGGCGTAGAAGAGTTCCTGGCCCTTGGCAATGCAGGCCTGCAGGTGATGGCGAATCTGGAACCAGGCGCCCTGGTTGAGCGGTTCTTCCTGGCACCAGACCACTTCGCCGGCCTTGCCGTAGCGGGCGATGATTTTCTGCACTTCTTCGCGCGGGAAGGGGTAGAGCTGCTCGACCCGAACCAGGGCGATATCCTCGATGCCGTCCTCATCGCGTTGCTTGGCCAGATCGAAATAGACCTTGCCGGAGCAGAATACGACACGCTTGACCTTGTCGGCTTTCAGGTCGGCGGGGTCGTCGATGACCAGCTGGAAATGCCCGTTTTCGAGGTCCTCGAGGCTGGAGGTCGACGCCTTGTGCCTGAGCAGGGACTTGGGGGTCATCACGATCAGCGGCTTGCGGAACTGTCGCAGCATCTGCCGCCGGATCATGTGGAACATCTGCGAGGGCAGGGTTGGCACGCAGACCTGGATGTTGTTGCCCGAGCACAGCTGCAGGAATCGCTCCAGTCTTGCCGAGGAGTGCTCGGGGCCCTGGCCTTCGTAGCCGTGCGGCAGGAACATCGCGAGACCACACAGCCGGCCCCACTTCGTTTCGCCGGAAGAGATGAACTGGTCGATGACCACCTGCGCGCCGTTGACGAAATCACCGAATTGTGCCTCCCAGATGACCAGCGTTCCGGGATCGGCGGTGGCGTAACCGTATTCGAAGCCCAGTACGGCCTCTTCCGACAGCAGTGAATCGATCACCGTGACGCGCCGCTTGTTGTCCGACAGGGTCGACAGCGGCAGGTGCGAGCTGCCGTCTTCCTGATTGTGCAAGACCGCGTGCCGGTGGAAGAAGGTGCCGCGCCCCGAGTCCTGCCCGACCAGCCGCAGTCCGTGTCCGGACTCGACCAGGGTGGCGTATGCCATGGTTTCGGCGAAGCCCCAGTCCATGGGTGTCTCGCCGGCGGCCATCTTGCGCCGGGAGTCGACGATTCGTTCGACCTGCTTGTGCAGGCTGAAGCCCTCCGGTAGCGTGGTGAGCTGGTCGGCGAGCTGCTTGATGTGGTTGCGGTCGACGCCGGTTTCGACCTCTTCGCGCCACTCGCCGTCGAGGTAGGGAGTCCAGTCCACCGTCTCAACGGGCTCGTCGAGCAGATCGACGACCGGCTCGCCGGCATCGAGCTTGTCACGGTAGGAGGCTGCGGCTTTGTCGATGACTTTCTTCTCGGCCAACCCGTCCTCGATGAGCCGGTCGGCGTATTGCTTGCGCACGGGGTCGAGGCTGCGGATGACCTGGTACATGCTCGGCTGCGTGGCGGCGGGTTCGTCGGCCTCATTGTGGCCGTGGCGCCGGTAGCACACCAGGTCGAGCACGACATCCTTCTTGAAATCGCGGCGGAAGTCGGCCAGTAGTCGGGTGGCGAACAGCACGGCCTCGGGATCATCGCCATTGACGTGCAGGATGGGCGCCTGGACCATCTTGGCGACTTCGGTGCAGTAGAAGGTCGAGCGCGCATCGAGCGGGTGCGAGGTGGTGAACCCGATCTGGTTGTTGACCACGACGTGGAAAGTGCCCCCCACGGCGAAGCCGCGTGCCTGTGACATGTTGAGCAGTTCCATCACCACGCCCTGACCGGCAATGGCGGCATCGCCATGGACCAGGACGGGCAGGACCTGTTCCCGTCGTTCGTCACCCAGGCGCGTCTGGCGGGCGCGTGCCGAACCGGCGACCACCGGGTTGACGATCTCCAGGTGGGAAGGATTGAACGCCAGTGCCAGGTGCATCGGCCCGCCCGGGGTCGGTACGTCGGAGCTGAAGCCCATGTGGTACTTGACGTCGCCGCTGCGGTTGGGATCGTCCTTGGCGATCGAACCCTCGAATTCGGCGAACAGTTCACGCGGGCTCTTGCCAAGAATGTTGACCAGCATGTTCAGGCGACCGCGGTGGGCCATGCCGATGACCATCTCCCGAACACCCTGGCTGCCGGTATGGCGAATCAGGGTGTCGAACAGCGGGATCATGGTCTCTGCGCCCTCGAGAGAAAAGCGCTTCTGGCCGACATACTTGGAATGCAGGTACTTCTCCAGGCCTTCGGCGGCCGAGAGCTTGTCGAGCAGGCGCTTGCGCTCGTCGGCTTCCGGCGTGTAGATGCCGCTCGTGCCTTCCAGGCGCTGCTGCAGCCAGCGTCGCTGGTTGGTGTCGGTGATGTGCATGTACTCGACACCGATGCTGCCGCAGTAGGTGCGCTGGCAGATATCGATGATTTCCGACAGTGGTCGGTGATCCGGGCCGGCCAGCGAGCCGGTGTGGAAACTCGTGCCGAGGTCGGCTTCCGACAGGCTGTGGAACCCCAGTTCCAGATCGGGCACCTCGGGTCGATGGCTGATGTCGAGGGGGTCAAGCTTCGCACGCTGGTGACCCCGCACGCGATAGGCGTTGATCAGCCTGAGGACGCCGGCCTGCTTGAAGTCTTCGGCCACGCCGGTGCCGCCACGGTAATGTCCGTTGACAGCGAGATCGCGGAAGTACTCGGTGATGGCCCGGTGACGGGTGTCTTCACCGGAGTCGGTGAAGGTCTGGAAAATTTTCTGCCAATGCTCGGGAACGGACGCCGGGTCGTCGAGCCACGCTTCATAGAACTCCTCCACGTAAGCGGCGTTGCCGCCGGACAGGTGGGAGGCCCGGTATTGCTCCTGCAGGTCGTCAGTCATGGGCTAGCGCCAGGAAATTCGGGTGGCCAGGTCAAAGACCGCTAATTATAACGGGGCTGGTGATTGATTTGTTGCCGACCCGGTGGAAACGACGTTTCATCCGGTGTCCGGTTCATCGTTCGACCGGTGGACGACGGCACCGCCTTCGATCAATTGCTCCAGCGCTTCCGGTTCGTTGAGCCAGGCGGGCGACACGTGTCGGGTGCTGGCCAGTTCACGCGCCAATCCGGGAGAGCAGGCGATCACCTCGCCATTGACCGTCAGCGATTCGCACTCCGGTGGTCCGCTCAGGGCCAATCGTGTCGCACTGTCGAGTCGTACCGGGTGGCCCCTGGCAAGTCGGCTTGTGATGCTGCCATGCTCGTCGTCCATCACCTCACGCGGCCATAGCCGCCAGCGAGTGAGAAACTGCGCCAGCAGGGATTGGAGTTCCCCGCCGTCCAGTTCCAGTGCCGCCTTCATCAGATCGCGGGCCTGACTGGCCAGCGCCGGTGTGACACGCGACGGGGAATGCGAATCGGGGTGGGTAACCTGCAGCCGGCGTCTTTCTGTTTCGCGTATGGCCAGGGACTCGGCCAGGAAAAACATCAGCTCCGGGCCCGAAGGTGTTCTCAGGCCGACCGACCAGGTCTGGCATTCGTTGGTTGCCACGCCGTGGTGGGCGATGCCGGGCGGGAGATAGAGTGATTCACCAGGGGCGACGAACAGATCGGTCTGGGGTTGCCAGTTCTCCAGCAAAGCCAACTCGAAGCGCGGATCGAGTGCCGGTTCGAATTCTTCGGCGAGTTGCCAGTGACGGGTGCCGGCGGCCTGGACCAGGAAGACATCGTAGGCATCGACGTGTGCCCCAACCGAGCCGCCCGGCATGGCATGGGATATCATGACGTCGTCGAGCATCCAGTCGGGCAGGAACTGCCGGAAAGGGTCGAGGATGGTTTCGACCGCCCGGTTGGCCTTGTCCATTTCCTGCACCAGCACCGTCCAGTCCTTGCCGTCTTCTGGCAGGCTGTGTTCTTCGAGCGGGCCATGGGTGATAGTCCAGTTGCCGCGTTCCTGCGTCCCGGTAATCAGGCGAGCGGGTAAACCCTGCCGTTCCGCCGTTGCCAGGAGCTCGCGGATTGAAAGCGACTCGGGTGTCAGCCAGCCGCCGATCAGGCAGGGACGGCGCTGCCAGAACTCGTTCAGGAACCGGTCGGCGTCGAATGGCTCGAGACGCTCGACCGATTTCATGTGTATTTGACGATGTCCCGGGCCATGTCGGCGGCGTTGCCGGTGTAGTCCGACGGTGTCATCGCCATCAGGCGATTGCGGTCGGCCTCGGGGATATCGAGCGTGCCGATAAATTCCCGGATCCTTTCGCGATCGATGCCATGGCCGCGCGTCAGTGCCTTGAGTTTCTCGTAGGGCTCGGGTACGCCATGCAGTCGCATTACGGTCTGTACCGGTTCGGCCAGGACTTCCCAGGCCTCATCGAGGTCTTCGGCCAGGCGGGCCGC
Organism: Wenzhouxiangella sp.; assembly: GCA_007123055.1. Lineage (GTDB taxonomy): Bacteria > Pseudomonadota > Gammaproteobacteria > Xanthomonadales > Wenzhouxiangellaceae > Wenzhouxiangella. Next base: position 23,366 of record SKSJ01000253.1, on the reverse strand, counting down.
GTCGGGGGCAATACGGTCGAGGCCACGCAGAATGGACTGCCAGGCCAGCGAGCTGTAGCCGAAGGCCGATCCGAGCGAGCGCTGGACCGTGGAATCGGTCAGATCGCGCTGGAAGCGGGATACCGGCAGCTTGGCAGCGAGGTGATCGAGCAGGGCGTTGGCCAGGCCGAGGTTGCCCTCGCCGTTCTCGAAGTCGATCGGGTTGACCTTGTGCGGCATGGTCGATGAGCCGACTTCACCCTCGACCAGCTTCTGCCGAAAGTATCCTAGTGAGACATAGCCCCATGCATCGCGGGCGAAATCCAGCAGTACGGTGTTGATACGCATCAGCGCATGCGCCACCTCGGCGATCATGTCGTGCGGCTCGATCTGGGTGGTGTAGGGATTCCAGACCAGCCCCAGGTCTTCGACCACCTCGCGCGAAAGCGCCGGCCAGTCAACGTTCGGGCAAGCGGCAAGGTGAGCGTTGAAATTGCCGACTGCACCGTTGATCTTGCCGGTGATTTCGACCTGGTCGAGCCCTCGCCGCTGACGGCGCAAGCGAAAGACGACGTTGGCGATTTCCTTGCCCAGGGTGGTCGGCGAGGCAGTCTGGCCGTGCGTTCGCGAGAGCATCGGCAGTTCGGCATGGTCGGTGGCCAGCGCCTGCAGGCGGTCGTCGAGCCGCGCCAGCAGCGGGTCGAGTTGTTCGACCACGGCCCGGCGGATAATCAGCGCCCAGGACAGGTTGTTGATGTCCTCGGAGGTGCAGGCGAAATGCACGAACTCGGTATAGGGTGCCAGGCCGGGCCGTTCGGCGAACTGCTGCTTGAGCCAGTATTCCACCGCCTTGACGTCATGGTTCGTGGTGGCCTCGATCTGCTTGATGGCCGCGGCATCGTCCGTACCGAAAGAGTCGGCCAGGCGGTCGAGGAAATGGCGGTCATCGGCATTCAGCGCCGGCAGGGCCGAAAAGTCCGACTGTGCGGCCAGAGCCTTGAACCAGGCGATTTCGACGATGACGCGATGGCGAATCAGTCCGGCTTCGGAGCACAGCTCGCGAAGTCCGGCCAGACGTCCGGCATAACGGCCGTCAAGCGGTGAAAGTGCGGTCAGGGCGGAGGCGTCCATGGTGTCCTTGCAAAGCAGCGAAAAGGAAGCCCACCATTTTAACTCACCCGGGCAGGGTCGACCGCTTCGGTCAGGTGAGGCGTGCCGTCGCCGATCGATTTGATTGGGTACACTGACAGAATGATTCATCACTGTCGCCAGCGCCGGAAATTCCAGTCATGACACTCCGTATCTCGATTCTCTTGTCGCTGACGCTCCTGTTGTCGGCCTGCCAGCTTCTGGAAGAGCGATGGGAGGCGGAGCACCAGCCCGAAGCCGTTCCGGTTGACGAAGCCGATGGTTTGGCCGATGGCCCTGGCCGATTGCCGAGGGCCATCGACCACTTGCAGGACGGCGAGCATGCGCTCGCCGAGGAACTGCTGGTCGGTCTGCTGGAAGATCACCCGGACAATCGGCTGGCTGCCCGATTGCTCAGTCAGCTTCACGAAGCGCCGGAGTCATTTCTGGGCGAGGAATTCATGCAGGTGGTCGTCGCGCCGGGCGACACGCTATCCGGATTGGCTCAACGTCATGCCGGGGACGGCATGCTTTTCGTGGCGCTGGCCCGGCTGAATGCCATCGACCGGCCGCGTCTACTGCGGCCGGGCACGGTACTGCGGGTTCCGGCAGTGGACCAGGAACCAGACGAGAGTGGCGAAAACACGGCAACGACGGCTCCGCGTCAGTCCGGGGGCGAATCGCCGGACGGCGGCGAACCCGAAAGTCTGCCTGACCCGATCGAAGCGGATCGTCTCGAGCAGGAGGCCGGTGAGGTCGCCGCTGCGAGGGACCTCGTTGATCGGTACCACGAACGCGCACTCAAGGCCTGGCGAGCGCAGGAAGTGAACGAGGCGGTCACCTACTGGGAACGGGTGCTCGAACTGGACCCGGATTTCGAGCCGGCGCAGGTCTACCTGGAACGCGCCCGCGATGTGCAGCAGCGGCTCGATGAGCTGGAACGCCTCTGAGCAGGATCGTGCCGGTGCGCCGGCGCACGGTCATCAAGAATCTTTTTCTGGAATCTCTGAATCGTCGTCCAGTGGCGAAGCGGTGCCGCCGCCGATGCTGCGTAATACCGGTTTCTTCTCTGAGGTCATTTCTGCGGTGGCATCGACGCCGGATTCCAGCGTGTCGTCGCGCAACGGAGGTAGCGGGCGCGCACGGCTGAGTCTTTCATGGCCGTGGCGCTCTTCGAGGCGGATGGCCATATCGTTGAAGCGTCTGACGATCGGGGTCAGCGAGTCTTGCCTGGCGTCGTCCAGTCTGAAGTCGTAATGACCGCGGGCGATGCGCTGCAGCCCCCAGGCGATGCGCTGGATGGAACGTTGCTGCCATCGGGCCACCCATGCAAATCCGATGGCGCCGACCAGTACGGTGGCGAGGAAGACGATGACCAGCATGGTCATCGTGGTCCGGGCGGTGGCCTGTAACTGGCTGCCGTCGATGCCAAGCTGGACCTGGCCGATGCGTCGCGCCTGGAAGCGTACCGGGGTCTGAAATTCAAGGTGTCCACTTTCGAGCACAATCAGTCGAACGCTCCCGTGTGTGCGCTCGATCAGCGTGCCGTCGGCCTGCGGCGCGGATTCCCCCTGCAGGAAAGGATCGGTGCTGGCCTGGATCTGACCGTCCCGATCGCTGACGTGAAGGTGAGTGATGCGTGGATTGACCGCGAAGTCGGATACGAGGTTGGCCAGGGCGGTTGCATCCTGCAGCAGCAAGGCTTCAGCCGTCTCACGAGCGATTACGCTGGACAGTGCGTCACCGTATCCGTAGGTCGTCTCGGTCATGGCACTGCTCTGGCTGTGATAGATCCAGGTCAGCCCGACGCCCAGGATGGCGGCCAGTCCGAGGCTCAGAAACAGGGGCCAGCGCCAGGTTGGAGATGCCGGATGAGCCTGCTTGAGAAGTCCGCGATCGAGATCGGCCCGAATCTCCTGCAGCTCTTCCAGGACCTGCGCGCCGTCGATATAGCGTGCACCGGGTTGCTTGGCAATGAGCCGCAGCACCAGCTCGATCAACTCCACCGGCGTGTTCTCGTGTTCGGGGATCAGACGCGGCGGGGATTCGTTGACGACCTGCCGGGCCAGTACCGACAGTGGTTCGCCGTTGAATGGGAGCTTGCCCGACAGCAGGCGATAAAGCACGATGCCCATGCTGTAGAGATCCGAGCGATGATCCGGACGATCGCCCTGCAGTTGCTCGGGCGCCATGTAACGCGGTGTGCCGACGATGGTGTCGTCGTCGGCCGCCTTGCCTTCTCTCATGCGCCGATCGATGGCGGCGATACCGAAATCGACAAGCTTGACCAGCCCCGAGTCCGGATCGAAGTAGATATTCGAAGGCTTGATGTCGCGGTGAATGACGCCGCGTTCGTGCGCGTAGTGCAATGCACTGGCCAGCTGGATGCCGATCTCGATGATCTGGCGGGCATCGAAGCTGTTGCCGGCGGCGAGGAAGTCTTCCAGGCTTTCTCCCTGCAGCCTTTCCATGACCAGGTAGGGCAGACCCTCGAACTGACCGACATCGAACACGGTGACGATGTTGGGGTGGCTCAGACCGCCCGCCGAGCGGGCCTCGCGCAGGAAGCGCTGGCGGCTTTTCACGTCACGGGCATAGCGTTCCCGCAGCACCTTGACCGCCAGTTGCCGGTTGATATGGGGGTCGAAGGCCTCGTAGACGATGGACATCGACCCGCGGCCAAGTTCTCGCTCGATCTGGTAGCGGCCCAGCCGTTCCATGTCACCTCTCTGAATTCGCTTGGGAGTGTCGGGACGGTAAAACCACCACCGTTCATCAAACCAAGATAGCAGAATGTTTTATTTCGCGTCGTTGACGGTGACCCAGGGAGCATGATCGAGACGATAGGGGGGTGGTTCTTCCGCGCCTTTTATCAGAAAGTGATCCATCCAGCGCATCAGGCGCATGCTGTAGTCCCGCCGCGCGGCCGCATCGCGGGTACCGTGGGCCTCGTCCGGGTAGGTCACCAGCCTCACCGGTGCCTGGCCTGCCAGTTTGAGATACCGGTAGAGAATGAGGCCTTGGGAAACGTGGACGCGGGCATCCTGCTCGCCGTGCAGGATCAGGGTGGGCGTGCGCGAGCGTTCGGCGTGGTAGATCGGGCTTGATTCGAGGTACATCTGCCAGTTCTCCCAGGGCCATTCGCGCAGGTGCACCAGGTAAAGCTCGTGCGTGATGTCGGAAGTGCCGAACTTGGAGATGTTTTCTCCGGCCCCGACCGCAACCACGCTGGCATCGAAATGCTCGCTCTGCGCGGTCGCGGCCCAGGCTGCGGCGTACCCACCGTAGGAGCGGCCGGTGATGCCGATGCGTCCTTCGGCGGCTACGCCGACTTCGACCAACTGGTCGCGGGCGTCGAGTATGTCGTCGAACTCGGCGCCGGCCGGGTCGCCCTGGCCGAGCTTTGAAAAGGCCACCCCGCGTCCGGTGCTTCCCCGGTAATTGGGAAAGAACATGGCGTAGCCGCGGGCCGCGGCGACCTGGGCCGGCTTGGCATAGCTGGTCAGCCAGCCGTCGGAGTCGTGGGCTTCCGGCCCGCCGTGGATGGCGAAGATGGTCGGCACGGGTCCGCCGGGCGCATCAAGCGGGTGAACGAGGATGCCCTCGAGTTCCAGGCCGTCACGGGCGGTGTAGGTGATGACTTCCTGTCGAGCTAGCCGGATGTCGGCCAGCCAGGGGTTGCTGTCGGTCCACCGTACTGGCTGCTCGTCCTCCATCACGTAAAGCTCGGCAGGGTGGTTGGGGGCATCGGCGAGCATCGCCAGCGTTCCGCCGGCGTAGTCGATCGATTGCAGCAGGGGTCTTCCCGCATCCCGGATGACTTCCAGGTCGTGACCGCGGTGGTCGATTCGTGCCAGCTCCGAATGCACACCGACATGTCCGACGTAGAACAGGTGCTTGGCATCCTGCCAGGCGAAATCGCGGACATGACCGCGATATCCCAGCGTGATGTCGCGGTGAATGCCGTCGGCGAGCTCGGCGATCATCAATCGCCCCTCGCGTGGATCATGGATATCGACGCCGCCGATGAAAGCCAGGCGTTGACCGTCGGGAGACCATGCGGCATCGCCTTTCTTGCCCACATGGTTGAAACGGTGGGTGATCTTTCCATCATCGGCCGTTGCCACCACCAGTTGCCGATGCATCAGGTCATCGTCGGTCAGGGGGCTCGGGGCGAGCATGAATGCGAGGTGCTTGCCGTTGGGCGACCAGCTCAGGGAGGATGCAGAGCCCGTCGTGTCCAGCATGCGTGTTTCGATCTCGCCTCGCGTGTCGGCGATCCAGACCCGCTGCGGGCTGGCGCTTTCCTCCCAGACCCGGGCATTGAAGCCCAGTTCTGTCAGCTTGCGGTCCTCCTCGTTGGCCGCTTCAGTGGCGAGAAAAGCGACGAAGCGGCCGTCTGGCGAAAAGCTGTAGGCCGTTATGTCAGTGTCGTGCGAGAGGATGAGTCGTGGCTCGCCGCCGTCGATCGGTATCTCGTAGAGTACGCGTTGTTCGGTTTCCTCACAGTTGGCCAGGAAGCTCAGGGAGTTGCCGGGCGGTCGCCAGCTGACCGACGCCAGTTCGGTAATCGTGTAGACGAACGGTTCCATGTCTTCGGCCGATCGGGCCACGTGCAATTCCCGGCGACCGGCACCGCCGAGATCATACGGATCGAGCGGAATATTGACGGTGAATGCAACGCGTTCGCCGTCGGGCGCGACGACGATCTGGCCGACCGAGCGGATTTCGCCGATCTGTTCCAGGGTCATGCCCCTGCTGGCCTGCGCATCGAGTTGGGGGCAGCACATGAGCAGCAGAGCGACTGTCAGATTTCCGACATGAAGAAGGAGGTTGCGAGACATGGAGCCGGTCGAAATTGAAATCAGCGCGAAAGGATACCGAAGCCGTCGTCAAGCCGCCAGCCACGTGTCCGGTTCATGTTGATGGATCGTCCTCGGAAGTGCGTGCGAGGAGCTGGTCGGCAGTCTCGTCCTTGGCATGCCAGAGTGCATTGATCCATTCACGCACTCGCCGGCGGAAATCCTCGTCATTCAGGTAGTCGCCGCCGCGCAGCCAGTCGGGTATGGGACGGCTGTGGATGGCAACCCGGATCTCGCGGACCCGGTTGGCAAACAGATCGACTAGGCGCGGACGGCCCTGCGGGTAAACGATGGTGACGTCGATCATGTGCTCGATGGCCTCACCCATGGCATCCAGGGTAAAGGCGACGCCGCCGGCACGGGGCTTGAGCAGGTGACGGTAGGGTGACGACTGGGCCTGGTGCCGCGCTGGCCTGAAACGCGTTCCCTCGACAAAGTTGACCACCGCCACCGGGAGCTGGCGAAACTTGGCACAGGCGGCGCGAGTGGCCTTCACGTCCCGATCGGCCAGTTCCGGCCGGCGCTCGATCTGGGCGCGGGTGTGGCGTTTCATGAAAGGGAAATCCAGTGCCCACCAGGCCAGTCCCAGCAGCGGCACCCAGATCAGCTGGCTTTTGAGAAAGAAACGCAGCAGGGGCAGGCGCCGGTTGAACACCTTCTGAAGGACGGGAATATCCACCCAGCTCTGATGATTGCAGACCACCAGCATCTGGCCTTCCGGATCGGGATCGGGCAGGCCGCTGATCACGATGCGGGTATCGGTCAGGTGGTCGATCATCCACGAGTTGAAATCGATCCAGCTTGCCGCGATCGCCATCAGGCCTTGATCAAGCCACTGGCGAGGTCGGCTGCCGGCCGGAGTCAGAAGCTTGAACAGGGCCACGATCAGCAACGGACCGACATGAACCAGAGTGTTCAGGCTCAACAACAGCGTGGCGCCGGCGACGCGAAAGAGGAACAGCAGACGACCAATCATGAGAATATTTTCGCATGATGCCGATTGTCGATGCGGACTTGTCGAAGCGGGGCCGAATGCATCGACAGCGTCACTTATAATGAAAGACTGAATTCGCAATGTGTCAATCCACACCCGAGAACATTTCGTCATGACCGAGTTTCGAACCGAACGCGACAGCATGGGCGAGCTGAAAGTGCCTGCCGATGCGCTGTGGGGCGCGCAGACCCAGCGTGCCGTGAACAACTTCCCGATCAGCGGCCAGCCGATGCCGCCCGCCTTCATCCGCGCGCTCGGCCTGATCAAGGCTGCCTGCGCCCGTGCCAATCGCGATCTGGAGTTGCTTGACGGGCCCCTGGCAGAGGCCATCGCCGTGGCGGCGGGAAAAGTGGCTGATAACCGGGTGGACGATCACTTCCCCGTCGATGTCTACCAGACGGGGTCGGGCACCAGTTCCAACATGAACAGCAACGAGGTCATCGCCCACCTGGCTGATCCGGACGGCGCACTCGGGATCCATCCCAATGACCACGTCAACATGAGCCAGAGCTCCAATGACGTGATTCCAACCGCCATCCAGGTCAGCGCATGCCTGCAGACCTCCGAGCATCTGCTGCCGGCACTCAAGCACCTGCACTCGGTTCTTGAAAAGCGCGCCGTTGAACTCGGGAAGGTGGCCAAGACCGGCCGCACGCATTTGATGGATGCCATGCCCGTTACACTCGGGCAGGAACTGGAAACCTGGGCCGCACAGATCCGCAGCGCCTACCGTCGAATCGAGGACAGCCTCGACCGGATCCGGCGTCTGCCGCAGGGGGGCACGGCAGTCGGTACTGGCATCAATGCTCCGTCCGATTTCGGTGAACGCGTCGCCGAGCACCTGGTGTCGGCGACCGGATTCGAGTTCCTGTCGGCCGACAACAAGTTCGAAGGTATTGCCAGCCAGGACGCCGCGGTGGAACTGTCGGGGCAGCTCAAGGCGCTGGCCGTTGCCATGATGAAAATCGCCAACGATCTGCGCTGGATGAACTCGGGCCCGCTTGCCGGTCTCGGCGAGATTGAACTCGAAGCCCTGCAGCCGGGCAGTTCGATCATGCCGGGCAAGGTCAATCCGGTCATTCCCGAGGCGGTCTGCATGGTGGCCGCCCGGGTGATCGGCAACGACGGCACCATCACGGTGGCCGGGCAATCGGGCAATTTTCAGCTCAATGTCATGCTGCCGGTAGTGGGTGCGACACTGCTGGAAAGCCTCCAGATACTCGGCAACGCCGCCAATCTACTGGCCGATCGTGCCGTTGCCACTTTCAATGTGCGCGAGGATCATCTTGGCGAGGCATTGTCGAAGAACCCTATCCTGGTTACGGCGCTCAACCGCGTCATCGGTTACGAGAAGGGTGCCGCGGCGGCCAAGCAGGCCTATGCCGAGGGGCGGCCGATCATCGACGTGGCTGCTGAGCTGACCGAACTCTCGCGGGAGGAACTGGAGAAGTTGCTCGATCCGCTGAAGCTGACCGAAGGCGGACTGTGACTTGCGCTCTCCGTATATCACTGCAGCCGGCCATCGCCGGCTGCAGGACGAACTCAAGCAGCGCTGGAAACTTCGCCGTGAAGTGACCGTGGCCCTGACGGCAGCGGCCGCCGAGGGCGATCGCTCCGAGAACGCCGAGTACATCTACCGCAAGAAGCAACTGAGGGAGATCGATCGCCGCATCCGCTACCTGCAGAAACGTCTCGACGAAGTCCAGCCGGTGGCACCTCGTTCGGATAACCCCGGCAAGGTCTTTTTCGGGGCGAGCGTCACCCTCGAAGAGGAAGACGGCAGTGAAGTGGACTATCGTATCGTCGGCGCCGACGAAACCGACGCCGACAGGGGCTGGATCTCGGTGGACTCCCCGGTCGCCCGGGCCCTGCTGGGCAAGGCGATCGATGAGGAGGCCGTGGTGCGCACGCCCTCGGGGGAGCGCGTTCTGACGGTGATCGCCGTGGAGTATGGGGACGAATAGAGGAGGAGAGGGGAAGAGGAAAGGATGCCAGGGATTCCTCTTGTTTTTCCTCTATTCCTCTACCCCTCTACCCATCGCATCTCAATCCACTTGAAATTCTCTAGCACGTCCCTATCTCTACCACCGAGGTCGCCGGAAACGGGGCCTTGAGTCAATGCCCGGCCTGGTTGCAGGCGGGCACAATCCGAAACACGACCGATTGCTTCATAGGAGGATACGGTTATGAACACTTTTGATCTCTCTCCCCTGTATCGGACGGCGATTGGCTTTGATCGCCTGGCTGACATGTTGACCAACGCCTCGCGCGTGGACAGCAACGGCTATCCACCCTACAACGTCGAATCTCTCGGTGAAGACCGTTACCGCATCACCATGGCGGTAGCCGGTTTCAGCGAAGATGAACTCGACATCACCAGCGAGCAGAACACGCTGACCATCTCCGGCAGCAAGAACGAGGAGCGCGATGATAACGATGATCGCGAATTCCTGTATCGCGGCATCGCCACGCGATCGTTCGAGCGCCGCTTCCAGCTGGCCGACCATGTCAAGGTCAGTGGTGCAAGCCTGGAGAACGGCCTGCTGCACATCGACATGGTGCGTGAACTGCCCGAGCGCATGAAGCCGCGCAAGATCGAAATCGGCGCGGGTCGCCTGCTCGAAGGTGAACGCAAGGGTAAGGCGAAAGCTGCCTGAAGTCGTCCATTGCCGATAAGGCATATCACACAGGGGCGTCAGTCGACGCCCCTTTTTGGTTGCTGGCAAGGGATCCGTAAGCCCATGAGCTTCGGAAGCCGGGAGTGCGAACTTTTAGTGCTTGAAGCCGGATGCTTTGACTAATCGGCGTAATGTACGATACTGCCCCATGACAACTTCTTCTCCCATCTGGCTGCGCCTTTATCCTTTGTGGATGTGGCTGGTCTACTTGCCGCTGGCTGCATTGGTCACGATCGTCAGCGCTGTGCTTGCAGTTCCCCTGGCTCTCCTGGTGTCGCCGCGGCTGGCCAATCTCTGGGTGGCCGCCAACTGGGGACGGATGTTGACGCGCATGGTGCCGGTCGGCGTGGAGCTCGAGGGGCGGGAGCAGATCGATCCCGGCCGCTCCTACGTGGTCGTGGCCAATCACCAGAGCCAGTTCGATATCCCGGTGGTGTACGGCTACAGCGGTCTCGACCTGCGCTGGGTGGCCAAGGCCGAAGTGGGGCGCATTCCGTTCGTAGCCGCCGGATGCCGTGCCATCGGTCATGTCTTCATTGATCGCGCCAATCCAGAGCAGGCCCGTCAGGCAATCAATCGTGCCGTCGAACGGCTCAAACCCGGGACCGGGCTGATGTTCTTCCCCGAGGGAACACGCAGCCGTAGCGGCAAACTGCAGTCTTTCAAGAAGGGTGCGTTCCGCGTGGCTATCGACCAGGGCCTGCCGGTGTTGCCGGTCACCGTCACCGGGACACGGGATATCCTGCCGGCCGATACCCTGCGCCTGCGGCCCGGTCGGGTGAGGGTTCGTTTCCACGAGCCGATTCCCACCGATCAGTTGAGCGTGGAGCAGGTCGGTGAGCTGCGTCGACGCGTTCATGGCATCATTGAAGCTGGTCTCGCGTCAGTCTCGGAGCCTTAATGGACCTGCGCACGCCGGATCCCGCCTACACCGCATCGAAGCGGGCCCGCGCCAACTTCCTTCTTGCGATCAAGCTGTCGGCCATCATGCTGGTGGCCATCTGGGTAGTGTTTTTGTTCGAGCAGCTTACCGGGCTCGACTTCTCGCGATTCGGGCTGCGCCCGCGTGATGGCGCCGGCCTGCTGGGCCTGTTCACGACACCGTTGCTGCACGGCAATCTCTCGCACATCGCATCCAACAGCATTCCCCTGTTCGTCGGCGGGGTCGCCATGCTGTTCCTCTATCCGAACTCCTCGCTGCGCGCCTTGCCCGTCATCTATGTCGGTTCCGCGGCGCTGGCCTGGGTGTTTGCCCGGCCCAGCCTGCATATCGGGGCCAGCGGGCTGGTCTACGGCATGCTGGCCTTCGTGTTCGTTTCCGGCATACTGCGCCGTGACTTGCGCTCGGTCGGGGTATCCCTGATGATCTGGTTTTTCTATGGCTCCATGTTGTGGGGCGTGTTGCCGGTGGAGCGTGGCATGAGTTGGGAGCTGCATGCCAGCGGCATGGCGATTGGCGTGGTCATGGCATTCGCCTTTCGGAACTGGGACCTGCCCCCGCTCAAACGCTATGCATGGGAAGACGAGGAACATGATCAGGATGACCTGCCGGATCCGGACGCAGGCAACTGGGATTGGGAACACCGCGACGAGCGACATCGCCGCGATCCCTTCGAAGGCCGGGATCGCTGGCACTGAAATGGCTGCCCCGGTTGGGCGATACACTTTGATGGGAATTAGCGGTTAGGGCACCTCATGTTGCGAAGACTGTTTGCCGTATTGCTGGCGCTGGTCATCCTGCTGGTGGTCATTAGTTTCATGTTGCCGGCCTCGGTGACGGTGGAACGTGACCGCGCTTTCGATCATCCGCCGGAAGTGCTGTACGAAGTCGTGTCCGACTTGCGACATTTCGTGCAGTGGAGTCCCTGGCTTGATGGGGCCGCACCGGACACCTATCGACTGGAAGGGGCGGCATCAGGCGTCGGAGCCACACTGGTATGGCGTGAGGGCGCTGATGCCGGTGCCAGCCGGATGTGGATCACGGCCGTGGAAGCGTCGCGGCGCGTCGAGTACGAACTGGAGTTCGGTGACAACGAGGCCGATGGCTGGTTTCGGATTGACTCCGACGGAATCGGCTACCGCGTGCATTGGGGGTTGTCCATGGAATTCGGAACATTCGACCTGGTCGGTCGGTACGTGGGACTGATGCTGCCCGGACTGGTCGGACGCGAGTACGACAATGGTCTCCAACGACTGGAGGAATATCTCGAGCAGGCCGGCGGACAGGTTCCGGAGCTTCCCCCGGGCCTGGACGGCGAGCTGCTCCATCGCAACACCAGACGCCCGTGACCGTGCCCCGGCTCCATATTGTCGGATGCGGACGCACCGCACGCGCCCTGGCCAGGGTGCTGCATGCTTCCGGTGGTGTTCGTATCGGCCAGGTCGTCAACCGCTCCCGTGCGAGTTCGGCCGAGGCGGTCGCGTTCATCGGTACCGGCGAACCCGCCGACTCGCCGGGCACACTGCATGCCGACGACTGGCTGATGCTTGGCTTGCCGGACGGTGAGCTGGCCGAAACGGCCGAACAACTGGCGGAGCAGTTGCCTGTCCAGCCAGCGCTGGTCTTTCACCTGTCGGGATCGGTGTCCTCGGAGGTGCTCTCGCCGCTGGGCGAGAATCGTGCTGCTGTCCATCCCCTGCGTGCTTTCTCCGACCCCGAACGGGCCGTGATGCATTTCGGGGGCACCTGGTGCGTGGCGGAAGGCAGCGCTGCCGTCCTGGATACGCTGGCTCCAGTGTTCGAGCGTGCTGAGGCGCGCTTCGTGACCTTTGCCCCGGCCAACAAGGCAGCCTGGCATGCCGCCACGGTGGCGGCAAGCAACTTTCTCGTCGTGATCAATGGCCTGGCCCGTGAACTGGCCGTCCAGGCTGGCGTGGCCGAAGACGATGCCCGGCACATGCTCGCCGATCTGCAGGCCGGGACGCTGGCCTCGCTCAAGGACATGCCGGCAGCCCAGGCCCTGACCGGACCGTTCGAGCGTGCCGACGTGGCGGCAAGCCGGCGATTGCACGCTGCGGTGCATGAGGTGCTTTCCCCCTCGCGGGCGGCTCTGTTCGACGCCCTGACACGCGGAACCGTCGAGCTGGCACAAGACAAGCGTGGCCAGCGTGACGCCGATGCAGAGTTTCTTGCGGGGCTTACCAGTCGGAGAGATTGACCCCGTCGAGGCTGCGCCAGGCCGCCTCCGGTTGCGGCTGCTCGACACCGATGCCCAGCATCTCGCGAAAGTGCTCACCTGACAGCAGTCGTACGCCGAGTCGCTCGAGGTGGGGGTTCCATATCTGGCAATCGGCGAGCAGGTATCCCCAGGTCTCGAGTGCGCGCATCAATACCGCAAGCGCGATCTTGGATGCATCACGGCGTCGGTGAAACTTGGATTCCGCGAAGAAGATCCGTCCGATGGCCACGCCGTAAAGTCCCCCGGCCAGCTCGTCGTCCATCATGATCTCGATGCTGTGGGCATGGCCGAGTCGGTGAAGGCGCCGGTAGGCACCCTGCATGTGCGGGGTGATCCAGGTGCCGTCCTGCCCGGGACGGGTCTCGGCGCAGGCGCGGATGACCTCGTCGAAGTCGGCATCCACCCGGGCCTGGAATCGCCCCTGGCGCAGCGTGCGGGCGAAGCGCCGCGAGATGTGCATGTGGCCGGGAATCATGACCGCGCGCGGTTCGGGAGACCACCACAAAATGGGGGAGTCCGCCTCGTACCAGGGAAAAATACCGTGGCGATAGGCGTTGAGGAGGCGCTGGGGATGCAGGTCGCCACCCCAGGCCAGCAGCCCGTCGGGATGCGGGCATTCGGCCGGGTCGGGGAACGGGCTGTCGGGCGATTCACCCAGTTGCGGAATGGGGATGCGATTCATCAGGCAAACGGGTCGAGCGTGTCAAGGTGCCGGCGGTAGTCTTGCAGTGCATTCGCTTCGTGCCGGAGCCAGTCGGCGATGGCCTGACGCAGCCCGGTGTGCCGGATGAAGTGGAAGGAGCGTGTCTTTTGCGGCAGGAATCCGCGACGGATCTTGTGCTCTCCCTGGGCGCCGGGTTCGAACCAGTTCAGGCCGTGGCGGATGCAGTAGTCGATGCCCTGGTAGTAGCAGGTCTCGAAGTGGACATCCCTGGTTTCGGCAAGGCTGCCCCAGTAGCGCCCATAGAGGCGGCTATCGTCACGCCAGAAGATCGCGGATGCCAGCGGCTGGTCGTCGCGACTGGCGATGCAAAGCAGGAACTGTTCGCCGAAGCGGCGGGCACATAGGTCGAAGAAGCGACGGTTGAGCATCGGGAGGTTGCCGTACAGGGCGAACGTGGACTGGTAACACTGGTCAGCCAGGTCGAGATCGCCCTGGTCCATTTCCGTGCCGTTCTTCCACTCGAACCGCCAGCCGTCCTGGGTGACGCGGCGACGCTCGGCGCGAATGTTCTTGCGCGGCTTGCGCTTGAGCTGGTCGAGGAAATCGTCGAAGTCGCGGTAGCCGGGATTGTGCCAGTGATACTGCCAGTCGAAACGCTCCAGCCAGCCGGCCTCGCGCAGGACATCGGTGTCGTGCGGGTCACAGAAGTTGACCCCGGCCGATGACAGGGCGCGCTGGGCTACCAGCGCCTCGATCCGTTCGACCAGGGCGAGCGCCGCTGCACGATTTCGCTCTGCCCCCAGGAGGCGTGGACCCGGTACCGGGCTGAACGGCGCGGCGACCAGGAGCTTGGGGTACCAGGGCATGCCGGCACCGTGGGATGCGCGCGCCCAGGCCCAGTCGAACACGAATTCGCCGTGGGAATGTGATTTCAGAAAGGCCGGTGCGGCCGCGCGGAGTTCGTGATCGTTGCCAATCACCGGCAGGCAGGGTGCCCAGCCGCAGGCCTGGCCGATGCAACCGGCCTCTTCCAGGCTGGCCAGGAATCGCCAGTCGACGAACGGCCCGGTCGTCCGGGCCAGTCCGTTCCATTCCTCCTGACCGAAGTCGCAGAAGTGCTCGAGCGGGGCAGGGGGTTCAGCTTCCGAGGTCGTCAAGGAATTTTTCGGCATCGAGTGCGGCCATGCAGCCGAAGCCGGCCGAGGTTACCGCCTGGCGGTAGACGTGGTCGGCCACATCGCCGGCGGCAAAAACGCCGGGCACGCTGGTGGCCGTGGCCATGCCCTCCTGGCCGGAGCGGATGTGGATGTAGCCGTCGGTCATGTCCAGTTGATCGGTAAATATCTTGGTATTTGGATCATGGCCGATGGCGATGAACACCGCGTCGAGGTCGAAGTCTTGCGTGTCGCCACTGTCGACATGCCGAATGCGCATGCCGGTCACGTCATCGTCGTCGCCAAGAACTTCGTCGAGCACGTGGTCCCACTGGATCTCGACCTTGCCCTCCGCCTCGCGTTCGAACAGCCGGTCTTGCAGGATCTTCTCGGCTCGAAGTTCGTCGCGACGGTGGACCAGGGTGACCTTGCTGGCAATGTTCGACAGGTAGAGCGCTTCCTCGACCGCGGTGTTGCCGCCGCCGATGACGGCCACGGGCTTGTCGCGATAGAAGAATCCGTCACAGGTGGCACAGGCCGACACGCCGCGCCCCTTGAACGCTTCTTCCGATTCCAGCCCGAGGTAACGTGCCGAGGCGCCGGTGGCGATGATCAGTGAATCGCAGGTATAGACGCCGCTGTCGCCTTCGAGGCGAAACGGGCGGCTGTTCAGGTCGGCCGTGTGAATGTGGTCGAACACCATTTCGGTCTCGAAGGCCTCGGCATGCTGGCCCATGCGCTGCATCAGGGCCGGGCCCTGGAGATCCGGGTAGTCACCTGGCCAGTTCTCGACATCGGTCGTGGTCATGAGCTGGCCGCCTTGCTCGATGCCGGTAATCACGGCCGGCTTGAGGTTCGCGCGCGCGGCATAGATCGCCGCCGTGTAGCCGGCCGGACCGGAACCGAGGATGAGAAGCCGGAAATGTCTCGGGTCTGACATGTATAATTTTCTCCAGAATTTTTGAGGGTGTCGGGCCAGTGCGCTAGTGTACCCGGCTGTCCGGTGTGGCGGGGTGTCATCACGGTACGTAGTGCCCGCACCCGCGGCACGGGCGCATTACCTCGGGTCGCCCGAGTGATTTTCCAACCAGGCTGGTAGCCGGGCGGCGCAGACAATGGCGCCGCACGCGCCGGCATTCTTCTTTTGATGCATTAGCAATTTTTCCAAGGAGCCTGAAGCATGCGTATCGGAATTCCCCGCGAGACCAAGACCCTGGAGGGGCGTGTCGCCCTGGTGCCGGCCGCCTGCGGCGATCTGGTGCGGGCCGGACATGAGGTCTTCATCGAAGCGGGAGCGGGTGAAAAGAGCGGTTTTTCCGACGAGGACTTCAAGGCCGTCGGTGTGGACGTTCAACCGGATGCCGCCGCGTTGTACGAGGTGGCCGAGCTGGTGGTCAAGGTCAAGGAGCCGATCGACGGTGACCTCGAGCACCTGCGCTCCGATCACCTGTTGTTCTGCTACCTGCATCTGGCCGCCGAGCCAAAGCTGACCGAACGTCTGCTCGACATCGGCCTGACCGGGGTGGCCTTCGAGACTGTCGAGGAATCCGACGGCTCGCTGCCCCTGCTGGCGCCCATGAGCAATATCGCCGGGCGAATCGGCGTCCAGGTCGGCACCCACCTCCTGCATCAGCCCCAGGGCGGGCGCGGTATTCTGCTGGGCGGGTTGCCGTCGGCAGACCGCGGCCACGTGGTCGTGCTCGGCGCCGGTGCTGCCGGCGGCAACTCGGCACGGCTGGCTGCTGCGGCCGGGGCGCGCGTGACGGTGTTCGACAAGCGCCAGGATCGCCTGTCCGAGATGATGGCCATCGGGCCGAACGTGACCGCACTGTATCCCTACGTCGAGACGGTCGGTGAGTATGTCGCCCGGGCCGACATGGTGATCGGCGCGGTGCTGGTGACCGGCGCCCGTGCACCCCACGTCGTGACGCGGGACATGATCTCGTCGATGAATGAGGGCAGTGTGGTGGTCGACATCTCCGTCGACCAGGGCGGCTGCATCGAGACCACCAGGCCGACCACGTACAAGGATCCCACCTACCAGGTCGAGGGCGTGACCCATTTCTGTGTCACCAACATGCCGGGAGCGGTGCCGCGAACCTCCAGCCAGGCGCTGTCGGCGACGATCCTGCCTTATGTGCAGCAGATGGCCAGGCCGGACTGGCAAGAGCGGCAGGCGCTGTCGCGGGGCGTGAACGTGCGTTCAGGCGAGATCGTGCATCCCGCATTGAAGTAAGTATAATCATAAAGTTACAAACACAACCTGACAGGAATTATTGAGTGTGAGCGGTCGCGGGAAGAAGACGGATAACAAGCCGGGTGCGAACCCGGCAATGGGTCGTCGGCTGGCCGAAGCGGCCTTCCTGCTGATCCTGGTGATTGCGGTCTACATGCTGCTCACGCTGATCAGCCACCATCCTTCCGACCCGGGCTGGTCGCGCGATGCCGCCCACGAGCAGGTGCGCAACCTGGGAGGAACTTTCGGCGCCTGGATGTCGGACCTGTTCCTGTTCCTGTTCGGTTACATGGCTTATGTGGCTCCGGTGCTGGTCGGCATGGTCGGAGTGCGCATTCTCAAGGAGCGCACGGAGCCGGCCGGCCTGGCCGAGTGGGGCATGCGCACGCTGGGTCTGTTGATGGCGGTGGTGACCGGCTGTCTGCTGCTGGCCATGCAAACTCGCGGCAACCTCGGGCAGCCCGGCGGCGTGATCGGTGATGTTCTGTCGGAACCCATGGTCAGTACCATGGGGCTGACCGGATCGGTGCTGTTCAGCCTGACCTTGTTCCTGGCCGGGATTACGCTGTTCTCCGGGCTGTCCTGGCTGCGCCTGGTGGATCGAACCGGTCGTCTGGCGATTCGTGCGGCAACATGGGCCGCCGAGGTGGTGGTGCGCGGGCGCGACTGGTTTGCCGGCCGCCGGGCGCGTGCCGAACGCGAGGAAGTGCGCAAACGTGACCAGGACAAGCGCAAGACCCGCAAGGAAGTGCGCATCGAACCGCGTGTAGAGCCCGAGCCGCCCCGTACCCAATCGCGTGAAGTCAGGCAGCAACCGCTGTTCAAGAATTTGGCCGACGGAGAACTGCCGCCGCTGGACCTGCTCGACCAGGCGCCGGCCCAGCGGGCCGGTTACTCCGAGGAAGCACTGAAAGCCATGAGTCGCCAGGTTGAACTGAAGCTGGCCGATTTCGGCGTCGAAGTGGAAGTGGTCGCCGTCCACCCCGGCCCGGTAATCACCCGCTTCGAGCTGCAGCCGGCACCGGGCGTGAAGGGCGCCCAGATCTCCAACCTTTCCAAGGACCTGGCGCGTGGATTAAGCGTGATTTCGGTGCGCGTGGTCGATGTCATTCCAGGTAAAAGCGTCATCGGCCTCGAGATACCGAACCAGAATCGCGAAGTGGTCTACCTGCGCGAGATTCTTGCATCGGAGGCCTACACCAAGGCATCGTCGCCGCTGACCCTGGGGCTGGGCAAAAGCATCGCCGGCAAGCCGGTGGTGGCCGATGTCGCGCGTATGCCGCACCTGTTGGTCGCCGGCACGACCGGCTCGGGCAAGTCGGTGGCGATCAACGCGATGATTCTCAGCTTCCTCTACAAGGCCACGCCCGAGCAGGTGCGCCTGATCATGGTCGACCCGAAGATGCTGGAGTTGTCCGTGTACGAGGGTATTCGTCATCTGCTCACGCCCGTCGTTACCGACATGAACGAGGCGGCCAATGCCCTGCGCTGGTGCGTCGCGGAGATGGAACGTCGCTATCGCCTCATGGCCTCGCTGGGCGTGCGCAACCTGGCCGGCTACAACCGCAAGGTCAAGGAGGCGGCCGACAAGGGCAAGCCGATCGTCGATCCGCTGGTCGACCCGTCGCGGCTGGCCGAGGGCGAGGAGCCGCCGACGCTGGAGAAACTGCCCTACATTGTGGTGGTGGTCGACGAATTCGCCGACATGATGATGATCGTCGGCAAGAAGATCGAGCAGTTGATCGCTCGCCTGGCGCAGAAGGCGCGTGCTTCCGGCATCCACCTGATCCTGGCGACCCAGCGTCCTTCGGTAGACGTGATCACGGGCCTGATCAAGGCCAATATTCCCACCCGCATGGCTTTCCAGGTCTCATCGCGGGTCGATTCCCGCACCATTCTCGATCAGCAGGGCGCCGAACAACTGCTTGGGCATGGCGACATGCTCTACCTGCCGCCCGGGTCCGGTCTGCCCGACCGTATCCACGGGGCCTTCGTCGATGATCATGAGGTCCATGCCGTGGTCGAGTCGCTCAAGCAGCAGGGCCCGCCCGATTACCTCGAGGATGTGCTTGCCGAGACCCAGACCACCGTCGACGGGCAGCAGATCGGGGTGACCGGACTGCCCGAAGGCGGCGGTTCCGATTCCGAGGATGAACTCTACGACAAGGCCGTTGCCTATGTCCTGGAAAGTCGACGCGCATCGATTTCCAGCGTTCAGCGACAGCTGCGAATCGGCTATAACCGCGCCGCACGCCTGATCGAGGAGATGGAAGCGCAGGGGGTGGTCAGTGCACCCGAGCACAACGGCCAGCGCGAGGTGCTCGCGCCCGCCCCGCCGCGCGACTGATCTGGTCAGCGGCCGTTCAGCATCAATCTGACAGGATGCCTGTTGTACCTGTCGGGGATCCGTAACCCCTTGCTTTCAGGCGACGGATTGATCTTTGAGTGTTCAAGTTTCAGGCATCTGTCCACAAACTAAGGACCAGATCCGGCCCTGGCCGGTGTTATCAACAACCCGGAGTAATCATCCACATGTTCAGAACCGTGATTGTTGCCGCTGCCATGCTCCTGGCCTGGTCGACCGCCATGGGTGATGCCCGTTCCCGGCTTGAAGCGTTTGCCGATGGCCTCGACACTCTGTCCGGGGAATTCGTGCAGATCACGATCGACGACAGCGGCCGTGTACTGGAAGAGACGCACGGCCAGCTTTATTTCAGCAGTCCCGACCTTTTTCGCTGGGATTACGCCGAACCGTTTCCGCAGCAGATGGTGGCCGACGGCGAGAAGCTCTGGCATTACGATGAATCACTGGATCAGGTCACGGTGCGGGATCAGCCCGAGGCCGGCGAGTCCCCCCTCCTGGTGCTGACGCGTCCGGAACTGCTCGACCGCTTCTACCAGGTCAGCGCTGGTGGTGACGAAATGGTGCTGGAATTCCTGCCGCTGGCCGAGGATGCCGAGTTCGAGCTGGCACGGATGCACTTTTCGGGCAGCTTGCCGGAATTGCTGGAATTGCACGATCAGTTCGGGCAGATCACGCGCATCGAACTGAAGGAGCTGCAACGCAACCCCGATCTCGATCCCGCTGTGTTCATGTTCGAGCCGCCCGAAGGCGTGGACGTGCTGGAAGGCTACTGATCTCTGCGTGATTCCCGGTCGCTGCGGCGAGTGCCCGGAAACGGGCCGCTGAGGGCCGAGAACGGTCGGTCTTCGCGTACCCGGGGCGCCGGATCTCTGGGACGTTCGGGGCGCCGATGATCGGACCTCGGGGGAGTGGCATGTCGTGGGTCGGGCACGTAAAACACTTGCGTGACTTCCTGGACCGGTGCCTGTTGCGGTGTCCTCTCGGTTTGCCTGGATCGTTCGATGCGAGCCTGGCGCAGGGCGGCCTGGCGTTCCTGCCGGTCGCGGATGAAAGCCTGGTTGCGCTCGGCCACCTGGTCAAGATCACCGGCCGGCTCTATGACGCTGACCCGGCCGATCGGGTGGTACTCCTGTGAGTCTTCGGCGCAGGGCTGGTCGGAGAACACGATGCTGTCGTCGATCTCGCACCGGTAGATCTGCGCGGAGGCGTGCGCGGCCAGCAAGACCAAGGGAACACTCCATACCCATCTTGTTGCGCTCATCACTCGGCACCTCCGATTGCAGTCCGCCCAAATCGTTAATCTAGCAGATTGCGCTGAAGCGCCGATGAACCGGGATGGCCTGCGCAGTCGTTTTTCAGCGGGCGGAATTTCCGTCGGGGGCGGCGCTGCCTTCGTCCTCGGGATCGGAGAGGACTTCGACGGATTGACGGGCGTCATCGATCAACTGGTGACAGCGCTTGCTGAGGCTGACACCCCGCTTGAAGCGCTCCAGCGAGTCGGCCAGTGACAGCTCACCGGACTCCAGCGTCTCGACGATCTTTTCCAGTTCGCCCAGGGCCGCCTCGAAGTCGGCCTGTTCGGCGCTTTCGCGCTTTTCTTCAGGTTGCTTTGCCATGACACGGAATTCTAACAGCCCCGGTACATGGAGGTCAGCCACTTCATCCGTCCAGTGGGCGCTGTCAGCCACGATTCCAGTTCTTCCGAACGCCAGACATCACCAACTCCCACCAGGCGGTCACCGAGACAGATCCTCGGCCAGTGTTCGCGCTGCCACGGGGGGATATCACGCTCGGCCAGCAACTGCGTAACCGGGCGGTGATGGGCCTGGCCGGCAGGGCGCAGCTTGTCGCCGGGTTGTGCCGAGCGGACTGTCAGGGGGGTCGGTGGATGGTCGATGCCGGAGAGTTCGAGGCAGCCGATGTCTCCCGGCAACTCCAGTGTTCGGCCATGACGCCATTCCAGTGACCACTTGCCCGGTGGTTCCGGCAGGATTTGCAGCCACAAGCGTCCACGCCACTGGCGGATGATCCCTTCATCCCATGCCATCACCGGCTGGCGGTCGGCCGATGTTCGGTCTAGCTGCTGCAGGAAGGTCTCGATGCGTCGGCCGGGCGGGGCTGCCAGACCCTCACGGTGACACCAGTGTCGAAGCATCTCGCCGAGCCGGAAGGGATTCCACTGCCGGGCATCCGTCAAACGGATGCAGGTGGGGCTGACTGCCTGGCGGTCGAGATCCTCTGCCGCCAGTTCGGCCAGGGTTTCTGCCGCTCCATGACAAAGACGACCGCTTCTGAGAACAGCGCGGTCGGCACCCGGCCAGCGCTTGCGGATGATCGGCATCAATTGCTGGCCAATGTAGTTGCGATCGATTGCGGGGCTGTCGTTGGCCGGATCGTGTAGCGCTGACAAGTCATGTGCACGGAGAAAGTGCTCTATATCCGCCCGGGTCCAGTCGAGCAGGGGGCGGACGAGCCAGCCCGGTCCGAATCGGCGCTGACGCGGAATGCCGCCCAGCCCTGACGGGGCTGCGCCCCTGAGCAGGCGCATCAATACTGTCTCGACCTGGTCGTCGGCATGGTGGGCGGTGAGTACGACATCCCCGGCCTGCATGAATGTCTTGATCGCGTCGTAGCGCGCCCGGCGGGCAGAGGCCTCGGGACTGTCTGCGCTTGGCACATCGACACGCACGACATGGCATTTGTTGCCAGCCTCACTGGCCAGCCGGCTTGCGGCACGGGCGCGATCCCCGCTGGCTTCGTCGAGGCCATGGTCGATATGCAGGCAAGTGATGGGCCGACTGCAATCCTCGGTTCGGAGCCGGTTGAGCAGGCACAACGAGTCCGGTCCGCCGCTGAAAGCAACTATGACGCGGCCGCCGGCGGGCCACTGCCAGGGGGGCGGGTTCAGCTCCGGCATGGCGGCGGCACGTCGTCTGCGTTTACTGGCTTTCGTAGGCGCCGAGCGCCATCAGGCGGCGGTAGCGATCGTCTAGCAGCGTGTCGACGGACTTTTCCGAAAGCTCGTCGAGCTGGCTGCAGATCGTTTCCTGCAGCTTTACCGCTACTTCGTGGGCGGATCGATGTGCACCGCCAGGGGGCTCGGCAACGACCTGATCGATCAGCTTGAGTTCCCTGAGACGATGCGCGGTCAGGCCCATCGCTTCGGCGGCAACCGGAGCCTTCTCGGCACTCTTCCAGAGGATGGAGGCGCAGCCCTCCGGGGAAATGACCGAGTAGATGCTGTACTGCAGCATGTTGGTGCGATCCCCGACCCCGATGGCCAGCGCACCGCCGGACCCCCCTTCACCGATGACGTTACAGATGATGGGGACTTTGAGCCGAGCCATGACCGCGAGATTGCGGGCAATCGCCTCGGACTGGCCTCGCTCCTCGGCACCGACACCCGGGTAGGCGCCGGGGGTATCGATGAAAGTGACGATGGGCATGCCGAAACGCTCGGCCATCTCCATCAGGCGCTGGGCCTTGCGATAACCCTCGGGGCGCGGCATGCCGAAGTTGCGGTAGACCTTTTCCTTGGTGTCGCGTCCTTTCTGGTGTCCAATCAGCATGACACGGCGACCGTCGATGACGGCGGGCCCGCCGACGATGGCATGGTCGTCGGCAAAGTGCCGGTCGCCATGCAGTTCCTCGAAGCGCTCGCTGATCATGGGGATGTAATCGAGGGTGTAGGGACGCTGGGGATGACGCGCCAGTTGCGAGATCTGCCAGTCGCTCAGCTCGCTGAAGATCGTGCGAGTCCGGTCGCGGCATTTCTGCTCCAGCCGCTGGATTTCTTCCTCGATGTTGAGGGAGTTGTCCGACCCGACGTTGCGCAGTTCACGGATCTTGGCTTCCAGTTCGGCGATGGGCTGCTCGAAGTCGAGGTAGTTCGGATTCATCGGTATCGTGTCGTTTCTGGCCGTTGACCGCTCAGTATAACGATACCTGAATGGCGTTGTGTCTCCTTGTCCTGGCTTTGCGGCTCCGAAGCCAGCCTTGAGCGTGAGGATCCGCTTCAGTTCGACGCGGTGGCGAGGCCTTCAGCGGATCCTCCCCGCTCAAGGCTGGCACACGCTGTCGTTGCCGGGGGTGTGCGGCTTTCGTCTGCGGCACGACACCAATCAGGC
>SKSJ01000011.1 GCA_007123055.1 Wenzhouxiangella sp. | reverse complement strand
GGATCGAGCGCTCCTGGCAGACCAACGGCCGTTCGCCCTGGACAGGCGACGATTACGGTTACGGCTGGTTCATCACCGAGATCGCGGGCGAGCGCGCCTACTATGGTCGCGGCTACGGCGGTCAGGCGCTGTTCGTGATTCCCGATGTGGCACTGACCATCGTGATGACCTCGGATCCCAACCCACCCTCACGCGGTGGCCATTTCAGCCACCTGCGGCGTCTGGTCAACGAAATCATCGAGGCGGTGGACTGACCCGGGTTGGTCAGATCCAGTCTCTGGGGCGCAGATAATCGCTCAACTGCGCTTCGGGACTGCCGGGTTCGGGCTGCCAGTCGTAGCGCCAGTGGGCGACGGCCGGCAGGCTCATGAGGATGGACTCGGTGCGCCCGCCCGACTGCAGGCCGAACAGGGTGCCGCGATCGTAGACGAGGTTGAACTCGACGTAGCGGCCGCGCCGATAGCGCTGGAAGTCGACTTCCCTATCACAGTAAGCATGGTCCTTGCGTTTCTCGACGATCGGTTGGTAGGCGGAGAGATAGCCATCACCGACGGTCTTCATGTAGTCGAAGCAGGTGTCGAAGTCCCAGTCGTTGAGGTCGTCGAAAAACAGACCACCGACGCCGCGGGTCTCGTCGCGGTGTTTCAGGTAGAAATACTCGTCGCACCAGCGCTTGTGCTCGGCGTAGACTTTGTTGCCGAAAGGGGCGCAAAGGTCGTGTGCCGTTTCGTGCCAGAAGCGGCAGTCTTCGTCGAAGGGATAGTATGGAGTGAGATCGAAGCCGCCGCCGAACCACCACACCGGCGGCTCGCCTGCCTTTTCGGCAATGAAGAAGCGCACGTTGGCATGGCTGGTGGGCACATACGGGTTGACCGGATGCATGACCACCGATACGCCCATGGCCTGGAACGAGCGCCCGGCCAGTTCCGGCCGGCGCTGGCTGGCCGCGGCGGGCAGCGCATTACCGTGAACGTGTGAATAGTTGACGCCACCCTTCTCGAACACCGCGCCGTTCTCGATCACGCGTGTGCGCCCGCCACCCCCTTCTGGACGTTCCCAGCGGTCCTCGTGAAAGCGTTTGCTTTCGTCGACTGCCTCGAAGGCCGAACACAGCCGGTCCTGCAGATCGGTAAGGTAGTCGGAGACGAGTCCTGTTGCTTCGTTGGTGTTCAAGGTGCTATCCACGTTGAAGGTTTGAACCGCAAAGGATACAGAAGGTGGGGGGGTAGCGGGTGGCATCCGGTCGAGCACGGCCTGGGCGGGTGATCGGCTTTTTCGGCTCGTATGGGGTTGGTGGCCCTTGCGTCGATATGATTGGCGTGTTGCCGGTGATGGCTGACCACCTTCGACATGGCGGTTGGTGCTTGGGATGGATCGGGATGGCTCAGGTGGATCAACCGTCACCCGCCCAGGCCGTGCTCGACCGAATACCACCCGCTATGAAAGGTGAGAGAAGGTTGAAAGGCCGGATGGTGGCCCTTCTCCCTCTTCGTCATCAATCTACTCCTACACGTCAGGTGGGGAGTGGTCTTGCCCGGTGCCGGGTTCGAGGTGATGGAAGCCGGCACAGACTGTCCGTGCCCAACGCACTCGAAAGGTTCGATCATCGGCAGGGAAAGTCCATTGGCACGGCAATATTCATCGGTACCAGAACGCCACCTTCACTTGACGTGCCAGCGAGGCGATTCACCTCGGTTCCGGCGGCGGGCAAGGACACTCGCCACCCCGCCACCATCAACCGAATCTACTCCGAGCCCACTGCAGAATGGCGCCACGGGACCCGAAATGACTTGCTGTCAGGGCAGTAGCGACCTCAGGCCTTCGATGCGGCCTTCTTCTTCGAAGCCTTTTTCTTCGAGCGCTTCTTCTTTTTCTTCTTCGAAGCCTTTTTCTTGGCGGCTTTCTTGTTCGCTGCCTTCTTGCCCCCGGCCTTCTTCTTGCCGAACTTGCCGCGCCGTCCCTTGGGTGGGGCTTCGGCGAGCATCTTCTGGCATTCTTCCAGGGTCAGTTTTTCCGGATCCTGGTCCTTGGGGACACTGGCGTTGCGGTTGCCGTCGGTGACGAAGGGGCCGTAGCGGCCCTTGAGCACCTGGATGTCCTCGGCCTCGAAGTGCTGGATAATGCGCTCGCGCTGGGCCTTCTTGTGCGCCTCGACCAGTTCCAGCGCCTGTTCCAGCGTGACCTCGTGCGGGTCGTGTTCCTTGAGCGAGACGAAATTGCGCTTGCCGTAGCGGATGTAAGGGCCGAAGCGGCCGATGTTGGCCTGCACGGGCTCACCCTCCGGCGTCTCGCCGAGATCGCGCGGCAGGTCGAACAGCTTGAGCGCCTCGTCCAGGGTGATGGTTTCCATCTTCTGGCCCGGTCTCAGGCCGGCGAACTGCGGCTTTTCCTCGTCCTCGGCCTGGCCGATCTGGGCGAATGGGCCGTAGCGGCCCAGGCGCACGATGACCGGCTTGCCGGTCTTGGGATCGGTGCCCAGCTCGCGTGCCTGCTGCGCTTCCTGGCGGCTGACGGTTTCGTCCTTTTCCTTAACCCGGTCGATGAACGGCTGCCAGAACTCCTTGAGCAACGGCACCCAGTCGTGTTCGCCGCGCGAGATGGCGTCGAGTTCGTCTTCCAGCCGGGCGGTGAAGTCATAGTCGACGTAGCGGTCGAAATGTTGCGACAGGAACTTGGCGACCACGCGCCCGGTGGCGGTGGGGATGAAGCGCCGGTTGTCGAGTTCGACGTATTCGCGGTCTTTCAGCGTTTGGATGATGGACGCGTAGGTCGAGGGCCGGCCAATGCCGAACTCTTCCAGCGCCTTGACCAGGCTGGCCTCGGAGTAGCGCGGCGGTGGTTCGGTGAAGTGCTGCTCGGGCCGAACCTCGATCAGCGGGATCTTATCGCCCTCGTTGAGCTCGGGCAGCCGGTTGTCGGCTTCCGAGCGCGCATCCTGGTAAACCTTGAGAAAGCCGGGCTCGATCAGGGTGGAACCGGAGGCGCGGAAGGTGGCCTCGCCGACATCGAACTCGGCGCTGACGGTGTCGTAGACCGCCGGAATCATCTGGCTGGCCACGGCCCGGTTCCAGATCAGCTGGTAGAGCTTGTACTGGTCCTCGCTCAGGTGATGCTTGAGCTTGATCGGGGTGAGCTTGGGCGAGGTCGGCCGGATGGCTTCGTGGGCCTCCTGGGCGTTCTTGGACTTCGACTGGTAGAAGTTGGGCTTGTCCGGGACCACCCCGCTGCCGAATTCCTTGCCGATGACCGAGCGGATTTCGCTGATCGCATCGGCGGCCAGGGCCACCGAGTCGGTACGCATGTAGGTGATCAGGCCCTGGTTGCCGCCGCCGGTGTCCACGCCCTCGTAGAGCTGCTGGGCGATGCGCATGGTGCGCTGGGTGGTGAAGCGCAGGCGGCGCGCGGCGTCCTGCTGCAGCGTCGAGGTGATGAACGGCGGCTGGGCACGGCGCCGGCGCTGGCTTTTCTTGACGCGCGAGACGGGGAAGCGACCATCGGCGGCATCCTCGACCTGCTTGCGAACCTGTTCGGCCCGTTCGGCATTGTTGATGTCGAATTGCTCGACTTTGGCGCCGTCGAGCCGGACCAGGTTGGCGCTGAACTGCTCGTCCTCGGTCTTGCCCAGATCGGCCTCGATGGTCCAGTATTCCTGAGGCTCGAACTTCTCGATCTCCTCCTCGCGCTCGACGATCATTCTGAGCGCCGGGGACTGCACGCGGCCGGCCGACAGGCCGCGGCGCACCTTTTTCCACAACAGCGGCGAGAGGTTGAAGCCGACCAGGTAGTCCAGGGCGCGGCGGGCCTGCTGGGCATCGACCAGGGAGCCGGCCAGGTCGCGCGGTTCTTCCATGGCCTTTTTCAGGGCGCGTTCGGTGATCTCGGAGAACACTACCCGCTGAATGGGTTTTTCGGAGTTGACGCCGCGTTGTTTGAGGATCTCGGCAATATGCCAGGAGATCGCTTCACCTTCGCGGTCAAGGTCAGTCGCCAGGTAGATGGAGTCCGCCTTGCGGGCGGCCGCGACGATCTTGTCGACGTGCTTCTTGTTGCGCTCGATGATGTCGTAGCGCATGGCGAAATCGTTGTCAGGGTCGACCGCCCCCTCCTTGGGCACGAGGTCGCGTACGTGCCCGTAGGAGGCGAGGACCTCGAAGTCCGAGCCCAGGTACTTGTTGATGGTGGTCGCCTTGGCCGGCGACTCGACGATAAGCAGATTCTTGGCCATTGTTTGAACTTGTTGGTGTGCCGACGCCGTGAAACCAATATCAGCGTTACACGGATGTCACGGCCGGATCAAGCGCCGGGCCGCGGTGGAGGAGGGGTCAGTGCCGGAAATCTCCTTCCTCGTCGAACATCATTTCCTCCATCCATGCGTAGGCGGCTTCCTGACCGGGCTGGTTGAACAGCACCATCAGCACCACCCACTTGACGTCTTCCATGTCGATATCGTCGGTCTCCAGTGCGGAAAGCCGGTCGATGACCATTTCGCGCCGGGCGGGGTCGAGAACGCCCACGTTCTCCAGGTACATGATGAAACCGCGTGCATGCACGTCGAGTCGACGGCACTCGTCGGCGGAGAACAGCCGTACCGGGTTCTGCTCGTGGCCTCCGAGCTCGGGCAGCTTGCGCTGTTCGGCGAGGCCGTCGAGCCAGGCGAACGCGCGCTCGATTTCGGCACTTGAAAAACCCGCTTCCTCCAGGCTCTCGCTCAGGGAATCGCGATCAGGCTCTTCCTCCGGCTCGTCGTATATATAGTTCTCGAACAGGTACATCAGCAAATCGAGCACGTTTTCTTTCATCAACTGCTTTCCTTAAGCGTTGCGACTGTAGCGGCCACCGGCGTGAGCGCTCACCCGACCATCAAGTTCCAGCATCAGCAACATGGAGGATACCGCTGCGGGTGTCAACCTCGAGCGTTGGATGATCTCGTCGACGGGTGTGGGGTCGAAGCCGATGGCGTCCAGCAGGCGCCGATATTCGGGGTCTTTCTCGATATGCGGCGATTCGGTGGCTTCATCAAGGGGGGTGTGCAATTCTTTCGCGGCACTGGGAGCCAGCAGATGCTCGATGTCATCGGCCAATTGCCGTGCCAGAGGAGCCAGTTCCTCGACAACTTCCTCGGCGGTTTCGACCAGCTTGGCCCCTTCGCGAATCAGGCGGTGGCAGCCGCGGGCCTGTGGGTTGTGCACCGATCCGGGTATGGCAAAGACGTCGCGGCCCTGTTCGTTGGCCAGCCGGGCGGTGATCAATGAACCGGAGCGCAAGCCCGCCTCGATGACCAGCGTGCCCAGGCTCATGCCGCTGATGACACGGTTGCGCGCCGGAAAATTGCCCGCCAGTGGGCCGGTGCCCGGCGGAAACAGGCTCAGTAACAGGCCGTGGTCGGCAATCCGGTGGGCCAGTTCGCGGTGTCGGGCCGGGTAGACCTGGTCGAGACCAGTACCCGCGACTGCGATGGTCCTTCCACCGGCGTCGAGACAGCCCTGGTGGGCGGCGCCGTCGATACCGGCGGCGAGCCCGCTGGTGATCGCGAAACCGGCTCGGGAAAGTGTGGCGGCAAACGAGCGTGCATGATCGAGTCCGCCGGGCGTGGCGTTGCGACTGCCGACGATGGCCAGTTGCGGGTAGACAAGGAGATCGGGATCGCCTATGGCAAACAGCGCGGCGGGGGGATCGGCGATGCGCTTGAGCAGGGGCGGAAACAGCGGGTCGTCGCGGGTAACCAGGAAGTGGCGTTCGTGGGCCAACCAGTCCAGGCAGCGCTGCATGGATTCCGGATCGGGTTGGCGCAGCGTCCTGATCAGCTTGTCACCGAGACCGGTATCGGCCAGTTCTTGGTCGCTGGCATCGACCCAGCCGGCCGGCGTATCGAAGGCCGCCTCGAGGGCGGCCAGGCGTTTGGGTCCGAGCCCCCGGGCCAGAACCAGGCCCAGCCAGGCTTCGGCACGCGGCGGAAGCGGCACGCCGGTTTTGCTCCCTACTGCTGTCGGTCGGGATGATCCAGCACGTCGTCGACGCGAATGGCGTTGGTGCCGTCGAGGACGATGGCGTAGCTGATGTTCTCGAAGGGCCTGAACACCATCAACTGGCCGGCATACTCCTCGGGCAGGGTCACGTAGCGCTGGTCCGAGTTGAGCCGCGCCTCGCGGCTGAGCAGCGGGTACTTGAGGTTGTCGCGAATCCTCTCGCCCGGTCGGAAGGCCGAAAACGTGTGCCCCGGTGCGACGCCGTCGGCGGATCCGAGGTTGATGGCGACGATCTGGTAATGGCCGACGCCGTAATAGGCCTCGCTGATGGTCAGTACACGGGCACGCTCGGGGATGTCGTCCATGGCGCGCGGATGGAAAGTGGCGTCGAAGATGTGTTCGTCGACCGGTAGCACGCGGTCGCCTTCCATGACCTCGCGGCGTCCGGAGGTCAGTTCGAGAGTGGCCGGGTCGCCGGTCTGAACGACGCGGGCGCGGGCCGCTTCCCACATCTCGTAGCCGATGACCGGGTAGTTGAAACGTTCGAGGCGACCGAAGGTGGACTGCCACACTCGGCCGGCCGGGCGCTCGTGCGAGGGGACCTGTCCCGGCCCATGCCGCATGCGGTTGCGTCGCAACTCGATGTCGTCGTCGTCGGGTCCGCGCCGATCCTCGAACTGGAAGGTCACGCGTGCGACGACGACTTCGTCGCCAACGCCGACGTCGTCGCCGAGGCCGCGCACGTAGGTGCGGTGCCCCGTACCGGCCATGACGCGACGCTCTTCGTTGGCGATCACGTACGGCAGGCTGTCGAACTCTTCGCGGGAAATGATTCGCGGATGGCGCAGGAATGGCTCGATGGCATCGTACGGAATGGTCGAGATCGGACCGTCGAGCTGTTCGCGCCTGACTTCCGGCGACAGCCGACGTACCGAGTCGTCCACCATCAGGCGCGGCTCGCCACCGATGAACACCAGCGAAATGACATCGCCCGGGAAGATCAGGTGCGGATCGTCAATCTGCGGGTTGGCGTGCCAGATGGCAGGCCATTGCCACGGACGCGTCAGAAAACGCGCCGCGATGTCCCAAAGCGTGTCCCCCTCCTGAACCACGTACTCGCGCGGATGATCCTCACGCAATTCAATGTCCTGTGCCTGTACACTGAACGCCAGAAACAGGACTGCGGTCAATACCAATATACGTTTCACGGAGCGACTCCCTCCAAGCAATGCCCTCGGGCTTGATTTTTCGCAGACTATCATAAACATTATCATTGCAAAACGCACGCTTAAGTGGTTTTTCTCAACTCATGTCAAAACTCAGCATCTTGGAATTCCCCGATCCGCGCCTGCGGCGGGTGGCGAAACCGGTCGACGCAGTCACCGACAGAGAGCGCCAATTGGCCTCCGACATGCTCGAAACCATGTATGACGCTCGCGGTATCGGACTGGCCGCGACCCAGGTCAACGAAGGGGTTCGGCTGCTGGTGCTGGACCTGAGTGAAGAGCGCAACGAACCAAAGGTCTTCATCAACCCGGAGATCATCGAGCGCGACGGCAGCCAGACCTGCGAGGAGGGCTGCCTGTCCGTGCCCGGCATCTACGCCGAGGTCAAGCGCGCCGAGCGCATTCGCGTGCGTGCCCTGGACACGGATGGCGAATCGTTCGAGCTGGAAGCCGATGGCCTGCTGGCCGTGTGCATCCAGCACGAGATCGATCATCTCGACGGCAAGGTGTTCGTCGATTACCTCTCGCCGCTCAAGCGGCGCATGGTCGAAAAGAAACTGCGCAAGCAGCAGCGCGAAAAGGCAGCAGTTTAGTGCGAGTGGTGTTCGCCGGCACGCCGGACTTCGCGGTGCCGGCCCTGCAGGCGTTGATCGGGCATTCCCGGTGGCGACCATCGGCCGTGTTCACGCAGCCCGACCGGCCGGCGGGCCGCGGCCGGAAACTGAAACCCGGTCCGGTCAAGCAGGTGGCTGTCGATGCCGGCATCGACGTGTTTCAACCGAGCTCCCTCAAAACGCCCGATTCACGAGCCGTCCTGGTCGAGATGCAGCCCGACCTGCTGGTGACTGCCGCCTACGGTCTGCTCCTGCCCGCCCCCGTACTCGATTTGCCGGCACACGGTTGCTGGAACCTGCATGCTTCGCTGCTGCCGCGCTGGCGCGGCGCGAGTCCGATCAACCAGGCGGTCCTTTCCGGCGACCGGGAGACCGGCATCTCCCTGATGCAGATGGACGAGGGGCTGGATACGGGGCCGGTGATCATGAAGTCGGCGATCGTCATCGGTTCGGAAGAGACCGCTGGCGAGGTGCATGACCGGCTCGCGCCGCTGGCCGCCGACTTGCTCATCGAGGCGCTGGAGCGGCTCGAAGCCGGCCGCCTTCCCGAACCGGAGCCGCAGGACGATGGCCTCGCCACGCACGCGCCTCTGATTCGCAAATCCGACGCGCGACTGGACTGGCAGCAACCGGCCGGGCAACTGGCGCGAATGGTGCGCGGTTACCACCCCTGGCCGGTGGCGTTCGCCGAGCTCGAGGGGGTCGAGTTTCGCATTCACCGCGCCCGGGCCGCCGCCGGCAATGGCGGAGTGCCGGGTACGCTGGTGCGAGGTCACGCCGACCGTGACGTCATTGCCGTGGCCTGCGGCGAGGGCGTGCTGGAGATCCTGGAGCTGCAGGCGGCTGGGCGCAAGCGCGTGACGGCAAGAGACTGGCTCAACGCACATCCGGACTGGGCGTGAGACGCAAGTCGGGCTCGGGGCCACGGTTGGTGTCGGCGCGGGCGTGCCAGGCGGTGCTGGACCGGGGCCAGGCGCTGGATGAGGTGTTGGCATCGCTGCTGGACGATATCGACGACGGGCGCGACCGGGCCCTGGCCAGGCGATTGGCGCACGGGGTGTTGCGCGACTGGCCGGCGCTCGACAGCATGATTCGCCAGTTGGTCGAGCGTCCGCTCGGAAAGGGCGATCGTTTGATTCACTTTGTTCTTGCCGTGGCGTTGCATGAACTGCGTGATGGCCGCGAGCCGGATCGAGCCGTCGTGCACGTGGCGGTCGAGGCCGCGGGCGGCTTCCGGGGCGGACGCCTGCGTGGCCTGGTCAACGCGGTATTGCGCAACTTCCTGCGGCGGCGCGATGTGCTGGAAGCATCCATTGCCGAAGATCCCGTGCTGGCTTCAGGTTATCCGCGCTGGCTGATCGATCGAATCACGACCGACTGGCCCGAGCAGGGAGAGGCCATTCTGGCTGCCGGCAATGCCGTGCCGCCGTTGTGGTTGCGCGTCAATCGTCGCCGCTGGTCGCGCGATGAGGCGCTGGGCGCGCTCGAGGCCGCCGGGTTCGCCGCTCACGCGCCGGCCCGGTTTGCCGATGCGCTGGTGCTGGAGGAACGCGCCCGGGTCAGCGACTTGCCTGGGTTCGCCGACGGTGCGTTGTCGGTCCAGGACGGCGCCGCCCAGCTCGTGGCCGAGGAACTGGCGCTGGCCGACGGCCTGCGGGTACTCGATGCCTGCGCCTCCCCCGGCGGAAAGAGCGGACACATGCTGGAACGGGCCGATGTCGACCTGACCGCGCTGGATATCGATGGCGATCGACTCAAGCGCGTCGGCGAGAATCTCGAACGGCTCGGCTTCGAAGCGCAACTGGAGGCCGGAGACGCCGCCGATCCGCAAGCGTGGTGGGACGGGCGTCAGTTCGACCGCATCCTCATTGACGCACCCTGCTCGGCGAGTGGCGTGATTCGTCGCCATCCCGACATTCGCTGGTTGCGGCGCGCGGCGGATATCGACGCATTGGTGGCGACCCAGTGCGCCATGCTCGATGCACTGTGGCCGTTGCTCAAGCCCGACGGTATCCTTGTCTATGCCACCTGCTCGGTGCTGGTGGCTGAGAATGCCGGACAGATCCAATCATTTCTGGAGCGCCATGCCGATGCCCGCGTCATCGATCATCCCGAGCTGCCCGGCCGTGCCGACGAGCCTGGCCGCCAGTTGCTGCCCGGTGACGAGGATTGCGACGGCTTTTATTGTCTTGCTGCTCGCCGCCTGCGCTAGCCAGAGCGAGGGCGACTGGCTGATCGAGCTGGTCGAGCCGCGCCTGGAACGCGATGCCGAGGGTTACGACCTGGTCGCCGGCATCCGCTTCGAACCCAGCCCGGCGATGGTCGAGGCGCTCGAGCGTGGCGTCACGCTCACCATCGCCGTGCAGACGCGCGCGACCGGCGGACCGGTCTTCGTGCCGGGCTTCGATCGCATCCGCAAGCATCGGCTCGAGATCAGCTACCTGCCGTTGAGCCGTCATTACCAGCTCGTCTACCTGCGTGACGACAGCCATAGCAGTTATCCGCGCCTGAGCATGCTGATCAACGCGCTGGAGGATGCCGAGCCATGGTCGGTCAAGCTCGAGGGCGACGAGCTGGAACGTGGACCCTGGCGGGTTCAGGCCCGGGCCGAACTGGACCGCTCGCGGCTGCCCTCGCCGATGCGATTGCCTTCCTGGCTCGATCCGCAATGGCGTGTCAGAAGCACGTGGCAGGAATGGTCGACTGCCGGAGTCGAAGACCATGCCCCGTAAGACCGGTTGGCGACGGCTGCTGCGGGCCATCCCGCTGGCGGCGGTCCTGATGATCCTGCTCAGTTCGCTGTACCTGGTTTCCTCGGTCGAGCAGGAGGCCACCCAGCTCGGGCGCCTGGCCATGTGGATCATCGTGCTGACCGGTATCTCGGTACTGATCCTGCTGGCGGTGATCATTGGTCGCCTGGTCAAGCTCATACAGCGGCTGCGAGCCGGCGAGGCGGGTGCCCGCCTGACTGCGCGGCTGGTAGCGGTGTTCGTGGCCCTTACACTGCCTCCGGTTGTCGTGCTTTATCTGTTCGCCATCCAGTTCATGACCGACACCATCGATGGCTGGATGGACGTGGAAGCCGAACAGGCGCTGGCCGATTCGATCGAGCTGGGGCAGATGTTCATGGATATTCGTACCCGCGAGGTGCGCGGACAGATCAGCCGGCTGGCCGAGCGGCTCGACCTGTCCGACGAAGACCGGTTGTTCAGCCAGCTTCTGCGCCAGGTCAGCTCGGCCGGCCCGACCGAGTTGTCTGTGCTTGACGGTGGCGGCCGCGCGGAGGTCATGGTCAGCATCGATCCCGGGCAACTGGTCGCCGATCGCCCGAACGACTTCGCCCTGGTCCAGGCGTTGCAGAACCAGGAGTATGCGGCGGCCGAGCC
This sequence comes from Wenzhouxiangella sp., assembly GCA_007123055.1. Lineage (GTDB taxonomy): Bacteria > Pseudomonadota > Gammaproteobacteria > Xanthomonadales > Wenzhouxiangellaceae > Wenzhouxiangella. The sequence goes on along the minus strand of SKSJ01000011.1, from coordinate 16,573 downwards.
GACCGAGGACGGCATTCAGATCCGGGTGCTGCGGCGTCTCGGTTCCCCCATGATCGGCGGTGAGCCGATGGTGTTGCAGGCCCTCTATCCCTTGCCCGGCGACTTCAGCCACCTGGCCGGCAATATCGAGGAGGCTTATTTTCGCTACCAGAACGTGACCTACCTGCGCAACCGGCTGCAGCAGAGCCTGATCTTGATTCTCTCCCTGGTGCTGTTGCTGACCGTGCTGCTGGCCATGCTGCTGGCGTTCAACGCAGCCCGTCGCCTGACCCAGCCGATCCGCGAGCTGGCCGAGGCTACCGAGGAAGTCGCCGCCGGGCGATTCCCCAGCGACCTGGCCGTGACCACCCGCGACGAGCTGGGTTTCCTGGTTTCCTCGTTCAACACCATGACGCGCGAACTGGCAGCCAGCCGAAGCGAACTGGAAGCACAGCGGCGCTACCTCGAGATCGTTCTGGGCCGGCTTTCGGCCGGGGTCATGGCCATCGATGCGGATGGGTGCATCAGCGCCTTCAACGACTCGGCCGTCGGGATTCTCGGTCTGGATGCCGCCGAGGTGCGCGGCCGGCAGGTGAGCGCGCTGGCCCGTGCGCGTCCTGATCTCGAGCCATTGTTTACCACCATCGCCGAGCGTCACGCCGTGCCGGGGGCCGACTGGCGGCGCGAAATCAAGCTCGGTACCCCCGAACGACCGCTGGTGCTGGTTTGCCGGGGCTCGGACCTGCCGGCCGAGGCGGGGGGGCACGTGGTCGTGTTTGACGATGTCACCGTGCTTGACCAGGCGCAGCGTGAGGCGGCCTGGGGAGAGGTGGCACGGCGCCTGGCCCACGAGGTCAAGAATCCGCTCACCCCCATCCAGCTGGCTGCCGAACGGCTGGCCTACAAGCTCGAACCCGGCCTGCCGGACGAACACAAGCAGTTGCTGGCCAAGGCCACCGGCACGATCCGGGCCCAGGTCGATGCGCTCAAGCGCCTGGTCGACAGTTTCGGTGACTACGCACGGCCAACGGGCCTGAATGTCGAATCGATCCATCCCGGCAAGCTGGTCGGCGAGGTAGTCGATCTCTACGCCAGCGGCAACATGCCGGTGCAATTCGAGCTGGAGGTCGATGACGATGTCGGTGACATCCAGGCCGATGCGGGTCGCCTGCGCCAGGTGTTGCTCAACCTGGTCCGCAACGCCCAGGAGGCACATGCCGCGGGCCGGCCGCGCATCCGCGTCCGGATTTTTCGCCAGGGGCGCGAAGAGCACGACGGCGTTGTTATCAGTCTGCGCGATGACGGCCCCGGGTTCGCTCCCGAAGTGCTCGAGCGCATTTTCGAACCCTACGTGACCACCAAGCCGCGCGGATCGGGCCTGGGACTGGCCATCGTGCGCCGCACGATTGACGAACACGGCGGTGCGATCGAAGTATCGAATCCAGCCGGCGGCGGTGCAGAGGTCCGCATTTGGCTGCCGCGCGGATGATCGGGTCGGTCGGGCCTGACTGCGCTATCCTGTGGCAACTTCACCGGCAGCCATGAAACAATAATTACCATGTCAGCAGCACGCATCCTCATCGTCGATGACGAACCCGACATCCGTGAACTCATCGGCGACATCCTCGCCGACGAGGGCCACGAGGTGGTCAGTGCCGCCGACGCCGCCAGCGCACGCGAAATGCGCTCGCAGAACGCGCCCGACCTGATCCTGCTCGATGTCTGGATGCCCGATACCGACGGTGTCAGCCTGCTCAGGGAGTGGCGCGACTCGGGCACCCTCGATTGCCCGGTGGTGATGATCTCTGGGCACGGATCGGTTGAAACCGCCGTCGAGGCCACCCGGCTGGGTGCGTTCGATTTCATCGAGAAGCCGGTCTCCATGGCACGTCTGATGGTCACCATCGAGAACGCGCTGGAGGCGGGGCGCCTCAAGCGCGAGAACGCCGACCTGCGACGTCAGCGCCCCGCCGTACTCGAACCGCTGGGCCGGTCGCAGGCGGTTCAGAACCTCCGTCAGCGACTCGAGCGCGTGTCCGCCCATGACGCGCCGGTGCTCGTGACCGGCGAGCCGGGCGTGGGCAAGCAGGAGGCGGCGCGCTGGATTCACGCCCACTCGAAACGGGCCGAGGGCCCGTTCGTCAGTGCCGCCACGCGCATCGACGGCGATTCCTGGGAGGGGCTGCTCATCGGTGAAGGTGGTCTGCTCGCCGAGGCCCAGGGCGGTGTGCTTCATATCGACGACGTCTCGCGCCTTGACCGTGCCGGCCAGACCACGCTGCTCAAGGTGCTCGAAAGCGGCCGGCTGGATCCCGATCGCCCCGATAGCCCCGAGCTCGACGTCCGACTGATCGCCGGTACCAGTCAGCCACTGGAAAAACAGGTGCGAGAGGGACGCTTCGACGAAGCGTTGTTCTACCAGCTCAACGTATTGCCGCTGCAGATTCCGCCGCTGAGGGAACGACAGGAAGACGTGCCCGACCTGGTGCGCTTCTACGCCGAGTATTTTCCAAGTCGTTCCGGCACCCCCTACCGGCACTTCCCGGTGGCCGCCCAGAATCGACTGCGGCAGTATCACTGGCCCGGCAATCTGCGCGAGCTGAAGAACCTCGTCCAGCGCCTGCTCATCCTCGGCGGGGCCGAGGAGGTGAGCGTGGCCGAGGTCGAGGAAGCCCTGGCGCAGTCCGATACCGGCGAGTCGGTCGGTCATCAGAAGGTGCCGGCACTGTTCAACCTGCCCCTGCGCGATGCGCGCGAAGAATTCGAGCGTCAGTACCTCACATTCAAGCTGCAATCGGTCGAGGGCAGCGTCGGTCGACTCGCCGAGGTGGTGGAAATGGAACGAACCCACCTGTACCGCAAACTGAAACAACTGGGCATCGACCCCAAGCAGGTCTGAACCGACAGGGGAGGGCACACCAGTCATGCAGATCATCATTCTCGGCGCCGGTCAGGTGGGGACGGGCATGGCGCGCAGTCTCAGCCAGGAAGATTTTGACATCACCGTGGTCGATACCGATGCGGTCAGGCTTCGGGAGTTGCAGGAGAAACTCGACATCCGGACCGTGCTGGGGCATGGCGCACATCCGCAGACGCTGATCCGTGCCGGCATCGAGGATGCCGAGTTGCTGATCGCGCTGACCAATTCCGACGAAACCAACATGGTCGCCTGCCAGGTGGCCTATTCGCTGTTCAATACACCGACCAAGGTGGCGCGGGTGCGCGCCGCCGATTACCTCGCACATCCCGAGTTGTTCAAGAGAGAACACGCGCCCATCGACGTACTGATCAGTCCCGAGGGACTGGTCACCGATCACATCCAGCACCTCATCGAGTACCCGGGCGCGCTGCAGGTGCTCGATTTTGCCGACGGCCGCGCCCGGCTGGTGGGCACACGGGCCTTCTACGACGGGCCGCTGGTGGGGCATGAGCTCAGGGAATTGCGCGAGAAGCTGCCCGACAGCGTCGATGCCCGCGTCGCGGCCATCTTCCGCAACGACGAACCCATCATTCCCAAGGGTGACACGGTCATCGAGGTCGACGACATCGTCTATTTCCTTGCCGCCCACGACGACATCCCCGTGGTGATGCGCGAGCTCCGGCGCATGGGCGGGCCGGCCAACCGCATCATGCTGGCCGGCGGCGGCAATATCGGTGCGGCGCTGGCCAGACGCCTTGAACGGACCCACCACGTCAAGCTGGTGGAGCGCGATGCCGGGCGGGCCGAACTCATCGCCGAGGATCTCGACACCACCATCGTGTTGGTCGGTGACTGCGCCGACGAGGATCTCCTGCACGAAGAAGGCATCGACGAGATCGACGTGTTCTGTGCCCTGACCAACGACGACGAGGCGAATATCCTCTCCTCCATGCTGGCCAAGCGCATGGGGGCCGACAAGGTCATTACCCTGATCAATCGCCCGGCCTACGTCGACCTGGTCGAGTCCGACCGTATCGACGTGGCCGTCAGCCCGCAGCAGGTCACCATCGGTGCGCTGCTCACCCACATCCGCCGCGGCCACATGGTGCGCGTGCATTCGCTCCGGCGCGGCGCGGCGGAGGCGATCGAGGCCGTTGCCCACGGCCGGCCGGGTCAGTCGAAGGTGGTCGGCAGGCGTATCGAGGAAATCGACCTGCCGCCGGATACCTCCATCGGTGGCATTATCCGCGGCGACGAAGTCATCATTGCCCACCACGATGTGATGATCGAACCCGACGACCACGTCATCCTGTTCGTGGCCGACCAGCGCCAGATCTGGCGTGTCGAGAAGTTGTTCGCGGTCGACGCCATGTTCGTGTGATGAGTGCCTACGCTCCGGTTCAGCGCATTGTCGCCGTCCTGCTCGGTTTTCTGAGCCTGGGATTCCTGCCGCCGCTGATCTTCGCGGTGATCAACGATGACGGGGCCGCACTGGCCTTCGTGACCAGCCTGGTCACGGTGTTGATTGTTGCGACCCTGTTGTACTGGCCGGTGCGCCGCGCCAATCGGGACCTGCGCGTTCGCGACGGCTTCCTGGTCGTGGTCGCGTGCTGGGGGGCGGTCTGCTTGGCCGGTTCGCTGCCGTTCATCCTGGCGTTGGATGCCGGCCTGGCCGATGCCGTGTTCGAGTCCACATCCGGTATCACTACCACGGGCGCGACGGTGTTTTCCGGGCTCGACGACATGCCCATCTCGATCCGCTGGTACCGCCAGCAACTGCAATGGATGGGCGGGCTGGGCATCATCGTGCTGGCCGTGGCCATCCTGCCCATGCTGCGCATCGGCGGGATGCAGGTCTACAAGGCCGAGGTCACCGGCCCGGTCAAGGAGAGCCGGTTGACCCCGCGCATCGCCGAGACGGCCAAGGCCCTGTGGCTGATCTACATCGGGCTGACTGCGATCTGCGCGGCCGCCTACTGGGCCGCCGGCATGAGCCTGTTCGATGCCGTCACCCACAGCTTCTCGACCATCGCCACGGCCGGCTTCTCCACCTACGACGACTCCATCGGGCATTTCGACAGCGCCATGATCGACTGGCTGGTGGTGTTTTTCATTTTTGTCGCCAGTCTTAATTTTGCGCTGCACTTCCTGGCATTGCGGCGGGCTACCGCACAGGTCTACCTGCGTGATCCCGAGTTGAAGCTCTTTGCCTTCTTGCTTCTCGCGGTGTCGGCCATCGCCACTGTGCTGTTGTGGCAGCAGCAGGTTTTCGGCAGTTTCTGGGAGTCGTTGCGCTACGCGGTCTTTCATGCCGTCTCCTACACCACCACGACGGGGTTCGCCACCGACTCCGTTTACCTGTGGCCGGGCATGCTGCCGTTGCTCTTGCTCCTGGTCAGCGCCTTTGGCGGTTGTGCCGGCGCCACGACTGGCGGCTTCAAGATCGTGCGCGTCTACCTGCTGACCAAGCAGGGCATTCGCGAACTGCAACGCCTGATCCACCCGCGCGCCGTGGTCCCGCTCAAGCTTGGCGGGCGCACGCTCAACCAGGAGGTCGCCAACGCGGTGTGGGGCTTCGTCTCGCTCTATATCGTCTGCGTCGTGGCGCTGACCCTGATCGTGGCCGGTATCGAGCACGACCTGGTTACCGCTGTGTCGGTGGTGTTCTCGGCCATGAACAATCTCGGTCCGGCGCTGGGCGAGGCCGGAGCCAACTGGGGCAGCCTCAATGATTCCACGAAGTGGCTGATGAGCTTCGCCATGTTGCTCGGCCGACTGGAGATCTTCACGATCCTGGTGCTCTTGACGCCGGCGTACTGGAAGCACTGAACTGCGGGGTAGAGGGGGAGAGGTGAGAAGGGAAAGGGTGACTCGTCGCCTTTCGAGTTTTTGAGAGTCTTTCTCTTCCTTCTTCCCTCTCTCCCTCTTACCATCACCCCCATGAACCCCGAAGCCATAGAAAAACTCATCGACCAGGGCCGCGACGGATACGAGGCCAGGCTGGCGGCCGGGCAGGCGCGGTTGAAGAATGGCGAGCTGGCCAAGGCCATTGCGCACCTGGAACAGGCGACCGGCTTCAAGCCCGAACACACCATGGCCTGGCAAGGGCTCGGCAAGGCGTACAACGAGTTGGGTAATGCCGAGGCTGCGCGGGCGGCCTGGCAGCGGGGCCTGGAAGCCGCCAGAGCCAATGGCGACAAACAGGCCGAAAAGGTCCTGGCCGTGTTCCTCAAACGCCTGGAGCGTTGAGGGCTCGGCGAACCGATTGCCATACAGGGACTCAAAGCACGCGTGTTCTCAACCCGTGAACGAGTCCGCGATCGTGAAAATCGCATTGTTCATCCTGCTGGCAGGCCTCGGTGCCTCGGTCCAGGCGGCGACGCAGAAGGTGGAAGTGCCGCTGACGGTCGACTTGCGCTATCTCGACGGCGTGGTCGCCCAGGCGCTGGGTCTCGATACCGACGGTCGCGGCGAGCTGGTCGCTGATGCCTGCAACCGTGTCGAGCTGGCCGAGCCGGCGCTCGGTGCCGGAGAGCATGCGCTGGATCTGTCGCTGGCCGTGTCCGTGCACAGCGGAGCCATGGCTTTTGGCCGCTGTACCGGCCCGCGGCCGATCGATGCGCGGTTTCACGTCCGCCTGGAGCCGGGGGTCGATGCGCTCGGTCGTGCCGTGGTGTTCGAACCGGTCGGCGCCGAGATCCGTCGCGCCGACGGCAGTGCCGGCCTGCTGGCGCGGGCTGCCAGCCAGCTGGCCGACCGCCTGATCGTGCCGCGCCTGGCCGCCATCGAGATCGATGTGTCCGGATCCCTGTTCGTCATCGACGATCTGGTCATGGATTTCATGCCGGCCGCTGCCGGGCGGCCCTCGCCGCTGGCCGAGCGCAGCCGCCTGGTTTCCGTGGACATGGCCGGCGACGGCCTGACCGCCGGACTGGCGCTCACCCTGCATGCGTTGCCCGATAGTGATACCCGCCCGGAGGTACCGCTCGATGACGCCGAGCTGGCCGAGTGGCAGCGCATCGAGGATGAACTCGACGGCTTTCTGACCGCCATCATCGTGCACCTGGCCGATACCGTCGAGCTGCGTGACTTGCAGCTCGACCTGCTGGCAGTGCTGATCGACAGTCGCCACCGCATTGCCGAGGCGTTGCGCCTCGACAGTGACTCCGATCCGGTGGAAGCCCTGTTCCTCGAGGCCTGGGAAGCCCTGCGCCCACTGTTCGGCCAGCTCGATGCGCTCGATACTGGCGATGATGTCGATCTGCGGCTGGCCGGTTTTCTTGCTGCCGGAGATGCGCTGACTGCCGTGCAGGCACTGGGCCCCGAGTACGGGTTGGAACTCAGCCGCGACGGCTTGCGTCGGCTTGCCCGCCTGTTGCTGGCCGAACGGGCACCGGTCAGTTTCACCCCGCTGCCCCTGGAGACCGATCCGAGGCTGCAGCGTCTGCTGGGGCTTAACGGCGTGCCCGACCGCGCGACAACCGCCGCGCCACGTCGCTGGCTGAGCTGGCTGATCTCCTCGGCGCATGCGTCCGACGATTCGCCGGGCGAGGCGTTGCGCGGCCTGGTGCCGAGGCTGGCCTTCCTGGACGACTACCTCGACCTGGTCGCCCGGCTGCTGGCTGTCGAGATCGAGTCCAATCTCGGTGAGAACTCGCGCCTGAGCGAGGCGCATCGGCGCCTGTTCGACCCGATGGTGCGCGCCACGGCCTGGAAGGAGAGTTGCTGGCGTCACTACGTCGGCCGGGTCGACGAACCGCAGGTCATCCGGTCGGCAGTCGGCGCGGTCGGCATGATGCAGATCATGGGCCGGGTGTGGCGAGGTGTTTATGACGTGGAGCGGCTCGAGCGCGACGTGGCCTACAACGTCGCCGCAGGCATCGAGATCCTCGAGCACTACCTGGTCGACTACGCGATTCGCCGTGGTGAACACGAGCAGCCCGGCGGCCTGGACAACCTGGTGCGGGCGACCTATGCCGCCTACAACGGCGGACCCTCGCACCTGGCCCGCTACCGGCGCGACGACACGCCCGGTCGCCTGCGTGCCATCGATCGCGAGTTCTGGAATCACTACCAGCAGATGAAGGTCGAGCAATGGCCCGACGTGGCCAGTTGTTACGCGGTCGGGCAGTGATTCTGATCCCGCCCGATCAGCGCCGCCGGGGGTAGAACTCCGGTTCGCCGGGGGGGCGCACGGAAAAACGCTTGTAGCTCCAAAGATACTGGGCCGGCTGTTGCTGGATCACTGCTTCGAGCCACCCGTGCATGGGGGCGATGCCGTCGAGTGGTACGTCGGCGGCGATGGCATCGTCGGCAGGCTCGAAGCGAATCGCCCAGCCGCGCCCGGCAACACGCTCGGCATGGGCGAAGACCACCGGAGTGCCGGTCTTGCGCGCCAGGCGGTTGACCAGTGTCATGGTCGATGCCGGGATGCCGAAAAACGGCGCGAACACGCCTTCGCCCTGCTTGGGCTGCTGGTCGGCCAGCAGGCCGATGGCTTCGCCCCGGCGCAATGCGGCCAGCATCTGGCGCATGGCCGGCGAGCCGCTGGCGATCAGGCTGGCCCCGAAGCGGCTGCGCGATTCGGTCACCGCGGCATCCAGGTCGGCACGCTTGGGCGCCTTGTAAAGTGCGACGAAGGGGATGCGGGCCGAGACGAACAGCGGCAGGATCTCCCAGTTGCCGACGTGCGCGCCGACCAGCAGCACGCCCTTGCCGTGCGCCATTTGATGCTCGATCTCTTCCCACCCCTCGACCGACACGACGTGCCGGAACAGCCGGCGTTTCGACCAGTACCAGACCGCGCCCGATTCCAGCGCCAGGCGCATCATCTCGACGAGATGTTGCCGGTGCAGCTTGCGACGCTCGGCTTCATCGAGATCCGGAAAGCAGTGCGCCAGATTGGTATCGATGACCGCGTGCTTGCGCCAGGGCAGTGTCCAGGCCAGCCAACCCAGCGGCACGGCCAGGGCGTGCAACAGTTTCAGGGGCACCAAGGCCAGCAGGCGCAGCAGGAGGCGGGCGAGTTGGATCTGCACGGTGTATCTTTTCGTCGATTGGTCGTTTCGTCGCTTGGTCCCGACAGGATAGCCGTTTGTAAAGGCTGGTTGGTGGGTGCCGGTGTTGGCTATGATGTTGCGAGTATTTCAAGTGACGGATCGGGTGCGATGATTGGATTGATTCAGCGGGTCAGCGGTGCCAGCGTGGAGAGCGAAGGTGAAAGGCTGGGCAGCATCGGCCCCGGTTTGCTGGTACTGGTTGGCTTTCGCCAGGGAGACCGGGCCGAGCGCATTCCGCGTTTCGTCGAGCGCCTGCTCAATTACCGTGTCTTCCCCGACGAGGCCGGTCGCATGAACCGCAGCCTGCAGGATGTCGGCGGCGGCCTGCTGCTGGTGCCGCAGTTCACCCTGGCGGCCGACACCAATTCCGGCAATCGACCGAGTTTTACCCCCGCTGCGCCGCCCGATGAGGGCCGCGCCCTGTTCGACCAGGTGCTCGAACGCGCCGCCGCCATCTGGCCCCACACCGCCGCCGGCCACTTCGGCGCCGACATGCAGGTCAGGCTGGTCAACGACGGGCCGGTGACGTTCTGGATTGAGGTGGAGTGAATTAAGAAGGTGAAAGGTGAAAGGAAAAAGGTGAAAGGAAGGGAAGTGCCTCGATTTCGAATTCTCTGTGCAGCCCAGGAGTGCTTGTTTCGCCATTGACTCAGCATGCTTGAGTACAGCAATTCCCCGCCGCCTTTCACCTTTGCCTTTTACCTGACCAATCGAGGGGGAACGCGAGAGGAGCTCATCGATTGACAACGAAATTCGGGGGGGGCTAGGCTGACTGCGGGCTGTGCAGCTCATTTCTTGGGCTGAAATGAGGTTGGTGAGACTGATTTTCAGTCTGGTTTTTCAAAATCTGCAGTAGAGGGATTGAAGATTATGCGTGTACGTTTTTTTTCCCTTTTTTTCTACGGTCTGACGATCGTGATGGGCTTGTCGGCCGGTTCCTTTGTGCTGGCTCAGGATGTAAAGACTGCGTCCTGTAACTGCACGTCAGACAGTCAATTTGCAGTCACCGCCGAGCAGGCAGCATTGGGAACCTCCCCATTTTTGATCGAAGGGGTCCAAGAAATCTATGTTGCGCATCCGGGTACCCGCGAGGTTCAATCGTTCATCGTCACACGTGAATGGGTCGGTAACGGCCCAGGGGATGGAGGCGGGTACTGGGAGACGAGGGTGACGCCGGAGTCCGGCGATCCCGATGTCCTGGATGTGATCAATGCTGGTTTCAGCGCGCATACAGCGGTGTCGGTGTTTCTCAGCGAGGGGATCGATATTGATGAACTGGGCATGGATATTGATTCCGCCGTGGATCTGGTGGGGCCGACTGATTCGGCAGCGGGCTTGAATCGCCAAGCATTGGAGAATGAGCTTGAAGGCTATCTCTCCACCCATTTCGGCGACATCGTCACAGGTTTTGCCGACGATGTTCCCTCGGGTTTGTTGGATATTCTACAGGCCGCACTTGATATGGCGCTCGAGTTTGTGGGGCCGGACCGTGTAATCTGGGTTGAGTTCGGCGATGGCACTCGGATCAAGGTGAACCTGGAGAGCCTTCAATTCGAACTGGATGGCTCCGGGGGCATTGTCGCCGTTACCCTGCACCCTGGAATCGACGAGGGTTCCGCCCAGGGCCCTGGACTGAGCGCAGTCCCACAATCGCCAGGGCAGTTTTCCGGCTTTGGCTTCAGCGGCAGCGCCACAACGATCAACAGCCTCGGCAACCTGGCCGTTTTGTTCGGTGGCAGTTTCGGTTTCGGCAATCAGACCCAGGGATGCGATGGGAGTTTCGATTGCGAGGTGGTGGACGACGTGCTCCATTGTGTCGCTTCGTTCTCGAAGGAACAGCTCCAGACCTGCGCCAACTGAATTTGCGGAGATCTGGATGGGCAGTCGGCCATGTGCCGACTGCCTCCCTTCAGGAATACTGGCTTTCATTCCACTCGCAGGCGCAACGCCCAACTCCTTTTCCCTTTCACCTGCCCAACCAGCCTCGCCAGCGTATGCCGGCTGATGCCCGGACGGCGGGCGGCCTCGAAGTTGTTCGTCGATCCAAACTGCCTGATGCCAACAGGATGATGGAGAGGGGGAAACGCCAGAGGACGCTCATCGATTGACAATGAAATTCGGGGGGGGGGTAGGCTGACTGCGGGCTGCGCAGCTCGTTTCTTGGGCTGAAGTGAGGTTGGTGGGACTGATTTTCAGTCTGGTTTTTCAAAATCTGCAGTAGAGGGCTTGAAGATGATGCGTGTACGTTTTGTTTCCCTTTTTTTCTACGGTTTGACGATCGTGATGGGCTTGTCGGCCGGTTCCGGCGTTCTGGCTCAGGATGTAAAGACTGCGTCCTGTAACTGCACGTCAGACAGTCAATTTGCAGTCACCGCCGAGCAGGCAGCATTGGGAACCTCCCCATTTCTGATCGAAGGGGTTCAGGAAATCTATGTTGCGCATCCGGGTACCCGCGAGATCCAGTCGTTCATCGTCACACGTGAATGGGTCGGTAGCAGCCCCGGGATTGGAGACGGGTATTGGGAGACCACGGTGACGCCGATTTCCGGCGATCCTGACGTTCTGGATGCAATGAACGCCGGTTTCAGTGCGCATACGGCCGTGTCGGTGGCGCTCAATGCGGGGGTGCATGTTGATGATCTGGATATCAGTGCGGATATTGGCTCTGCCGTCGATCTGGTAGGGCCCGATGGCACGAGCGTAAGTTGGAATCGCGGAGCCTTGGAAAATGTGCTCGAAGGCTATCTTTCCACCCATTACAGCGACATCGTCACTGGTTTTGCCGACGATGTTCCCTCGGGTTTGTTGGATATTCTACAGGCCGCACTTGATATGGCGCTCGAGTTTGTGGGGCCGGACCGTGTAATCTGGATTGAGTTTGGCGATGACACTCGGATCAAGGTGAACCTGGAGAACCTTCAATTCGAGCTGGATGGCTCCGGGGGCATAGTCGCCGTTGCTTTTGATCCCGAAGTCGATGAGAGTTCCGCTCAGGGCCCTGGGTTGTCTAGAGTCCCACAAGCTGCCGGAGAATTTTCCGGCTTTGGCTTCAGCGGCAGCGCCACGACGATCAACAGTCTCGGCAGCCTGGCCGTTCTGTTCGGTGGCAGTTTCGGTTTCGGCAATCAGACCCAGGGATGCGAAGGGAGTTTCGATTGCGAGGTGGTGGACGACGTGCTCCATTGTGTCGCAACGTTCTCGAAGGAACAGCTCCAGGCCTGCGCCAACTGAATTTGCGGAGATCTGGATGGGCAGTCGGCCACGTGCCGATCCATCCAGCACTGGACTGACACCTCCTTGATGAGTAGGCTTGTTCGCGGGCTGTCGCGAGTGTTTTTGATCTGAGGCGATCATCCGCCTGGCCTGCCATCGCCAGTCAGGCCAGACGATTTTGTGTAGGGAGATGTACAGATGAAGTTTGCCAAGTTGATTTACCTGCTCGTGCTGGGCGCATGGCTGGTCGATGGTCATGCCGAATCCCCATGGGACGAGGCCTTGCGGGTGGATTCCACCGCGGCGCTTGAAGCATATTGGGAGTTTTCCTCACCGCCTTCGACCGAAGCGCAGATGAACCTGCTCCGGGCCGGTGGCACGGACAATCTGAATCTTGTCTTGGAGATTCTGGTGCAGGAAGACGGGACTGTGGCGGCCCGGGTGATCGAAGCATCAGGCAATGATGCCTATGATCAAGCCGCCATTCTAGCGACCGAGGAGTTCGAGTACGAGCCCGCCGCTGGTAATGAGCAGCGCCGGCCGGTGGTTGCACCCTTTGAGTGGGATCACGGAAGGTAGCCGTTCCGGTGGTTGGCGTTCATATGGTTCCGTGGTTGCGGATCAGACGATGCGAGACTGATTGATGGATGTACAACGCTCCGGCCGTTCCTCGCGCAAGCTTGGTCGCTACCTGCTGCCCGGCATGTTCGCGGTGGTGCTTGCCGGGCTGGCATTGACGGCCTGGAGCCTGCAGTCGCGTCCGCCGGCCGTGGACGCCGATCGCATCTGGACCGGTGAGGTGCGGCATGACGAAATGCTGCGTGAAGTCTCGGCTGCCGGCCGTCTGGCAGCCCGGGAAACGCGCGCGGTCACCAATCGCAACGATGGCGTGGTCGAGCGCATTGCCGTTCTGCCCGGTGACACCGTACAACCGGGTTCGCTGCTGGTGGAAATGTCCAGCCCCCAGCTCGAAGACGCGCTGGCCGAGGCACGCTGGGAGCTGGCCGAGGCCAATGCAGAGCAGGCGCTGCAGGTGGCCGATGCGGAGAACCGTCGCCTCGATCTCGTTGCCCAGGCCGCCGCTGCCGAGTCGGAGTACACGGCGCAGAAGATGGTGCTCGAAGCCCAGCAGGAGCTCGGTGAGCAGGGCGTGTATTCAGCAATCGAGGTCGAGCGAACACGCCTGAGTGTCGAACAACTGCGCCGCAAAATGGAGGCCGAACAGGCCCGGCTGGAACGTTTCCCCGAACGTTTGCAAGCCGAACGGCAAGCCGCTGAAGCGCGCCTGAGCCGGCTGCGGGAGAAGGTTGATCGGCTCGAAACCAATGTCGAGGCACTGCGCATCGTGGCCGGCCATGCCGGCGTGGTGCGCGAGATCAATGTTGAGGAGGGAGAGCAGCTGATTGCCGGCACGGCGGTGGCGCGCATCGTCAACACCGAAGACCTGGTCGCCCGGGTGCGCGTGTCCGAGCGGGATGCGGCACTGGTTGTCCCCGGCTTGCCGGCCGTGCTGGAGATCGGTCGGCATGTCCATGTAGGTGAGGTGGTTCGGATCGAGCCGACCGTGCGTGATCGTGCCGTCACGGTCGATGTCGCGCTGGCCGAAGAAGCTGTGGCCGGCCTGCGCCCGGAGTTGAGCGTCACCGCCCGCATCGAACTGGAGCGGGTGGAGAAAACGCTGGTGGTGGAGCGCCCGGTCGGCGTGTCCAGCGAGCAGACCGCGCTGATGGTTTTCCGGCTCGACCCATCCGGTGATCGCGCCGAGCGTCGGCGGATCGAAGTCGGGCGAATGTCCAGCCGGGAGGTCGAGGTGGTCAGCGGCCTCGTTGCCGGGGACCGAATCATCCTGGCCGACATGACCGAGTGGTCCGATCAGCCGGAAGTGAGGATACGTTAGAGGAGAATGCAATGAATACAGATGCCGCGCCGTTGATCGAGATGGAAAACCTGGAGCGGGCGTTCACCACCGACGAGGTGATCACCTACGCCCTGGCCGGCATTGCTCTGGAGGTGCGGCGCGGCGAATTCGTTGCCATCGAAGGTCCCTCGGGCTGCGGCAAATCGACGCTGTTGCAGGTGCTCGGCCTGCTCGACGAGCCGACGGCCGGATCCTACCGGCTGGCCGGCGTGCCGACCGACGAGATCGACCGCAGCGAACAGGCGCGGCTGCGCAACCGGGAGATCGGGTTCGTGTTTCAGAGCTTCAACCTGATCCCGGAGATGACCGCGATCGAGAACGTCATGTTGCCGTTCATGTACCGGCGCGGAGTCGAACGCAGCCTGCGCCGCGAGAAGGCGGAACAGGCATTGGCCGAGGTCGGCATGACGCCCCGGGCCGATCATTACCCGAGCCAGCTCTCCGGTGGTCAGCAGCAACGCGTGGCCGTCGCCCGGGCCATCGCCGGCGGGCCTTCCCTGCTGCTGGCCGACGAGCCCACCGGCAATCTCGACCAGGAGACCGGCCGGGAGATCATGGACCTGCTCGACGCGTTGCACGAGCAGGGAACGACCGTGGTCATGGTGACCCATGACCCGGATCATGCCACCCGGGCCGGGCGGCGCATCCGCTTGCTCGACGGTCGAATTCAATGACCGGGTTGCTGTCGGACCTGCGGCATGCCTTCAGGCTGTATGCCGCCACACCGCTGTCGAGCCTGCTGGCCGTGGCCGTGCTGACCGTTGCACTGGCGTTTGTCACCGCACTGTTTTCGCTGTGGAACGACCTGGCGCTGGCGCCACACCCGGGGGTGGCCGACAGCCGACAGATCATCACCATCATGCAGGACACCGGGGAGGACTTTCGCGGCCTGCCCATTGAACTGCTGGAGGCCATGAACGACGACCTGTCATCGGTCGATCAGGCGGCCGGCGTCTACAGAACCAATCGTGATGTGGTCATCAACGGGGAGCGCCTGGCGGCCGGCACTGAGCAGGTCACGCGGGAGTATTTTCCGGTCATGCGTCCGTTGATGCACCTGGGCAGGCCACTGCGCGAGAGCGATCACCATGCCGATGCCGAGCCGGTCGTGGTGCTCTCGCATGCCTTCTGGATGCGTCATTTCGCCGGTGATCGAGAGGTGATCGGTCATGAGCTGCCGATCCACGGTCCACCGGTGCGCTTCAACATGGACGGGGAAACCACGGACCTGTCGGAGTCGGTTCACGGGGCCCGCATCGTCGGGGTGATGGCGCCGGCCATGCGCTCCACGCTTGGTGGTCCCGAGACCGATCTCTGGCTGGCCTACGAGCCGGATCAGGCCTTGATCAACGAAGTGCTTCCCTCGGCGGGCATGCTGGTCACCCCTTTGACGACCCTGGCACGGGTTGCCGGAGGAACCGGTCCGGCGGCGGTGGAGGCAGAGCTGAATCGACGCTACGCGGATGCCGGGGCATCCATGCGCGGTTTGCATCCCGATGCGCGGCTGGTGGCCTACCGGGGCATCATTCACGATCCGGCGATCCATCGCGACGTCTCGCGCCAGGTGGTGCTGTTCATGGCGGGCAGTGTGCTGGTCCTGCTGGTTGCTGCGGCCAGCACGAGCCTGTTCATGCTCTCGAGGGCACCGGCCAGGCAGCGGGAGCTGGGCATCCGCCTGACCGTCGGTGCCACTCGCTGGCGGCTGGCCCGGCAACTGGTCAGCGAGGCGGCCCTGATGGTGGTCATCGCCATTGTGCTGGCATTGGTGCTGAGTCTGTGGCTGACCGTTCTGTTCAAGGATCTGGCCTTTCTCGAGGGTGCCCGCTGGCGCGACACCACCCCGCTGGACTGGCGGGCACTTGTGGCGATGGCGGCGGCAGCAATGGCGTTGACGGGAATTGTCTCGCTGGCGCCGGTATGGAGCCTGAGTCGCATGAGCATCGTCGCCAGCACCCGCCAGGTCTCGGCCCGCCCCAGGCCGGCACAGCGCCTGGCCGGCCTGGTCCAGATTGCGCTGTCCGGCCTGCTCGGCGGCGCGGCGTTGGCATTCGGCTGGCACATGGTGCTGCTGCACCGGGCCGATGTCGGCTTTGATCCGTCGGGGGTCGTGATCGTTGCCCCCACGGTTGATCGCCAGAACATGTTCAGGGCGCAGTGGGAGGAGGTGCTGGCGCTGCGTTCGACACGCCGCGAAGTGCTTGAAAGCCTGCCCGGTGTCGATCGGGTCGCATTTGCCAATCCGGTGCCGACAGCCAGGCGCATGTCATTGTCGATGTCCGCCCCGCGCGCCAACAGCCCCGACGAGTCCTTGCTGTTCACCATGACTTCGATCGATGCCGAGTACCCGCGCGTTCTGGGCAAGCGTCTGCTGTTCGGCAATCTGCCTGCCGAGGACGATCCGACCGCCATGCTGGTCAATGAAACCTTTGCCCGCGGCATGTGGGGCCGCACCGACGTGGTCGGTGAAGTGATCGAGCTGCCTGG
>SKSJ01000247.1 GCA_007123055.1 Wenzhouxiangella sp. | reverse complement strand
TGCTGGCCGGCTTCGGCTTTTTCGGTACCCAGCGTTACCTGGTCTCGGCCGGCCGGCGCGAGTACGCCATCCACGCCGCCCTGGGCGCGACGCCGGGGCGTCTTGCCCTGCTGGTGTTCAGTCGCGGGTTGCAGCTGGGTCTGCCGGGTCTGGCCGTCGGTATCCTGCTGGCTTTCATCGTTACCCTCGAGTTGCGCGAGACCTTCGTCGATCCGTCCATCTCGCCCCTGGCGGTGTCGCTGCTGACCGGCGTGGTACTGCTGGCGCTCGTGATCGTGTCCTGCGCCGGACCAGCCTGGCGGATCAGCCGCATGCAGCCATCACAACTGTTGCGGGAGGATTGAGGTGGATTGAAAGTGTGAGGTGTTAAGTGTTAAGTGTTAAGAAACAATGAGATGGAGAGTGGCGATCCCTCAACACCTAACACCAACAACCACTCCGCAAGCCTCTGCAGTCGAATCCTGCATTCACCCCGCAATCGCCCACCCCTTCACACTTCACACTTTCCCCCCAACATCCGCGCCAAAGTATTCCGGCTGATCCCCAGTCGGCGGGCCGCTTCGGACTTGTTGTCGGCGCAGGCCTCCACGGCTGCATGGGCGAGGTGGGTTTCGAAGCGGGCCATGAGTTCGGCGTGGAGTTCGCCGTTGGCGGCCGGGATGCGTTGTCGGGTTTCGTCGGCCAGGTCGCGTTCCCAGCCGACGCCCGCTGGTGGATGGGATGCGCCGTCGCGGTATTCCTCGGGCAGGTCGTCGAGACCGATCAGGGCTGCCGGCGCCAGCGCGGCCATGGACTGGCACAGGTGCCGGAGTTCACGAACGTTGCCGGGCCAGTCCAGGGTCTTGAGGTAGTCGATCAGTTCCGGGGCGGCACTGCGCACCGGCAGGCGGAACTCGGTGGCGGCCTCGGCCAGGAAGTGTTCGACCAGTGCCTCGATGTCCTCGCGGCGTTCTCTCAGCGGCGGCACCTTCAGGCTGATGACTTTCAGGCGGTGGTAGAGGTCGGCACGAAACTCGCCGTCCGCCACGCGCTCGCCGAGGTCGTGGTGCGTGGCGGTGATGACGCGCACATCGGCCTTGACCAGGCCGCGCCCGCCGAGCCGATAGTACTCGCCTTCGGCCAGCACCCGCAACAGGCGCGACTGCAGGTTGAGCGGCATGTCGCCGATCTCGTCGAGAAACAGGGTGCCGCCGGCGGCGCGCTCGAAATGTCCGGCACGCCGTTGTTCCGCGCCGGTGAACGCCCCCTTTTCGTAGCCGAACAACTCGGATTCGAGCAGTTCGGTCGGGATGGCCGCAGTGTTGATGGCAATGAAGGGGCCGCTCGCGCGCGGCGAGTGGTTGTGCAGCGCGCGGGCGACCAGTTCCTTGCCGGTACCGGTCTCGCCGGTGATCAGCACCGGCACGTCGCTGGCCGAGAGGCGGCCGATCAGACGGATCAGTTGCTGGAATGCCGGCGACGAACCGATCATGCCGGCGTTGCGATCACTTTTCTCCGTCGCCTCCGGGGTCGATTGCAGGGCTTTTTCGACCAGTCGGCCGACTTCGTCGAGGTCGAAGGGTTTGGCGAGGAACTCGAACGCGCCACCGCGGAAGGCCCGGACTGCCGAGTCGAGATCGGAGTAGGCGGTCATGATGATCACCGGCAGGCCGGGGTGATCGGCCTGCAACTGTCGCATCAGGTCGAGACCGCTTTCGCCGTCGAGACGGATGTCGGCCATGACCAGGTCGGGTTTGCCTTCGGCCAGCGCGGCGGTCAGTTCCTTGCCCTCGGCGAAGGTGGCTGTGGGAATGTCGCGGCTGGCGAAGTACTCGGAGAGTACGTAGCGGATACCGGGATCGTCGTCGATGATCCAGACCGTTTTATCCATCGGTTGTCTCCCCGGCGGGGATCAGGGGTAGTCGAACGCGAAACCGGCTACCGGCTTCCAGCGGCTGATGTTCGACGAGCCCGCCGTGGGCACGCACGATCTGCTGCACAATCGCCAGGCCGAAGCCCGAGCCGTCGCTGCGACCGGATACCAGCGGCAGGAAAAGACGTTCACGCAAGGTCGTATCGACGCCCCCGCCATCGTCCTCGACGTCAATGCGCACCGCATGTCGCCCGGCCTGGTCGAGCAGGGCGCAATGGTGTTCGATCCGGGTGCGCAGATGGATGCGCGTGCTGCCGGCCTGGGCGGCATTGCGTACCAGGTTGAGGAACATCTGGTGCAGTTGGCCCTCGTCGGCCTCGATGGCGGGGATGCTGGGATCGAAGTCCTTGTCGATGACCAGCTGATCGTGGCCTTCTGCCGCAACCAGTGCGGCGACTTCGTCGAGCACGCGATGCAGGTTGGCCGGACCGATCTGCGGCTGTTCATCCCCGGCGAAGCGTTCGATCAGCCCGGTAATGCGATCCACCTCGCGCTGGATCATGCACGCGTGATCGCCGGTGCGTTCCCCCGCGGGCGTGGCGGCAATGAGCTGCGCGGCACCGCGCACGCCGGCCAGTGGGTTGCGCAGTTCATGCGCCAGGCGCCGCGTGAGCAGGGTCATGGCCTGGGACCGGTCGGCGCGCTCGGCCAGTTCGCGCTGGCGCACGCGTTCGGCGACCGGGTGAAGCTCGATGAGTACATCGTCACCAAGCATCTGGAAAAAGGCGTCGACGACCTCTGTGTCCGCTTCCAGACGGCTCTCGGGGGCGCGCAGGGAACGACCACCGTCCCGGGTGCGGGTCATCCAGCGTGAGAGCAGGGGAGAATGCTCGGCCAGGGGGGAGTCGATCAGGACGGTCGGGGAGCGTGCCAGCAGGTCGGCGGCACTGCGATTGAGCCAGGCGATGCAACCGTCGGGGCGCACCCGGACCAGGCCGGTAGCCAGTTCATCCGGGTGGGGAGCGGCGCTCATTGTGTGCTGTCGTCTTCCACCGGATCGTTCACCTGGAATCGAATGCTGTCGGTTTCGGCGAGTCGCCGCCCTCCCGGCGTCTGCAGCTCGGCGCGCAACTGGTAGGGGCCGGGCGGTACCTGATCGAGCGTGATGTCCAGCGTGCGAATTGCTTCCTGCGGCTGGCCGTTGAGAAACAGCACGATCTGGGCCGTCGGCGGAATGGCCACGTTGCTGTCCATCTCGACCTGGACGCTGCCATGTTCGAGCACATCGCCGTCGACCGGCGAAACGATCCTGAAACCCAGTGGAGCGGAGGGTTCCCCCGCCGACTCGGTTTCCGCTTCCGGCAGCGGGGCGTCCTCATCGCCGAGTACGTTGAGTTCCGGCAACTCAAGCGGGTTGGCCTCCTCGTCCGGTTTCTGGTCGGTGTAGGTGACGTTGCCCTGCGCGTCGACCACACGGTAGATTTCCTGCGCGGCCAACGGCATGGCAAGCAGTCCGAGGACGAGGAACCAGAAGATGAAGCTGCCTTTCATGTTGATTGCCTGCAATGATTTGCTCGGGTTCGACAGCAGATTCTAGCCGACGTGCCGGCCCGAAACAGAACGGCCGGGCTCAAGCCCGGCCGTCCTGTTCGCTGCCGAATTCAATCGATCAACTCGAGTAGTACAGGTCGAATTCCACCGGGTGAGGCGACATGCGCAACTGGGTGACTTCCTTCATTTTCAGTTCGATGTAACCGTCGATCAGGTCGTCACTGAACACGTCTCCGGCCTTGAGAAAGTCCCGATCCTTGTCCAGGGCATCCAGTGCCTGGTCAAGCGCGTGACAGACACGCGGGATATCGGCCTCTTCTTCCGGCGGCAGGTCGTAGAGGTCCTTGTCCATGGGCGGCCCCGGGTTGATCTTGTTGACCACGCCGTCGAGGCCGGCCATCAGCATGGCGGCGAAGGTCAGGTAAGGGTTGCCCGCGGCGTCACCGAAGCGCACCTCGATGCGGCGCGCCTTGTGGGTGCCCACCCACGGCACCCGGCAGGAGGCCGACCGGTTGCGCGCCGAGTAGGCCAGCAGCACCGGCGCCTCGAAGCCCGGCACCAGGCGCTTGTAGCTGTTGGTGGTCGAGTTGGCGAAGGCGTTGATGGCGCGGGCATGCTTAAAGATGCCGCCGATGTAATGCAGCGCGGTTTCGCTCAGGCCACCGTAGCCGTCACCGGCAAACAGGTTTTCGCCCTTCAGCGCCAGTGATTGGTGCACATGCATGCCCGAACCGTTGTCGCCGACCAGCGGCTTGGGCATGAACGTGGCGGTGCGTCCGTGCACGTGGGCGACGTTCTGGATGATGTACTTGGTCATCAGCAGCTCGTCGGCCTTGCGGGTGAGCGAGTTGAAACGGGTACCGATCTCGCACTGTCCGGCGGTGCCGACCTCGTGGTGATGCACCTCGACCGGGATGCCGACCGCTTCGAGCGTGGCGCACATCAGGCTTCTGAGATCCGACAGCCCGTCGACCGGCGGCACCGGGAAGTAGCCGCCCTTGACCTTGGGACGGTGGCCGTGGTTGCCGTCCTCGTACTTCTTGTTCGTGTTCCAGGCCGCTTCCTCGGCATCAATCGCGTAGGAAGCACCTGAGATATCGTTCTTCCAGCGCACGTCGTCGAATACGAAGAATTCGGGCTCGGGTCCGAAGAAGGCCTCGTCGGCAATCCCGGAGGACTTGAGGTAGGCTTCGGCGCGCTTGGCCAGCGAGCGCGGGCAGCGCGTGTAGGCCTGCATGGTGGCCGGTTCGAGCACGTCACAGGTGACGTTGAGCGTCTTGTGCTGGGCGAACGGGTCGATGAAGGCGCTGTCGGGATCCGGCATCAGCGTCATGTCGGAATCCTGGATGCCCTTCCAGCCGACGATGGACGAGCCGTCGAACATCTTGCCGTCGTTGAGCAAGTCCTCGTCGACGGCCGAGGCCGGCATGGTGACATGCTGTTCCTTGCCGAGGGTGTTGGCAAATCGGAAATCGACGAACTCGATTTCCTCGTCGCGAATGCGTTTGAGAAAGTCGTCTGCGGACATGGTCGTTATCCTCTCTATGTCTTGGCGAAATGGCCGTATGGGTGAACGGGATCAAGTGATGCACGTTCCATGCCAGCCTGGGTGACGCACATTCAGGCGCTGCCAGACACCCGAATGATCATGATATGAGCGATTCTACGCCATTCGCTCAAATACTGAGCGACGCAGGGTCATCTCCACTCGCTGACCAGCCGTTCTTTCCGTTTCAGCACTGTCGAAGCGGGTGTTGCAGGCCGCCCGCCGCCACCCGGTGGCGGCTCCACTACCGCAATCCGGGGTTGAGCGTATAGGTGCCTTTCAGGCTGGCCTGATCCAGCACATGCCCTTCGATTGCCTCGACCACGTCGTGGCCGGTGAACTCGTCGGGCAACTCCAGCTTGTCGACATCCAGTGCGTAGACTGTGAAGATGTAGTGGTGCATGCGCTCGTCGTTCCATGGCGGGCAGGGGCCGTCGTAGCCGAAATACTTGCCGGCCATGTCCGGGTCGCCGGCCATGAACTGGGTGTAGTCATTCAGCCCCTGGCGGGCGCCTTCGGGCCCGGGTGGATTCTGCTTGCCCTTGGGCGTGACGCCGTCGGAGCATTGCCCGGTCGCCAGTTCGGTGATGTCTGCGGGAACGTCGACCATGGCCCAGTGGCAGAAATCCACCCGCGGCATGTCCGACGGCAGGGACTTGCCCTCCTGATTGACATCGTCGGCTACCGAGGGTACGTCAGGGTCCATGCACACGATGGCGAACGAGCGTGTGTCGGCGGGTGCGTCCGACCACTTGAAATGCGGGCTGAGGTTGTCCGACAACGCCATGTGGTTTTGATGATCGTGCTTGCCGAAGGCGAAACGCGGGTTGATCGGCGTGTTGTTTCGAAGGTCGGTGGATTCGAGTTTCATCGGTTTGACTCCTTGCTCGCTTCGTGTCGAATTGCCCGTGGGCATGAATTGTCGACTGCCAGTCAGTTAGGATTACTTTACCAGTCCAACATGACGAGATCCCACTAGCCATGCAAGCAATCAGATTCTGGGCAGCCCTCCTGCTGCTAACCGTGTCCCTCGGCCTGGGTGCCATGCCCGGTCTGCCGACCGAGGGCGAGTTCGACGAGACCATTCCCACTCCGGCCGAGGTGCTGGGGTTCGAGCCGGGTGAGTGGCACCCGCGTTACGATCAGATGGTCACCTACCTCGAAACACTGGCAGAGGCCTCCGACCGCGTCAATATCGAGCGCATCGGCACCACCCACGGGCAACGCCCGTTGCTGTTTCTGACCTTTGCCGCCCCCGAGCGTCTCGAGCGCATCGACGAGATCCGCGCCGCGCGCCGTGATGCATCGGTATCCGGCGACGGCCCTCCCGTGGCCTGGCTGGGCTACTCGGTACACGGCAACGAGGCCTCCGGTGCCTCCGCATCCTTGGTGACCGCCTGGTACCTGGCCGCCTCGCTGGACGAGGACGTGCTGGCCTGGCTCGACGAGATGGTCATCGTCATGGAACCCGGGCTCAATCCCGACGGTATCGACCGTTTCGCCCACTGGGTCAACATGCACAAGGGGCGCAACCCGTCGGCCGATCCGGCCGACCGCGAACACAACGAGGCCTGGCCCAACGGCCGCACCAACTACTACTGGTTCGACCTCAACCGCGATTGGATGCCGCTGGTTCATCCTGAATCGAAGGCACGCAAGGCGCAGTACCATGCCTGGCGTCCCCACGTGCTGACCGACCATCACGAAATGGGCGCCAATAGCACCTACTTTTTCCAGCCCGGCGTGCCCGAGCGCAACAACCCGTTGACACCGGAACGCAACTTCGAGCTGACCGCCCGAATCGCGGAGTTCCATGGCGAGTTTCTCGATCGCGCCGGCGAGCCCTACTATACCCGCGAGTCCTTCGATGACTACTACGTCGGCAAGGGCTCGACCTATCCGGACCTGACCGGAGGCGTCGGCATTCTGTTCGAGCAGGGTTCGGCGCGCGGTCACGTGCAGGACACCGTCTATGGCGAGCGCACCTTCGCCGATGCGGTGGCCAACCAAGTCACCACCAGCCTGTCGACCCTGGCGGCCACCCATGCGCTGGCGGATGAACTGATCGACTTCCAGCGCGAATTCTTTGCCGATGCACGCGAGGCGGCCCGGCGCGACCGCAATGCCGGCTGGGTGCTGGGCGATGACGGTGACCCGGCCCGCGCCGCCGCGCTGATCGAACTGCTGCTCGGTCATGACCTTGCCATCCACCCGACCACCGAAGCGGTCGATATCGGTGGTCGCAGTCACGAAGCCGGGGCGGCCTGGGTGATCCCGGCCGACCAGCCGCATTACACGCTCTTGAGGTCGATTCTCGATCCGGTGACCGATCTGCCGATGGAAACGTTCTACGACGTGTCGGCCTGGCCGCTGGGCATGTCGCACGATCTGCCGCTGGATCCGGTTCGCCGCCTGCCGTCTCACGGCAGTCGCCTCGACGAAGCACCGGTGATTGAGCATGCGCGGCCGCCCGCTGATGCCCTGGCGTGGGTGGTGCCGTGGGGACAGTACCGCGACAGTGCCCTGCTCAGTGCCTTGCTGGCCGACGGCTACCGCGTGCAATCTGCCATTGAGACGTTGACCGTGCCGACCGCGCGCGGCGATCGCGAGCTGCGGCGCGGCAGCCTGATCGTGCATTCCGGACTGCAGCCGGACGCACTGGATCCGATCGGGCCGCGCCTGGCCGAATTGTCGGAGCGCTTGGGCGTAGAAGTGCTGGCTGCCGAGCGTGGCCTGAGCCGGTCGGGTATCGACCTGGGATCGCCTTCGGCTCCCGTGCTCGATCCGGTCAATGTCGCCATGCTCACGGGCGATGGCCTGCGGGCCAACCATGCCGGTTACCTTTGGCACTGGTTCGATGTCGTGCTGGAGCAACCGCTGGCCATGCTGGACTGGACAGGATTGTTCCGTGCTGACCTGGGCGCGTACTCCCACCTGATCCTGCCCGATGGCAACTACGAGTTCCTGCCCGACTGGGCGCGCGAGCGCATCGAGTCATTCGTCAACGGCGGTGGTGTCCTGCTGGCTCTGCGTGGCGCCTCGACCTGGGTCGAGGGTCTGGACCTGGATTGGCGTCTGGTCGATGAGGATAACGGCAATGACGAGGCCAACGATAACGGCGAGGTGCGCGAACGCAGGGCCTATGGCGACTTCCGCCAGGATTTCGCCCGCGAGTTGATCGGCGGTAGCGCGCTGAACGTGACGCTCGATACCACCCACCCGATCGGTTTCGGTTACGAGCGTGACGAACTGGTCGTCTTCCGTCGTGGACGGCAGGTGATGCGGGCCGTGGACAATGCCTACGCCCAGCCGGCCATCTATGCCGATTCGCCACTGGCGGCGGGCTACCTGTCCGAGTCCAATCGTGAGCGCCTGGCCGGGGAGCCTGCCATCAGCACCAGCCGCCACGGCCAGGGCACGGTCATTCGGATGTCCGATGACGCCGTGTTTCGCGGTTACTGGCGTGGCAGTGAGCGCCTGCTGGCCAATGCACTGTTCTTCGGGCAGTTGATCGGTTCAACCGAGTTGCCCGAAGGGCAATGAGGGAATGATTCGTTGCCCGGTTGCACTGGCAGCCGGGCGGCGGGCCAGGTCAGCCGGCGTTCTGGTTGATCGAGTCCAGCTCCTCGAGCTGGCGGGCGGCCTCCTGCAGGGCGCGGCGATCCAGCACCCGCACCTGCTTGCCACGCACATCGATGATGCCGTCGCGCTGCAGGCCCGAAAGCGTGCGCGAGACGGTTTCGATCGTGAGGCCGAGGTAATTGGCGATATCGCGCCGGTCCATGGTCAGGCGGAAGCGGTCCGGATCCTGGTTGCGGCGCGCCAAGCGGCGTGAGAGGCTGAGCAGGAACAGCGATACCCGGGTCCTGGCGTCCAGGCGACCGACCACCAGAAGCAGCTCGCGGGTTTCGGTCATCTCTTCCGACAGCATTCTCAGCATGACCTGATTGAGCTTGGGGCTCTCGGCCAGCATGCGTTCGAAGTCGCGATACGGTATTTCGCAGTAGCGGCTGTCTTCCAGGGCGACGGCAAAACCGGGATGCTTCTCGCTCGACAGCGCGTCGAGCCCGATGACTTCACCGGGCAGGTAGAAGCCGGAAACAATCTCGTCACCGTCGTGGGAAAGGCTGTAGGCCTTGACCGAGCCGGTCCTCAGCACGGTCACGCTCTTGAGATTCTGCCCGCCGTGGAACAGGTGGTCATTGCGTTCGGCGGGCTGGCGGCGCTTGAGCACCTTGTCGAGCCGCCCGCGTTCCTCGCTGGAGATTTCCTGGGCGAAGCACAGGCTGAACAGTGCGCAATCCTCGCAGGACACCTCGTTGCGATCGAGGTCGGTGATGTTGCTCCTGTCGGTCATTGCGCCTCCGATACTTCCAGTACTGCCAGTATATCAGTGATGACTGGGCAATCGGACGGCAGCGGAGGCTACACGATACGCGAGAATCTTCCCTGGCTCTGGCCGTTCGGTGTCAGGTAGGCGTCGAAAGTTTTGGCGATGGCGCGCAGGAACAGCAAACCGTCACTGGTCACGGCGAAGCCCTCGTCGGTCCATTCGATCAGGCTGTCGTCGACCAGTGGCTCCAGTCGTTCGAGTTCGTCGGCGAAGTAGCGTCGGAAGGTGAGCTGGTAATCGCGCTCGACGGCATGGAAGTTCAGCGACCCGGTGCACATGATGCGTTCGATGACATCGGCGCGCAGACGGTCATCGGTGGTGCGGGTCAGGCCCCTGGCGACGGGCAGTTTGCCTTCGGTCAGCGAAATCGCCCAGTCTTGCAGCTTGCGGTGATTCTGGGAGAAGCTGTCGCCGACCTGGCTGATGGCGCTGGGGCCGAAGCTGACCAGGTCCAGGCCGCCGTGGGTGGAATAGCCCTGGAAATTTCTCACCATGGTGC
>SKSJ01000230.1 GCA_007123055.1 Wenzhouxiangella sp. | reverse complement strand
TTCGATTCCACCCGCGCCGCGCTCGACAAGCTCGGCGAGGCCGGCATCACCCGCTCGGTGATGCTTCTCAACGGCCTGGGCGGAGAGGTGTTTTCAGACCAGCATGCGGACAACTCGGCAAGGCTGGCAAACGACACCCAGCCGGAGTTCCTGGCCACGCTGGTGGTCAGTTTCCCGCAAGGGGAAGAACGCTTTCGGGCCGGGTTTCCGGAATGGGAGCCGCTGGATCAGACCGGGCTGTTCCGGGAAATGCACCGTTTGATCAGCGGTTTGGAGCTCAAACGCACGGTTTTTCGTTCCGACCACGCCTCCAACTGGCTGGTGCTCAAGGGCACGCTCGGTGCCGACAAGTCCCGTCTGCTCGAACAACTGGAGCTGGCCGTCGATCAACCCGAACGGGTCGCGCTGCGACCGGAGTGGGCCAGGGGATTGTGATCAACCCGGCGTGCCGATGACCAGGATCAGCGCGTGCGCCCCGCTTTCAGTGAATCGAGCTTGGCGGTGTAGAGGCGTTCGTGTCGAGGGGCGCTGGCGAGTTCCAGCGCTTTCTCCATGGCCTGTCTCGCCCCGGCCTGATCGCCTTGCTTGTCCCGCACGATCGCCATGCCCCAGTATGCTTCGTGCAGGTAGGGCAGCTTTTCGGTGACGGCTTCGTAAATGTTCAGGGCGCGCCTGAGCTGCCCTGAATCGGCCAGCTCGCGCGCCAGCATCAGGCGTGGATAGGGATTGTGATCGGGCAGGCGGGCCAGTCGTTCGAGCACGGCCTGTGCCTCGTCCCCGCGCCCACGGTTGTCGAGGAGGGCGTGCAGGTTGTGCAGCAGATTGACGTCATTGGGGTGCAGTCCGAGGGCATGCCGAAGCAGGGCTTCCGCGGTGTCGTGGTCTCCGGCTCGCCGATGAATGACGGCCAGCAGGTTGCGCACCGATGCGTTGTCCGGATCAACGGCATCTGCCCGTTCGACAAGCCAGAATGCCTTGTCCAGTTCTCCGTCCAGCATCATTTCCGCTGCTACATTGCGGTAGAACATGGCCAGGAATTCATCATTGGAGACCTGGCGCGAGGGCTGGCGTCTGCGGGTCGGAAAGTAGTCGATGATGGCGCGTCGTGTCGGTCTGCCGGAGTGATCCTGTTCCTCATCGGCGACGGGCGGGTAGATCCGAGTGCGCACATGGTCGCTCACCAGCACAAGGTCACTTTGCCGTTCGAAGGTCGGCGGCGTGCGCATGAGCTGGAAATCGTGCTCGAGACCGAGATGACGCGTGAAGGCAGTGGTCACGACAGCCAGCGACATGCAATTGCCCTGCTGGTCCTGCAACGCCTCCGAAGCGGTCAGTGTATTCCCCCAGTAGTCGAAGTTCGCAAGGTGCCCGTCAATGAAGCGGGCGAGTTGCCAGTGCAGATCGGAGTCGCCGTTCTGGCGGGAAAGAAACTCGTCGAGCGCCGCGATCTGTCCTGCCGACAACGCGAAGATCTCATCTGCACCGGGGATATGCACGGGCTCGCCGAAAAGCGCCCGGTTCAGTTCCGGCCGCTCGGTGTGGCCGAACTCGGCTGTCGAGGGCGGCGTGGCGCAACCGGCTGCCAGCAAGATCAGGAGGCAAGCCGTCAGCGGCCGCATGAGTCGATTGCGCATGTTTCCGGACCGTTTCGAGTATGGACTGCCGTCGAGTCTAGGCCGCGCGGCCCGGCCTTGCAAACATCGCCGTCCGTCCGGCCCGAATTGTTCACGAATTATTCGGGCCGGGCGTTGCTGTTATTCTGAAAGCCGTCCACTGGTTGCTTGCGATGTACATGCTGTCGGGTCTGACATGAAGAGACTGGTTGTCATTGCCCATGCCCCCTCGTCCAATACCCGCGCCATGGTCGATGCCGTGCTCGATGGCGCAGGCGACGAGGCCATCGAGAACGTGAGCATTCGACACGTGCGTCCGCTGGATGCCCGGGCACAGGAT
The DNA here is from genome assembly GCA_007123055.1 of Wenzhouxiangella sp. Taxonomy (GTDB): domain Bacteria; phylum Pseudomonadota; class Gammaproteobacteria; order Xanthomonadales; family Wenzhouxiangellaceae; genus Wenzhouxiangella. Next base: position 579 of record SKSJ01000230.1, on the reverse strand, counting down.
GCGCTCGAAGCCGATGCCATCATCTTCGGAACCACCGAGAATCTCGGTTACATGAGCGGCGCACTGAAGGACTTTTTCGATCGCTGCTTCTATGACCTGGTCGACAAGACCGATGCCAAGCCCTACGGGGTTTTCATCCGAGCCGGCAAGGACGGCACGGGAACCCGGCGGGCCATCGAGAGCATCTGCGGCGGTCTCAACTGGAAGCCGGTGCAGGAGCCGCTGATCTGCCGCGGCCAGTGGGACGAAGGTTTCCTGGATCAATGTCGCGAACTCGGCATGGCCATGGCCGCCGGGCTGGAAGCAGAGATCTTCTGACCATGTGCCTCATCGCCTTCGCCTTCACGCCCGGGCAGGATCGCCACCTGCTGCTGGCGGCCAACCGCGACGAATTTCACGAACGTTCGGCACGGCCCATGGCCTGGTGGGAATGGCCGCAAGGCCCGCTGGCCGGGCGTGACGAGAAGGCCGGTGGGACCTGGCTGGCGGTGGCGAGAGACGGGCGTTGGGCGGCAGTGACCAATTTTCGCGATCCGCGCGCGGGTAACGGCACACGATCGCGCGGCGATCTGCCTGTCG
>SKSJ01000130.1 GCA_007123055.1 Wenzhouxiangella sp. | reverse complement strand
GGTCCTGGCCACGTCGGGTCTGTTGGGCCTCTTCCCAGAACGCCAGCGATTGTTCAAGCAGTTCCCGGCCGCGCTCCGGGTCGCCCTTCAGGCACCGGATGCCGGCCTTTACGGCACGCGTTCTGGCCAGCCTGGGACCGGTGTGCTCCTGATTCTTATCATGAATTTCGAGCGACCTTAAAGCCGCCGCCAAAGCCTTTCTCACCTGGCCAGCCAGTGTGTAGTAGCGCGCACTGGCCCTGTAATAGGCGGCCGGACGTGATTCCGGATCCATCCATGCATCAAGGTTCAATTTCCATGAATGTGCATCGACAAGGTTGGTGGCATCGACTGCCCAGGAAAGCCGCTGCAGCAATGCGTTTTGCAGGACTGCAGTTTCCAGGTCCTGACGGGACTGGAGGTCGGTAATCAGATTCTCCAGCGAGGCAATAAGTGCAGGTTGATCGCCACCCTGCCGCCATTCCCTGTTCAACTTGTTCAGTCGGCGCAGGTCAACCGCAGCTACGCGCACTCCATCACCAAGGTGTGGTTCGAATCGCTCATAAATCTCTTCGACTTCTTCGAGCTGCAACAGGTCGAGCAAGGTTCGGGCGAGAAAGTTGAGTTGGACAGGAATCGCATTGCTTTGCGGATCCTGTTCAGCGATTTCCTGCAATGTATGCTCCCAGATGGTTACGGCTGCGGTATCCCGGCCCGTTGTGGCATGGGCGCCGGCAAGCCGGAAGCCAATGGCGGAGTACACAGTGCTTTGTCCCTCGAAAGCAGTGAGTGCGATCTGACGTAGAGATTTCAGCAATTCAATGGCAGAGTCTGGCTGACCCTGATCCGTCAAGGCTTCGGAGTATGCCAGGCCTGCGTCGATCAAATGCGGGTGGGGGTCCGGGTCATAGAAGTCACGTGCAGCCTCATAGGCCCACTTGGCGGCTTCATAAGCCGCCAGTTTGTTACCGGCTATCCTGTGGTAGTAAAACGAATCGTAAGAGTTAACGATGCAAGCTTCCCTGAGCGTTTCCTTTTCTCCACAGGTCAAGTGGACCGCCTGTTTGATAAGCGCTTCAGCACGCCGTGCCTCTCCGGCCATGAGGTGAGTGTAGGCAATCAGTCTTTTCAGGTCGGCGCGCAGGAGTTCATGCCCTTCAAGCTGACCCAATTCCTTCAGTGCCAGCCGTGCCTGTTTTGGAGAAATGTCCGGATCCTCCATTGCAAATGCATAGTCGTAGCGGATTCTGGCAACGGTGGCTGCATCCAGTCGGGGAACGGTCCTCGCATCAAACAGGTCGATTGCTTCTGCCAGCACTTCGCGCGCGGTTGGACGGTCTCCCAGCCCGATATAGCTGTTACCAATGACTCCCAGGATCTCGGCAGCGAGGTCCGGTTGTTCGGCCAGCTCGTCACCAACCGAATCCCGGGCTCGCTCGAGTATGTCGCGTACCGTGGGAGTCTCGCCGGGACTGACATAGGGGCTCGATTCGGCAATCATGTCGATCAGAAAATCGCGCACTGCGGCCGTGCGCTCGGCGGCGGCCCGGGCCCGATCGGCCTCGGCCTGCGCGCGAAGGGCCTCGTGTCGAGTCTGTTCAGCCTGCCAGGCCACTCCGACGATCCCGGCTACCAGGAGTAGCAAGACCGCGCTAGCTGCCGCTAAGGCCATTCGGTTCCTGCCGATGAAAAGGCCGAGCAGATAACCCCGGGTTGCCGGTACTGCGTCTACGGGTTGTCTGGCGAGGTAACGCTGGAGATCGTTGATAAGGGCTTCCGCGCTCTGGTAGCGATCCTCCGGGTGCCTGGCGCAGGCCTTGATGATAATGGCTTCGACTTCCCGCTTGCGCGTCAGCGCAGCTGGCAAGCTGACTTGCTCGGCAGGGGGTTGCTGACGGTCGAGAATGCGGTCCGTGAGCATCCAGTACAGCAGTGTGCCAAGCGACCAGACGTCACTGCGCGTGGTCAGGGCACCACCTTCGCGCTGTTCCGGCGACGCAAAGGCCGGCGTGAGAGCGGCAGTCCTGCCGGCTGCCGCGTCGTCTTCAAGCAGTCGCGCCACGCCAAAATCGAGCAGCTTGACCCTGCCGTCCAAGGTGACGCGGATGTTGCCGGGCTTTATGTCGCCGTGAACGATCAGTCGCTGATGGGCGTGGGCCACCGCCCGGGCCACATCCAGAAAAAGCTCCAGGCGCTGGTCTAGGCCAACTTCATTGGCTTTCAGCCAGTCCTCCAGGTCACTGCCCTCGACCCATTCCATGACCAGATAGGGTTCATCGGAATCGGTCAGCCCGGCATCGATGAGACGAGTCACCGTGGGATGGTCCAGCCGGGCCAGCAGGTGGCTTTCCTGCCGTAACTGATCGGCCAGGCCCGGACGGAGCGAACCGATCAGCTTGATCGCGACGTGCTTTTCGAACGCACCGTCGGCGCGCTCGCCCCTGTATACCTTGCCCATGCCTCCGGCGTCGACATATTCGGTGATCCGCCACGGCCCGAGCCGGGTGCCGGGTTCCATTACCGGCGTTTCGCGATGCAGCTTCTCGTCGATCAGTT
>SKSJ01000183.1 GCA_007123055.1 Wenzhouxiangella sp. | reverse complement strand
TGGCCAGGCTCTGGAACGGCTGGGTGCTGCTCTACGACAAGCCGGAGGGACTGCACAACAGCCTCGTGTGGTCGGTGGCCCGTGATGGCGACGGCAACCTCTGGACCGGGACCATGGACGGCCTGGCGGTCCTTCGCAACGGGCGTTTCGAGCAGGTCACCGAGGGGGTCGAGCAGCCGCACCCTCATGCCTACACCCTGCTTCCCGAAGACGACCGCGTGTGGGTCGGGACGCGGTTGGGGCTGTTCTTGTGGAATCGTGAGGCACAACGCATCGACACGCCCGAGGCGTTTGCCGTGCTCAACGGAGTGCAGATCAACGGCATCGTGCCTTACCGTGATGCCTACTGGATCGCGACGTTCGACGGGGTGTGGCGCTGGGACGGTCGCGAGATGCGGCGTATGGCCAAGCGCGACGCGCCCGGTGGCAAGGACATTCGGTTGCTGTTTGAAACCGCCGAGGGCGAGTTGCTGGTCGGAACCCGCCGCGGCCTGCTGCGCCTGGTCGGCGAGGCATTCGAGACGGTGGCCGGTGTGGCCGAGGGGCAGGACATCACTGCCATCGTGCAGCGTACCGATGGCGGCCTGGTGCTCGGCACCGTCGATGAGCGACTGTGGTTCGAGATCGACGGCGAATGGCATGAGTTCGGCACGGCCGACGGACTGCCGTCCAACAACGCCTATGCACTAGCCGAATCCGACGGCCGCATCTGGGTGGCCGGCGTTCGGGGTATCCATGAGATAGCGCTGAGTTCGGTGCCTGAGTACCTGGCGGGTCGTGTCGAGGCATTGACGGCCCGAATGGTACTCAACGAGCGCGGTGACGTGCCCGGGGCGCAGAAGGGCTTCTGCTGCAACGGCGCCGGTAACGCCAAGGGCTTCATGGCCGACGGCGAGCTGTGGTTGCCCACGCGCAGCGGAGTGCTCAACCTGGCTCCCGACAACATCGTGCGCAATCCCGAGCCGCCCCGGGTCCGGATCGACCGGATCCGGTTCGGTGGCCAGTGGCACGAGCTGGGTGCCGACGGGGTGCCGGTCCTGACACCGGAGGATCGCAACCTGGCCTTCGGCATTGGCGTGCTGAGTTTCCAGCATCCCGACAGCGTCCAGATCATGTACCGCCTGGTCGGGTTGGAGGAGCGCTGGCAGCGTCTCGATACGCCAATGCAGCGGCAGGTGACCTACACCAACCTGCCGGCCGGCGACTTGCGCCTGGAAGTGAAAGCGACCAACAACGCCGGTATCTGGTCCGAGCAGCCGACCGAACTGGCACTGAACATTCCGCCGCGCATCTGGGAGACCACCTGGTTCAGGGCGCTGTTGCTGTTCTCCGCAGTGCTGGCCGTCTGGCTGTTTTCCAACCTGCGCATGCGCAAGCTGCAGTCGCAGCAACTGGCGCTCGAGCGCATCGTGGCCGAGCGAACCGAGGAGCTGCGGGTGGCCAACGAGAACCTGCAGGACTACGGCAGCCGGATGGAGATGGTCAGCATGAGCGATCCGCTGACCGGTTGCTGGAATCGCCGGTATCTGCACAGCCAGTTGCCGTCCGACCTGGCACATTTCCACCGCGAACTGGCACGCGGTACCGGCGAGACCCGGGCCATGCTGTTTGCGCTGGTCGACATTGACCAGTTCAGGCGGGTCAACGAACGCTACGGTCACGGCGCGGGTGACGCAATACTGTGCCAGTTGGCCGAGCGACTGCGCAATTTCGTGCGCCGGGGTGATTACGTGGTGCGCTGGGGCGGCGAGCAGTTCCTCGTCGTTTTTCGCCCGATGGCCCTGACCGAGTTTGAGGGTGTGGCCGGGCGAATGATGGATGCCGTGCGCAACCGCCCGTTCGAGGGCAAGGCCGGCTCACCGTTCGAGCTGACTTGCTCGTTCGGCATGGCCTCGTATCCCCCTTACCTGGACCAGCCCGGTGCTTTGACCTGGGACGACACGGTGACCCTGGCTGAAAAGGCACTGCTCTACGTCAAGGGTCGCCGGCGCGATGGCTGGTGCCTGGTGTCGCCCACACCGTGGGCCGAGCCGGCAACGCTGCTGCGGCGGCTCGACGAGCGTCTCGACACCCTGGTGGCCAACCGCTTGCTGGCCATCACCGCCTGTTCGGACGATCATGTCTGAGGTGTGCCCGGAACGGCCATGTCGGCCGGATATATTGACAACAACAATCACAACACCCTGAGGAAGTTTGCAGATGATCGGAAACATCGGCCTGTTGCTGGGCCTGGCAGCGCTGATTGTCATGGCGCTGAAAGGCATCAACATCCTGATTGCCGCGCTGGTCGCCAGCCTGATCGTGGCGGTGACCAACCAGCTCGGCATGGCCGAGACCCTGCTGGATTATTTCCCCACCGGGCCGCTGGGTGCGTTCACTTTTGCCGGGCAGTTCTTCATCCTGTTTTTGTCCGGCGCGATCTTCGGCAAGATGATGTCGACCAGCGGTGCGGCGGCTTCCGTGGCCAACGCCATCACCGCCTGGCTTGGGGTCAAGCGCACCATCCTGGTCACCGTGCTGGCCTGCGGCATCCTCACCTACGGCGGCGTGGTGCTGTTCGTGGTGATCTTCACCATGTATCCGCTGGGTATCGCCCTGATGCGCGAGGCCAACCTGCCCAAGCGCCTGTTCTGCGGTGCCGTGGCGCTGGGGGCGGGAACCTTCACCATGACCGCGTTGCCGGGCACGCCGTCGATTCACAACGTCATCGCCGCCTCGGCGCTGGGTACCGACCTGTTCGCCGGTATCGCGCCCGGCGTGGCCGGTGCGCTGGTGATGTTTGCCGGCGGCATGGCCTACCTGGAATGGCAGTGGCGCAAGGCGCGTGAGGCGGGCGAGGGTTACGAGTCCAACCAGCGTGATATCGAGATGGAGCAGCTCGCGCCGAAGATGAAGCATGGGCCTTCGTGGCAGATGGCGCTGGTGCCGCTGGTGATCGTGCTCGGCACCATCCTGGTGCCGCGCGTGGCCGTGGCGCTGGGGCTGGTGGGCGAGGGTACGCCGCTGGTGGGTGCACTGTTCACGTTTGCCAATGCCCAGCCCATCGTCTGGCCGAGTTTTGCCCTGGTGCTGGGGTCGGTGTTCAGCGTGCTGTTCTTCGCCTCGCTCAGGGAGCGGACCATGGACGCGCTGGGTGCGGGCGCCAACGACAGCGTCATGCCGCTGCTCAATACCGCCGCGGTGATCGGTTTCGGTGGCGTGGTCACGCAGACCGAAGGCTTCGCCACCTTCGCCCAGGCGATCATCGGACTGGACCTGCCGCCGCTGGTGTCGGTGGCCGCGTCGGTGAGCGTGGTTTCGGGCATCGTCGGTTCGGCTTCCGGCGGCTTGCAGATCTTCATGCAGACCTTCGGCGAGACCTACCTGGCCATGGGTGTGGACCCGCAGGCGCTGCACCGAATCGCCGCACTCGCCTCCGGCGGGCTCGATTCATTGCCGCATTCGGGTGCGGTCATCGCCATGCTCACCATCATGGGCCTCAAACACCGCGAGGCCTACCGGGACATCTTCGTCGTCACCGTCGTCATCCCGGTGATCGCGGCACTGGCAGCCATCGGCGTGGCCGTCCTGGTGTATTAGGTTTCGTAGGATGCGCTGAGCGTAGCGAAGCGCATCAGCCGGCGTTCGACCGAATCACCCCCCGGATAGCATCCTGGCGACGTCATGCCTTGCCCGCACCCATTCGGTGGGGGGTGTGTCAGCGTTGTCCAGCATGCGCTTCGCGATCGCTCAGCGGCATCCTACGGCTGCCGGGGCTCGCGCTCGGGGTTCGTAGGATGTGCTGAGCGTCAGCGAAGCGCATCAGCCAGCGTCGGGGTTTGCTCCCGCGCGATGGTGGTTGATTCTCCCGTCGTCCCGATGCGCTTCGCTTTGCTCAGCGGCATCCTACGGGTGCCGGGGTTCGTGTTCCGGGGGCGTCGGATGTGCCGAGCGTCAGCGAAGCCCATCAGCCGGCGTTGGATCTGCCCGCCACGCGGGTGCTCGTTATTGTCCGCGGGCGAGGAGCCGGGCGTCGGCCATGGCGTCTTCCACGGCGCGTTGGATGCAGACCGAGGTTGCCGGCTGGCCTTGGGGATAGCGTTCGGACAGCTCCTCGCAGATCTGGGCCGCCGCTTCGCGAATGCGGTCCTCCAGCATAAACATGTCGGCCGTGCGTCCCAGGTCGAGGTCGCCAAAATCCACGACGGCGGTCTGTTCCACCGACTCGACCTGAAGCAAGCTGCCGCTGCCACGACGTGCTCGCTCCCGCGTGATGCGCGGCGCCACGACGGTAATCCGGTCGGAATCCTCGTCGTCGTTGGCGTGGGCGGTCTCGATCACGGGTGACTGGCCCGGTGTGAGCATCGCCAGCAAAATGGCGGCAAGAATGATTCCCGTCAATAGACTGAATTTGGTCATGACTGCTACTCCAGTTGAATGATCAGCGTTCGCACTCTGGTGGAGCACGAGACATTCATCCTAGAACCGGGCACCCAGTGAAACGCTGACATGGATCAACAAAATGTGAAATAGATCGCATTATCTGACGGTGGGGCTGGGGGGTGCCGTCCAACACAGGAGTTGCGCCCGGATAACAAAAGAAGCTTCGCAGGTTCGTCGGATGCGCTGAGCGCGAGCGAAGCGCATCAGCCACCGTCCGGTTGCACCCCCACGCGGTGGTGGTTGATTTTCCCGTCGTCCCGATGCGCTTCGCTTTGCTCAGCGGCATCCTACGGGTGTCCGTAGCCGCCGCCGCCGGGGGTCTGGATGGTGAGGAGGTCGCCGGGTTGGACTTCGGCGCGGTCGGTGCCGGTGAGGCGGGTGCGACGGCCGTCTTGGTGGTCGATCCAGGCTTTTCCGGTTTGGGCGTCTCCGCCGCCATTGATGCCGGACGGGGCGATCTTGCGGCTGTTGGCGAGCAGGGCGACGGTCATGGGCTCAAGGAAGCGGATGCGGCGCTCGGCCCCGTGGCCGCCGCGCCAGCGCCCGTGCCCGCCGGAATCCGGACGCACACCGAAACCATCCAGGCGCACGGGAAAACGGGTCTCCAGAATCTCGGGGTCGGTCAGGCGCGAGTTGGTCATGTGCACGTGCACCGCGTCGGCGCCGTTGAAGCCGTCTCCGGCCCCCGCGCCGCCACACAACGTTTCATAGTGCTGATGACGGTCGTTGCCGAAGGTGAGGTTGTTCATGGTGCCCTGGCTGTTGGCGAGCACGCCCATGGCCGCCAGCAGCGCGTCGGAGACGACCTGGCTGGTTTCGACGTTGCCGGCGACGACGGCGGCCGGATGCACGGGGCTTAACATGGAGCCTTCGGGCACGACCAGGTCGATGGGCGCCATGCAGCCGTCGTTCAACGGGATGTCGTCGGCGACCAGGGTGCGCAGCACGTAAAGCACGGCGGCACGGGTGACCGCGCGCGGGGCGTTGAAGTTGTCGCCCTGCTGCTCGCTGGTGCCGGTGAAGTCGATGGTGGCGTGGCGCTTTTCGCGATCGACGCTGACGCGCACTTCGACCTGCGCACCGTTGTCGAGCTGCTTGACCCAGTGCCCGTCGTCGAGTCGGTCGAGCACGCGCCGGACCTGCTCGGCGGCATTGTCCTGCACATGTCCCATGTAGGCGCGCACCACATCCAGGCCGAACTGCTCGACCATGCCGTCGAGCTCCCGGATGCCGCGGGCGTTGGCCGCGATCTGGGCTCTCAAATCGGCGAGGTTCTGGTCGAGGTTGCGCACCGGCCACTCGCCGCCGGTGAAGACTTCGGTGAGTTCGTCTTCGAGCAGTTCGCCGGCACGTACTGCGCGCATCGGGCCGATCAGCACGCCTTCCTCGGCGATGGTGTGGCTGTGCGGCGGCATGGAGCCGGGGGTGATGCCGCCGACATCGGCGTGGTGGGCGCGGCTGGCGGTGTAGAACAGCACCTCGCCGGCCTCGTCGAAACAGGGGCTAACCACGGTGAGGTCGGGCAGGTGGGTGCCGCCGGAATACGGATCGTTGAGCAGGAACACATCCCCCGGGGCCATGTCGCTTCCGAAGGCGTCGATGACCGAGCGCACGCTCTCGCCCATCGAACCGAGGTGAACCGGCACGTGCGGGGCGTTGGCGACGAGTTGGCCTTTGCCATCGAACAGCGCGCAGGAAAAATCCAGCCGTTCCTTGATGTTGGCCGACCAGGCGGTTTGCTGGAGTACGGCACCCATGTGCTCGGCGATGGCCATGAACAGGTTGTTGAACACCTCCAGCATGACCGGATCGGCGCGAGTGCCGATGTCCAGGGAGTCTTCGCCCGCGCGGCTGCGTTCCAGCACCAGGTGGCCGTGACGGTTGCGCGCGGCCGACCAGTTCGGTTCCAGCACGGTGGTGGAGTTGGGTTCGATGATGATGGCCGGCCCGTCGATGCGCTGGCCCGGGGCGAGGCCATCGCGTTGGTAGACCGGCGTGTCCGGATGCTCGCGGCCGGCCATGAAGGTGGCGACGCGCTCGACCGGTTCCGGTGTGGCATCGTCGGCCGGGTCGAGTTCAGCCTCTTCACGGATAGCCTGGCTGTGGCCGATGGCCTCGACGATGCCGGCCTCGATCACCAGAGCACGGTTTTTCATGGTGAAACCGAACTTCTGCTTGTGCAGCCGGGCAAAGGCGCGCTCGACGCTTTCGCGCGAGCCGTGATCGACCAGCAGCGTGGTGTCGGTGCCGGTGTACTTGACCTGCAGCTGGCGATGCACGGTGATCGCATTCGGCTCGATGCCCTGGGCGGTGAGCTCCTCGCGCGCATCTTCCTGGACGGGGCGGAAGTCGTCGTTCAGGTGGCGGGGCAGGGCATCGTCGAGTTCGGCATTGACGCTGAACTCGCGCATGGCGGTGACGTCGGCCAGGCCCATGCCGTAGGCCGAGAGCACGCCGGCGTGTGGATGGATCAGGACTCGCGAGATGCCCAGCTCGTCGGCGACCAGGCAGGCGTGCTGGCCGCCGGCGCCGCCGAAGCAGTTCAGCGTGTAGCCGGTCACGTCGTGACCGCGCTGCACCGAGACCTTCTTGATGGCGTTGGCCATGTTGGCCACGGCGATGGACAGAAAGCCCTCGGCCACTTCCTTCGGGCTGCGCTCGTCGCCGGTGGCGGTGCGGATGTCGTCGCACAGGGCGTCGAAGTGGTCGTGCACGATGTCGGCGTCGAGCGGCTGGTCGGCGTCCGGGCCGAATACGTTGGGGAAGACATCGGGCTGCAGCTTGCCGAGCATGACGTTGCAGTCGGTGACGGTCAGCGGGCCGCCTCTTCGATAGCTGGCCGGGCCGGGATCGGCGCCGGCCGAGTCGGGGCCGACGCGGTAACGGCTGCCGTCGAAATGCAGTTTCGAGCCGCCGCCGGCGGCGACGGTGTGGATCTCGAGCATGGGGACGCGCAGGCGCACGCCCGCGATCACGGTTTCGAAGCTGCGCTCGAATTCACCGGCATAGTGCGACACGTCGGTCGAGGTGCCGCCCATGTCGAAACCGATGACGCGCTCGCAGCCGGCCATGGCGGCGGTGCGCACGCAGCCGACGATGCCGCCGGCCGGGCCGGAGAGGATGGCGTCCTTGCCGGCGAAGGTCTGGGCGTCGGTCAGGCCGCCGTCGGACTTCATGAACTGCAGGGTGACATCGCCGAGATCGGCGGCGACGCGGTCGGCGTAGCGTCTGAGCACCGGCGAGAGGTAGGCGTCGACCACGGTGGTGTCGCCGCGTCCGATGAAGCGGATCAGCGGGCTGACCTGGTGGGACAGGCTGACCTGGGTGAAACCGATCTCGCGCGCGATCCTGCCGACCAGGCGTTCGTGATCGTTGTGGCGGTAGCCGTGGACGAAGATCACGGCCAGAGCGCGGATGCCCTGGTCGAAAACTTCCTGGAGTTGTCGACGGACCTGCCCGGGATCAGGCGCTTGCAACACCTCGCCGTCCGAGCCGATGCGCTCGTCGATCTCGACCACCTCGTCGTAGAGCTGCTCGGGGCGTCGGATGTCGAGCGCGAAGATCTCCGGGCGCGACTGGTGACCGATGAACAGCGCGTCACGGAAGCCCTTCGTGGTGACCAGCACGGTCGGCTCCCCGCACCGCTCGAGCAGGGCGTTGGTCGCCACCGTGGTGCCCATGCGCACGTGTTCGATGTCGACGTCGGGTATGGGGTTGCCGGGTTCGAGTCCCAGCAGGCGGCGGATGCCCTCGGTGGCCGCATCCTCGTATTGGTCGGGGTTCTCCGACAAAAGCTTGGTGGCGACCAGCTCACCGTCGGGACGCCGTGCCACCAGATCGGTAAACGTACCGCCGCGGTCGATCCAGAATTGCCAGCGGCAGCGGTTGGAATCCGATGAGGGTGGCGGCGGGGTCATGGGGAGACTTTAGCAAATCGCTTGTCGTTTGGTCGTTTTGTCGTTTGGTCTTTTCGTAGCCGGCGTTCGACCGAATCACCACCCGGAGAGCATCCTGGCGATGTCATCCTTTGCCCCCACCCACTCGGTGGGGGGTGTGTCAGCGTTGTCCGGCATGCGCTTCGCTTTGCTCAGCGGCATCCTACGAAAACCATGACTTGTCGTCCCGGAATCGGCGTGAGCCGATATCCGGGATCTCGCACGACAGAGAACGGCATGGTGGCCGGGCGGTACTCGGTGGGGACGGCATTTACCGTTGTCCAGCATGCGCTTTGCTTTGCTCAGCGGCATCCTACGAAAACCATGACTTGTCGTCCCGGAATCGGCGTGAGCCGATATCCGGGACCTCGCACGCCGGGGGCGGCATCAGCCGATATTGGGGTTTCCTGGCCGGTTGTCCCTTGGTACAGGTGACGCACGCGCTGGAAATTGGGTACCCTTGTGCCGGTCTTTCAACAACCCCGACAACCACCATGACCGAACCGCTTTGGACGCCATCGGCCGAGCGCCATGCCAACGCCAACATGAGCCGTTTCATCCAGTTGATCGCCGGGCAGCTCGACCCCGGTGTGCGGGACTGGGAGACGCTGTACCAGTGGTCGATCGACAACCCGGAAGAGTTCTGGAAGGCGGTGTGGGAATTTGGCGGCGTGGTTGCCGAGACACGCGGCAAGCAGGTCACGGAGAACTGGCCGGCCATGCCGGGCACGAAGTGGTTTCCTCAAGCCCGCCTGAACTTTGCCGAGAACCTGCTCAAGTACCGCGATGATCGCACCGCGCTGGTGTTCGCCGGCGAGAGCGGCATGCGACGCGAGATCAGCTACGCCGAGCTGCACGCCGAGGTCGCGCGCGTGGCCCAAGCCCTGCGCGAAATGGGCGTGGAAGAGGGCGACCGCGTGGCCGGTTACCTGCCCAACCTGCCCGAAACCGTCATCGCCATGCTGGCGGCCACCTCCGTCGGCGCGGTGTGGTCGTCATGCTCGCCGGACTTCGGCGTGCAGGGCGTGCTCGACCGCTTCGGCCAGATCGAGCCCAAGGTGCTGTTCGTCGCCGCCGCCTACCGCTACAACGGCAAGGATTTCGATTGCCTGGGGCGGGTGCGCGAGCTGGCCGAGAAGATGCCGTCGATCGAGCAGGTGGTGGTCACGCCCTACATGGCCGACTCGCCCGACCTTTCCGGGCTGGACAAGGCGGTGATGTGGGACGATTTTGCCGATAACGACGCCGAGACCATCGAGTTTGCGCAACTTCCCTTCGATCACCCGATCTACATCCTCTATTCCTCCGGCACCACCGGGGTACCGAAGTGCATCGTCCACGGCGCCGGCGGCACGCTGCTTCAGCACTTGAAAGAGTTGCAACTGCACACCGACCTCAGGCGCGACGACAAGCTGTTCTACTTCACCACCTGCGGCTGGATGATGTGGAACTGGCTGGTCTCCGGCCTGGCGGTGGGATCGACCGTGGTGCTCTACGACGGCTCACCGTTCTACC
>SKSJ01000255.1 GCA_007123055.1 Wenzhouxiangella sp. | reverse complement strand
CGCTTTCGACGATGGGCAGCAAGGCCAGTTCGCCGGGCAGGTCGCGCTCGACGATTTCGGCGGCCAGGTAGGCGATCCAGGGTTCGGCACGGCGGAACACGGATCGCAAGGCCTCGTTCCGGGCAGCCTGCCGGCGCGGCCATTGCTCATGCGGCTCGACGCGAGGACATTCGGCCAGCTCGAAACGGGCGGTCAGGATCGACCAGGCACCGTCCGGGTCAGCCTCGCCGGAAACAGCCGGTCCGTTGACCGCCAGCATCGACAGCACGGCTGCCATGGCCGGGCGCACTCTCATTCGTGGTTCCCTCCCTTTCAGATCGGCGTGCACCCCTCCCCCGGGACAATTCTGCACGACCGCGCCAGCGACTTCCAGTGCACGGCGACAGCCCGGCGGCCGGTATACTGGCGCCATGAATCCGGCGCGCCGCTTTCTCCTTCCCTGGCTACTGTTGCTGCCGACGAGCCCATTGCCCGCGCAGGCCATTGATTGCGATGAGTTGCCACGACTGGCCGCCGAGATTCACGACCTGCGCGACGAGGACGCGAACGCGGGAGTGGCGCGGGGCGAGGCGTTGCTGGAGAGGATGTATCGTGGCGATCTCGATTGTGCAGAAGGCGAAATGCTGGTGCTGCGGGCACTGGGATCCAACCTGTATGTCCTGGGCCGTCCCCACGAAGGCCTGGTGCATATGCGGCGTGCGCTTGAGTTGCTCGACGACTTGCCCGACGTGGCGCCGGAAAGCCGTGCCGAGGTGCACCTGACCGCCGGGGTGTTGCACTGGGAACTGGAAGCGCATGACGAAGCCATCAGTCATTACCTGGCTTCGATGCGTGCCAGCGAGGCGGTCGGAGACATGACTGCCGTGGCGCGGGCGGCCGGCAATATCGGCAACCTGTACAACACGACCGGTGATTTCCAGCGGGCGCGCGAGTACCACGAGCGGGCGCTGGACGGATTCGAGCAGGCGCAGTGGCAGCTCGGCGTGGCGGGCACGCTGGTCAACCTGGCGGCGCTGGCCGGCCGCAAGGCGCGTGCTCACGAAGCCGATGACGACCTGGCGGCCGCGGAGGAGGAATACATCCGGATGCTCGAGGACGCACGCGGTGCGCTGGCCTTGTTCGAGGCGTTGGACAACGAACGTGGTGTTGCCCATGCAAGGACCAACATTGCCACGGCACTGGTTGGCCTGGGACGTTCCCATGAAGCGCTCGAGCACCAGAAGGCCGCATTGGCATTGCAGCGCGAAGTCGGTGATCGTGGCGGAGAGATTCAGTCCCTCATCAGCCTGGCCCGGGTCAAACAATCCCAGGACAATCTCGACGAGGCGGCAGAACTGCTCGATGCAGCGGTTGCTCTCACACCCGAGGACAACCTGTCCGGGCGCTATGCGGTGGTCGAGTTGCTGTCCGGCCTGGAAGAAGCGCGTGGGGACTACCGGGCTGCGCTGGAGCACCACAAGACACTCAACAGGCTGCGCCGCAGGATCGCCGACAACCAGATGGCGGCCCGGGTCGAAGAGACGCGGCTTGCACTGGAGGCTGAACAGCGCGACCAGGAGCTGGCGTTGCTGCGGCGCGAAGCCGAGATCGCGGATCTCAGGCTGGAGCGCCAGCGCACTGCCAGCGTGATCGCCGCACTGTCGGCGATCATGCTGTTGATCCTGCTGGCTTTCGTCTTCACGCTCTACCGGGGCCGCGTGCAACGCTCACGGCAACTCGAGCAGGTGGCGCGTACCGATCCGTTGACCGAACTGTCCAATCGCCGCGACATGATGGAGCGGCTGGAAACCGCCCATCGGGAAAGTCGCGGCACGGGCGATATACACAGCATCATCCTGGCCGATATCGACGACTTCAAGCAAATCAATGATCGCCACGGTCATGCCGTGGGCGACGAGGTGCTGCGGCATGTCGCAACCCTGCTCAGCGATGCGGTGCGGGGGCGGGACGTGGTCGCCCGCTGGGGTGGCGAGGAGTTCCTCGTGCTCTTGCAGTACACCGAGGTGTCGGGTGGCGACGCAGTGGCGGGGAACCTGATCGACCTGGTGGCCACGCATCCGGCTCGAACCGCTGCCGGCGACTTGTCCCTGACCATGACAGCCGGCGTGGCCGGGCTGACCGCGGAGGTGCCGGTCGACGAGGCCATCCGTCGCGCCGATGCCGCGATGTATCGAGGCAAGGAATCCGGCAGGAACCGCCATGTGGTCTCCCGGGAAGGCGATGTTGCCGGCACATGAAATTGCAAACCGAGGAGTCGTCCCTGTCATGAATAGTGCATCCCGTGCCGTGGTCCTGCTTTCCGGTGGCCTGGACTCGGCCACCACGCTGGCCTGCGCTGTTGCCGACGGATTCGAGTGTCACACCCTGGCGGTCGATTACGGTCAGCGTCATCGCTCCGAACTTGCCGCCGCCGGCCGACTGAGCGAGGCGCTGGGCGCGGCCTCGCACCGCGTGGTGGCGGTCGACCTGCGTGCCATCGGCGGCTCGGCCCTGACCGACGAGATCAATGTGCCCGAGACGCCGGGCGAGGGGATCCCGGT
>SKSJ01000122.1 GCA_007123055.1 Wenzhouxiangella sp. | reverse complement strand
TCTTCGTGTTCTTCGTGTTATTCATTCTCCAGCTCCCCGTCAGCCCTAGCCCTTCAGGTCGGCGATGTCTTCGACGCTGATTGAGCGGCGGTTTCGGAACAGGACCACCAGGATGGCCAGGCCGATGGCCGCCTCGGCGGCAGCCACGGTCAGGATGAAGAACACGAACACCTGCCCGTCCATCACGTCGAGAAAACGTGAGAAGGCGACAAAATTCATGTTGACCGCCAGCAGCATGAGCTCGATGCACATCAGCAAAATGAGCACATTCTTGCGATTGATGAAGATGCCGGCCACGCTGATGGCGAACAGCACGGCACCCAGGGTCAGGAAATGTGCCAGCGTCAGCATGTCAGCTCTCCTCCCCTTCCGACTTCATCTTGACCAGTCGAACACGGTCCTCGCGACGGATCTTCACCTGGCGGCTCGGATCCTGGTGTTTCGTATCCGGACGTTTGCGGTGAGTCAGTGCAATGGCGGCAATGATGGCCACCAGCAGCAAGACGGCCGCGATCTCGAAGGCGTAGAGGTAATCGGTATATAGCAACTCGCCCAGTTCTCGGGTGTGGCTATAGCCCTGTTCCTTCGGTTCGGGCAGGGGCACGGCTTCCATACCGCGCGTCCAGATCACCAGGAACATCTGGATGGCCATGGCCAGCGCCACCAGCACGCCGGCCGGCAGATAACGGGTAAAGCCTTCGCTGCCCGGACTGACGTTGACGTCGAGCATCATGACCACGAACAGGAACAGCACCATGACCGCGCCGACATAGACCAGCACCAGCACGATGGCGAGGAATTCCGCGTGCAACAGGATCCACAGGCAGGCGGCCGAGAAGAATGCGAGCACCAGGAACAGCACGGCATGCACCGGGTTGCCCACGGTTACCACGCTCAGAGCCGAGGCGACCAGTACCAGGCTGAACAGGTAGAAGACGATTTCGATAATGGGCATGATCTCGATCCGGAACTTATCGGTATTGGGCATCGCGCTCGCGGTTGGCCGCGATGCTGTCTTCGAAACGATCGCCAATGGCGAGCAACTGCTGCTTGTTGATGTCTTTCTGCACTTTCTCTTCCATGTGGTACTCGCTGATGTCGGTCAGCACGATGGAATCGACCGGGCAGGACTCCTCGCAGAAGCCGCAATAGATGCACTTGAACAGGTCGATGTCGTAACGCGTGGTGCGGCGCGTGCCGTCCTCGCGCTGGTGCGACTCGATGGTGATGGCCAGCGCCGGACACACGGCCTCGCACAGCTTGCAGGCGATGCAGCGCTCCTCGCCGTTGGGATAGCGCCGGAGCGCGTGCAGGCCGCGGAAGCGCGGCGATTTCGGCGTCTTCTCCTCCGGGTAGTTCAGCGTCGGCTTCGGCGCACGGCCGAAACGCCAGGTTACGCCCATGCCGCGCAGCAGTTCCAGCAGCATCAGCGACTTGAGATAACGAACGACGGTATTCATGGCATCAACTCCCGTACCAGCCCAGCACCCGGAAGACACCGGCCACCATGATCCAGACGATGGTAATGGGGATAAACACCTTCCAGCCCAGGCGCATGATCTGGTCGTAGCGGTAACGCGGGAAAGTGGCGCGGAACCACAGGTAGAGGAAACAGAATACGGCGGTCTTCAAGAGGAACCAGTGGATACCGCCGGCGCCGAGAAAGGTTTCGCCGATGACCGGAATGCCCTGGAAGGGACTCAGCCAGCCGCCCAGAAACAGCAGCGCGGCCAGCGCCGAGATCAGGATCATGTTGGCGTACTCGGCCAGGAAGAACACGGCAAAAGCCGAGCCCGAGTACTCGGTGTGGAATCCGGCGACGATTTCCGACTCGCCCTCGGCGACGTCGAAGGGCGCACGGTTGGTCTCGGCCACGCCGGAGATGAAGTAGATCACGAACAGCGGCAACAGCGGCAGCCAGAACCAGCTCCAGATGCCTCCGGACTGGGCGTGGACGATCCCGGTCAGGTTGAGCGTGCCCGACAGCACGATGACGCCGACCAGGGCAAACCCCATGGCGATCTCGTAGCTGACTGTCTGGGCCGCGGCGCGCAGCCCGCCGAGCAGGGCGTACTTGGAGTTGGAAGCCCAGCCGCCGATGAGGATGCCGTAGACGCCCATGGAGGTCAGTGCCAGCACGAACAGCAAGCCGGCGTCGACATCGGCCAGCACCAGCCAGTCGTCGAAGGGAATCACCGCCCAGGCAGTCAGTGCCGGCGCCAGCGACAGAATCGGCGCCAGCAAAAACAGGAAGCGGTTGGCGTTGGTCGGGACGATGATTTCCTTGAACAGCATCTTGAACACGTCGGCAAACGGCTGCAACAGACCCAGCGGCCCGACCCGATTGGGGCCGCGACGCGAGTGCATGTAGCCGAGCACCTTGCGCTCGAAGTAGGTGAAATAGGCCACCCCGATCGTGACCGGCAGGACGATCATCATGATCTTGGCCCATGTCCAGGCCAGCACGGAGAGCTGTTCGAGCATCAGCAGGCCTCCACGCGAATCTCGCCGCTGGATGCACCCAGCTCGTGGGTTGCGCAGCTTGCCGCCGGCAGCCAGACCGCACCCGGTGCGATGCGATCGTCAATGACCAGCGGCAGCTCGACCGATGCCTCACCCTGGCTGACGCGAACGAGCTCGGCGTCGTCCAGGCCATGGCGCTTTGCGGTTGCCGAATGCAGATGCACGCGGGTCGGTCCGGCATGATGAGTTTGCTGGAGGGCCGCGGCCCGCCTGAGCAGGGTATCGCCGGCGTATATCGGCACATCACCGATACGCCACAGGACATCGGCGTCCGTCTCCGCCGGCACGTCCAGCTCGGTGGAGGCGGATTCAAGCGGCGGCAGTTCATCGAGCAGATCGCGCACATCGCTCAGGGTAGCGAAATCGAATCCATCGACGGACGTCATGTCGCCGAGTCGACGTAGAATCTTCCAGCCTTCCCGGGCCTGGCCGGGGGGCTTGCCCACGGCATCGAGCCATTCGCGGTGCCCGTCGGCGTTGATCCAGGTGCCACCGCTTTCGGGCACCGGCGCCAGCGGGAGCATGACGCTGGCAACGCGCTCAATCTCCTCACTGACAAACGCGGTCACGGCGATCACCGCTCCGGCCTGGTCGAATGCCTGCCCGGCGCGTTGCGGATCGGCCAGGTCGAAAAACGGTTCGAGGTCCCAGAGCAGGTAGGAACGACGCGGTTGTTCCAGCATGTCGCGGGCGTCGAGTCCGCCCTTGCCAGGCAAGGCGCCAACCGCCACCGCACCGGCACTGTTGGCCGGTCCGGGCAGGATGACCAGCGCCACGTCGAGCGTCTCGGCCAGCCATTCGGCCAGGCTGCGCAGCCAGCCGCCCTGCGCATGGTTGAGGGCGCCATCCCCGAGCAGAATGATGCCGTCGTCGGCCGAATGAAGGTGCTCGGCGACGCGGCGATCCCGACTGTCGGGTTCGCGTGCGGCGATGAATTTGCCGATCTTGCCTTCGGGCAGTGAGCAGCCGCCTTGGTCGGCGGCAGCCTTCGCCACGCGCCCCAGGGTATCGACCATGGCCTGCGGCGGCACGGTCAGACGCTCGACCAGATCGAAATGGAAATCATAGGCCACCGGGTTGAGATCCATGACCTTCGCACCGTTCTTGCGCCAGGCAGTCCGCACGCGGTGGCCGAGTATCGGCTGTTCCTGTCGGATATTGCTGCCGACCAGGAAAACGGCATCGGCCTCGGCCAGGTCACGCGTGGGCCGGTCCAGCCTGGCCTGCCCTGCCCGGGCGTGCGAGAAATCGTTGATGCGCAGGCGGTGGTCGATGCTTTCGCTGCCCAGC
Organism: Wenzhouxiangella sp.; assembly: GCA_007123055.1. Taxonomy (GTDB): domain Bacteria; phylum Pseudomonadota; class Gammaproteobacteria; order Xanthomonadales; family Wenzhouxiangellaceae; genus Wenzhouxiangella. Next base: position 6,075 of record SKSJ01000122.1, on the reverse strand, counting down.
CCGCGCGCCAGGCGCGCGGCCAACAAGTGCTCTTCGGCGGTCGCACGCGGCGACATCAGTACGCCGAGATCCCGTCCGGCATCCTTCAGGCCCCTGGCGGCGGTTTCGAGTGCCGTGTCCCAGTCGGTCTCCCGCCACTGGCCGTCGATGCGAATGCGCGGCGCGGTCAAGCGGTCGGCACTGGCCAGACCGAAGTGGCTGTAGCGGTCGCGGTCGGCCAGCCAGCATTCGTTGACCATCTCGTTGTCGCGGGGCACGGCACGCATGATGCGACGGCCGCGCGTGTGGTAGTAAAGATGCGAGCCGAGGCAATCGTGCGTGCCGACAAACTTGCGCGCCCGCATTTCCCAGGGCCTGGCGGTATGGCGGAAAGGCTTGTTGGTGAGTGCTCCGACCGGACACAGGTCGATGATGTTGCCGGACAGCTCGGAGTTGATGTTGCGCTCGACGAAAGTGGTGATTTCGAGATGCTCGCCGCGCCCCACGCCGCCGAGTTCGGCGGTGCCGGCGATCTCCTCGAGGAAGCGCACGCAGCGCGTGCAGTGAATGCAGCGCGTCATGTCGGTCGCGATCAGCGGGCCGATGTTCTTGTCCTTCACCACCCGCTTGCGCTCGGTGAAGCGCGAGACCGAGCGGCCGTAGCCCATCGAGAGATCCTGCAGCTCGCACTCGCCGCCCTGGTCGCAGATCGGGCAATCGAGCGGGTGGTTGATCAGCAGGAACTCCATCACGCCGCGCTGGGCATCGACCGCACGTCGTGACTGGGTAAACACCTTCATGCCGTCGGCCACCGGCGTGGCACAGGCCGGCAGCGGCTTGGGCGCCTTTTCCACGTCGACCAGGCACATGCGGCAGTTGGCCGCGATCGACAGCTTCTCGTGGTAGCAGAAACGCGGTATGTCGACACCGGCCCGGTCGGTGACCTGGATGATCATCTCACCCTTTTGAGCCTCGAGCTCGCGGCCATCGACCTCGATGGTGACGGTTTCGACTTGTTTGTCTTCTACTGTCGACATGTCGGTTTCTTCAAGAAAACATTCACCGGGGAGGCACAGAGACGCTGTGAGCTCTGTGTCTCTGTGGTGCGATTGAATCGATTCATGCCGCCTCCCCGAACTTTTCGGCCACCATGGAGCGGCCGTGTTCGATGAAGTACTCGAACTCGTGACGGAAGTGACGGATGAAACCCTGTACCGGCCAGGCGGCCGCTTCGCCGAAGGCACAGATCGTGTGGCCCTCGATCTGCCCGGCGGCAGACAACAGCAACTCGACATCCTCGGCCCGACCCTGGCCGGCCATGATGCGCTTGAGCACGCGGTACATCCAGCCCGTGCCCTCGCGGCACGGCGTGCACTGGCCACAGGACTCGGCGTAGTAGAAACGCGCGACACGGGTACAGGCGGCCACCATGCAGGTCGTCTCGTCCATGACGACGACCGCTCCCGAACCGAGACCGGAGCCGGCCTTCTGGATGGCGTCGTAGTCCATGGTCAGATCCATCATGGTATCGGCCGGCAACACGGGCATCGACGATCCGCCCGGGATCACCGCCTTGAGCGAGTTGCCATCGCGCACGCCGCCGGCGATTTCCAGCAAGTCGGCAAACGGTGTCCCCAGCCGGACTTCGTAGTTCCCCGGCCGATTGACGTGACCGGATACGGAAAAGATCTTGGCCCCGCCGTTGTTGGGTTTACCCAGATCCAGGAACCACGACGCACCATTGCGCATGATCGCGGGTACCGAGGCCAGTGTCTCGGTGTTGTTGATCGTGGTCGGCTTGCCCCAGGCACCGAAGTTGGCGGGGAAAGGCGGCTTGAAGCGCGGCTGGCCCTTCTTGCCTTCCAGAGACTCCATCAGCGCGGTTTCCTCGCCACAGATATATGCGCCGGCACCGAGCACATTGTGAATGTCGATATCGATCCCCGAACCCATGACGTCACGGCCGAGGTATCCGGCCTCGCAGGCCTCTTTCAAGGCGGCCTCGATCCGCTCGAACGGCTCGTGGTGAAACTCGCCGCGCAGGTAGTTGTAAGCCTTGGTCGCGCCCATGGCGTAGGCAGCAATGGCCATTCCTTCCAGCAGGGCGTGCGGGTTGTAGCGCAGGATGTCCCGGTCATGGCAGGTGCCCGGCTCGGACTCGTCGGAATTGCACAGCAGGTATTTCTGCACCGGTGCCGAGCGCGGCATGAACGACCACTTCAGCCCGGCCGGAAAACCGGCGCCGCCGCGTCCGCGCAGGGCCGAGTTCTTGACCGTTTCGATGATCTCTTCCTGGGGCGTCTTCTCGCGCACGATCTTCTCCCAGGCCTGCCAGCCACCATGCTTGCGGTAGGCCTCGAGCGACCAGCACTGGTCCTCATCGAGATGCGTGAAGCAAACGCTGCTCTCAACCATGATCACTCACCATGCAGAAAGACTGAACCACAGAGATCACAGAGCACGCAGAGAACAAAACAGAACCTTTCATTGTCTTTTCTCTGTGTCCTCTGTGTGCTCTGTGGTTCATTCTTTCAGTGCTCGTCATTCAAGTCCGTCGAGAATCTCGTCGACCTTCTCGGTCGTGAGATTTTCGTGGTAGTGGCCGTCGACGATCATCATCGGGGCTCTCACGCAGGCGGCCAGGCATTCTTCCTCGCGCTTGAGAAAGATGCGGCCGTCGGGCGTGGTTTCGCCGATGCGCGTCCCCAGCTTCTTTTCGATGTGTTCGACGATCCGGTCCGAACCGCACAGCATGCACGAGATATTGGTACACACCGAGATCGAATGGCGGCCGACCGGCTCGGTCTCGATCATCGAGTAGAACGTCGCCACTTCATAAACCCACACCGGCGGTACGTCGAGATAGTCGGCCACCGCGTCCATCAGTTCGCTGCTCACCCAGCCGCCGTTCTGTTCCTGGGCGGCGACCAGCGCCTGGATGACGGTCGAACGCCGCCCCCCGATCCCTTCAGGGAACTTGGCCCGCCAGTGGTCAATAGTCTTGCGTGTCTCATCCGAGAGCAGTTCCTTCTTGCCCTCGACGACACGAATGGTGGCTTCGATAGTCATCGATCAATCTCCCCGAAGACGATGTCCTGGGTCGCAATCAGTGCAGCGATATCGGCGAGCATGTGACCTTTGGCCATCTCGTGCATCGCCGAGAGGTGCGCATATCCCGGCGCACGCAGGTGAACGCGAAACGGCTTGTTGGCCCCATCGGAGACCAGGTAGCAGCCAAACTCACCCTTCGGTGCTTCGACCGCGGCATAGGTCTCGCCTTCGGGCACACAGTACCCTTCAGTGAACAACTTGAAGTGATGAATGAGCGCTTCCATGTCGTCCTTCATCTCTTCGCGCGTCGGCGGGGCCACCTTGAAGTTGCGGATCATCACCGGGCCCGGGTTTTCCCTGAGCCAGGCGATGCACTGCTTGACCATGCTGGCCGACTGGCGCATTTCCTCGATGCGCACCAGGTAGCGATCGTAGCAGTCGCCATTGCTGCCCACCGGGATGTCGAAATCCATTTCGCGGTACTTGGCGTAGGGCTGCTTCTTCCTCAGATCCCACTCCACACCGGAACCGCGCAGCATCGGACCGGTGAAACCCAGCTGCAGTGCACGATCGGGCGAGACGGCACCGATCCCGACGGTGCGTTGCTTCCAGATGCGGTTGTCGGTCAGCAGCGTTTCATAATCGTCGACGCGGTCAAAGAAGTCGTCGGCGAAGGCCTCGAGGAAATCGAGCAGAGAGCCTTCACGCCACTCGTTCATGCGGGCGAGATCCTTGCCCTTGCGCCATGGGGACTCGGCCACCTTGGGCATCACGTCGGGAAGATCGCGATAGACGCCGCCGGGACGATAATAAGTCGCATGCATGCGCGTGCCCGAGACCGCCTCGTAGGCATCCATCAGGTTCTCGCGCTCGCGGAAGGCATAAAGAAACACCGCCATGGCGCCAAGATCGAGGGCATTGGAGCCGATCCACATCAGGTGATTGAGGATGCGGGTAACCTCGTCGAACATGGTGCGGATGTACTGGGCACGCTCCGGCGGCTCGATGCCCAGCAGTTGCTCGATGGCGCGCACGTAGGCGTGCTCGTTGCACATCATGGACACGTAGTCGAGCCGGTCCATGTAGCCGATGGAATGGTTGTAGGGCTTGGACTCGGCCAGCTTCTCGGTGGCGCGGTGCAGCAGGCCCACGTGCGGGTCGGCACGCTCGACGACCTCGCCATCCATTTCCAGGATGAGACGCAGCACGCCGTGCGCGGCCGGGTGCTGGGGCCCGAAGTTCATCGTGAAGTTGCGAATTTCGCTCATGGCTCGCCCCCCTCGAGCTTCTGGCCGACGTAGCGGCTGTCACGGCGAACCACGCGGGCGACGGTCACTCTGGGCTCGATCTCGACCGGCTCGTAGACCACCCTGCCCTTGTCCTCGTCGTAGCGCACGGTGACGTTGCCGATGAGCGGGAAGTCCTTGCGGAAGGGGTGACCGATGAAACCGTAATCGGTCATCAGACGACGAAGGTCCGGATGCCCCTCGAACACAATGCCGAACAGGTCGAAAGCCTCGCGTTCATACCAGTTGACCGAATTCCACACTTCGATCAGCGAGGGGATGACCGGAAGATCGTCGTCGGGCGCGAAACAGCGCATGCGCAGGCGGCGGTTGTGCGTGAGCGACAGCAGGTGGACAACGGCAGCGAAGCGATTGGGAATATCGGCGGCCTCGGGGCGCTCTTCCCAGGCAAAGCGGCCCGGCCCCAGGGCATCGGCCGCACGCGAGAAGCCGTGGCTGGTGGCCTCGGCAGTTTCCCACTCATCATCACCGAAACCGAGATAATCGATGCCGCACAGGTCAATGAGTTGTTCGAACGCCAGATCGGGCTCGTCGCGCAATAACCATGCCGCATCCAGCCAGTGCTCGTGGCCGATCTCAACGGTCAGTTGCCCCTGGTGTTCGCTCATCGAAAAGATGCGCTCGCCAAGACGGTGCTCCAGCGCCTGGGCCAGCGGCTGGTTGCGTTTGGAGAAGCCGGTCATGAGCGCGCGATCGAGTTGGTACGACGAATTTTCTTGTAGAGCTGCAATACACCGTAGACCAGCGCTTCGGCAGTCGGCGGGCAGCCGGGGACGTAAATGTCGACCGGGACGATACGGTCGCAGCCACGCGTCACGGCATAGGAGTAATGGTAGTAGCCGCCGCCATTCGAACACGACCCCATGGAAATAACCCATTTGGGGTCGGGCATCTGGTCGTAAACCTTTCTCAATGCCGGTGCCATCTTGTTGCACAGTGTACCGGCAACGATCATGACGTCGGACTGACGCGGGCTGGGCCGGAAGATCATCCCGAATCGGTCGAGGTCATAGCGCGAGGCGGCCGAATGCATCATTTCGACGGCACAACAGGCCAGACCGAAGGTGACCGGCCACATGCTGCCGGTGCGTGCCCAGTTGATCAGGGCATCGGCGCTGGTCGTGACGAACCCCTTCTCGAGCAGGGGATTGTCGACGCCCGGCTTGAGAATGTCGTCGACCGGCCCGTCGGGCGCCGGATTGTGCATGAGGTCGCTGACTACTCCCATTCCAGGGCTCCTTTCTTCCACTCGTAGACAAAGCCGATGACCAGGATCAGCAGGAATACGCCCATGGCGACCAGACCGGTCATGCCGACGTGATCAAGTGCCACTGCCCACGGAAAGAGGAAGGCGATTTCAAGGTCGAAAATAATGAACAGGATGGCGACGAGATAGAAACGCACGTCGAATTTCATGCGGGAGTCTTCGAAAGCCTCGAAGCCGCACTCGTAGGGAGACAGTTTTTCGTCGGAAGGGTTGCTGGGGCCGAGAATGCCGCCGACGATCAGTAGCGCCACACCCATTCCGAGCGCGATCGCGAGAAACAGCAGGATTGGAAAATACTCAGCCAGCATGGTCGATCGCCGTTCATCCTGAGCGATGCCCGTGGTGGATCGGGACATCGCATTCTTGCAGAATATATGGTGCCGAAGGCCGGACTCGAACCGGCACGGCCGTTAGGCCACTGCCCCCTCAAGACAGCGTGTCTACCAATTCCACCACTTCGGCATTTATATC
>SKSJ01000105.1 GCA_007123055.1 Wenzhouxiangella sp. | reverse complement strand
TGGTCGGGGAGGGTGGGAGCACGAGAAGCCGGCACGCGCCGTGCAGGCATCGCCGCCTCCGGTCGCCCACCGCAACCCGATTCTGGTTGATGACAGCAGGCCGGTCTCCTGACTTCCGGCGATGGATGGCGATCCATCGGACTGGCACCTTCCCCCGTGGAATGCACGGAGTGGTTGTTTGCCAGCCGCACCCGCCGAGTCGATCGGGCGAATGCCGGTTACAGTTGCGGGGGCAGTACCGGACTTGCACCGGATTCCCGAAACACCTGTTGCCGTGATTTTTCTTGAGTCGCTGACTCGGTGGCCCCGAAGCAGCGAGCCGCCATGGTACCGCAATCAGGCCGGTTGGAGCACGGCAATTGGTGGAGGCCTTGCAGGGGCGCGCGTGCGGGGTCCCGGCTCTTCGGCCGGGACGACGGTGGTTGGGGTTTGGGAGATGATGGTTTCGGCGGTTCAGAAGCGCGCGTGCGAGGTCCCGGCACTAGGCCGGGACGACACAGGATGGAAGGGGGTTCGAGGCTCAGGCGGCTTTCTGGTCGCCGTTGCGGATCTTTTCGCCGGTCTGGCTGATGCCGGCCTGGAGTTCCTCGAGTTCGAAGTCGTCGACGGTGATGATTTCCAGCACGCGATTGCGCACCGAGGACAGGAACTCTGCTTCCTTGTCGGTCAGCACCTTGTTCTCGACCGCGGCGGCGATGTGTTCCTCGGAGGTATAGCCCTCGAGTTGCCCGTTGCGCTGGGCCTTGAGCATCTTGCGCTCCAGCGGCTCGACTGCGATCACGTCGGGCAGCAGTTTTTCCATCACGCCGATCCAGTGGCCAGCCGCGTCGGACTTGTAAACGCCCCGGCTGAGCCGATCGCGAGTCTCGGAAGGAGACAGCAGCAGCGAAGCGACCTTGTGCCCCAGGCGATCATTCGGCATGCGCTCGATGCGCCCAAGCGGGAAGATCACGATGCGCAGGAACGGGCGGATCCAGGCGATAGGGTAGTTGTCGATGACCCCGCGCATGGCAGTCTGAATCTTGAAGATTGCATCGTGGAAGGCCCAGGCCAGGATGGGCTGGTCGGCCGCCGGCCGGCCTTCGTGCTCGAAGCGCCGGAGCATGGCCGAGCAGATGTAGAGCTGGCTGAGCACGTCGCCCAGGCGACCCGAGACCTTTTCTTTCTGCTTGAGCTTGCCGCCGTAGGTCAGCATGATGATGTCGGCCAGGTAGGCGAAGCCGGCGCTGTAGCGACTGAGCTTGCGGTAGTACTTGCGCGTGCGCCGGTCGCCGGGCACGGCGGCGAAGCGGGCGAAGCTCAGGCCCAGGATGAAGGCGCGCACGGCGTTGGAAATCGAGTGGCCGATATGCGAGAACAGCAGCTTGTCGAATTCCTTCAGGCGCTCGTCGTCGTCCTCGATCTTGAGGGCATCGAGTTCCTTGAGCACGTAAGGGTGGCAGCGAATCGCACCCTGGCCGAAGATCATCATCGAGCGGGTCAGGATGTTGGCACCCTCTACGGTGATCCAGATCGGCGCGCCCTGCCAGGCCCGGCCGAGGTAGTTCTTCGGGCCGAGAATGATGCCCTTGCCGCCGTGGACATCCATGGCGTCCTTGATGATGTCCCGGCTCTGTTCGGTGCAATGGTACTTGGCGATCGCGCCGGGCACGGCCGGTTTCTCGCCGTCATCGACGGCCGAGGCGGTCTGGCGGCTCAGGGCGCTGATGGCATAGGTGTGGCCGGCCATGCGCGCCAGCGCTTCCTCCACGCCCTCGAAACGGCCGATGGGCAGGTTGAACTGCTTGCGGATGCGCGCGTAAGCGCCCGTGACCAGCGTCGCGGACTTGGCGCCGCCGGAGGTCGAGGAGGGCAGCGAGATGGCCCGTCCGACGGACAGCGACTCGATCAGCATGCGCCAGCCGTTGCCGGCGTGTTCGACGCCGCCGAGCAGAGTGTCGAGCGGCACGAAGACATCCTTGCCGACGATCGGTCCGTTCGGGAACGGATTGTTGAGCGGGAAGTGACGGCGGCCGATTTCCATGCCCGGGGTGTCGGCCGGCAGTAGGGCAACCGAGATGCCGATGTCCTCTTTCTCGCCGATCAGGCCGTCGGGATCGTACAGGCGGAAGGCCAGGCCGACCACGGTGGCGCAGGGGGCCAGCGTGATGTAGCGCTTCTCGAAGTTCAGGCGCATGCCCAGCACTTCCTTGCCCTTGATTTTCTTCTTGCAGACGATGCCGTAGTCGGAAATCGAGGTGGCGTCGGAGCCGGCGGTGGTGCTGGTCAGGCCGAAACAGGGGATTTCCTCGCCCGAGGCCAGGCGCGGCAGGTAGTGATTCTTCTGCTCATCGGTGCCGTAGTGCAGCAGTAGTTCGGCCGGCCCCAATGAATTGGGCACGGCAATGATCGAGCCGACCTGCGAGCTCATGCCACCGACCTTCTCGAGCACCGCTCGGTGGGCAACGGCGGAGAAGCCCAGGCCACCGTATTCCTTCGGAATGATCATGCCGAAGTATTTGTTCTCGCGCAGGTGATCCCAGACCTCGTCGGACACGCCGGCACGGTAATGGGA
>SKSJ01000180.1 GCA_007123055.1 Wenzhouxiangella sp. | reverse complement strand
GCTCGTGGCGCGATACCGCTTCACCGGGCTCGATGTAACGCTCCACCACGGTACCGTCGATGGTCGAGACCACATTGCCGAAATCCACCCGCGTCTGCCACAACTCCACGTCCGAGCGCGCGATCTCGAGTTCGGCGCGGGCGGTCTCGTATTGCGCCGCGTCCACGTAGTTGCGTTCGCGCAACTGCTCCATGCGCTGGAAATTCGCTTCCTTCTCGGCCAGCGTCGCCCGCGCCCGGGCCAATTCCGCGCGCTGCTCGCGCACGTCGATGCGCGCAAGCGCTTCACCGGCCTCGACCTCGCTGCCCTCTTCCACGAGCACCTCGGTCATCACGCCGTCGGTACGCGAAGCCAGGCGAATGGTGCGCATCGGTTCCACCGGTGCCGACAACCGTACAACGCGCGACAGATCACGCGCTCCAGCCTCGGCCGCGCGAACCGGCAGCGAACGGTCCGAGCGGTCCCGATCGGACGACTCTTCCGTAGCTTCTTCGCCGCTGCCACAGGCAGCCAACAACAGTACGCCCATGACCAGGGCGAAAGGGGTCAGAAATGCGGTTCTCATTGCGCCTTTCGATGGCCTTTTGAAACAATCGTTCAATGATAAGCACATTGGCGATACAAACCATGAATACAGCTTGAACGAAACCTTAACGAACACCGGAATTGTGATGGAGGGCACGCTTTGGAAGTTCAGGTTCGAGGTTCGAGGTTCGAGGTTCGAGGTTCGAGGTTCGAGGTCCGAGGTTCGAGGTTCTAGATGCCAGGTATCAAGAACCCCACCAGAAACAGGCTCCCTAACACCTAACACCTAACACCTAACCCTTCACACTTCACACTTCACACTTAACCCTTCACACTCCACACTTCACACTTAACCCTTCACACTCCAGCCCCAATTGACCGGCCGGCCAGTTAGTAATATCATGAGCCCATGAACGAATCCACCACCCGCGATGCCGACCTGACCCGCGCCCGCATTCTCGAGGCCGCGTTCGATCTGTTTGTCGATCGCGGTTTCGCGGCGGTGACCATGCGCGAGCTGGCCGAGGCTTCCGGCGTGACCAAGAGCCTGATTCATCATCACTTCGGCAACAAGGAAGGACTTTGGGACGCGGTCAAGGAAATGGCCTTCGCGCGATATTACGAGGGTCAGAAAGCAGACCTGGAGCGCTCCGGTGATCCCGACGCCAACCTCCTGAGCAACAGCGTGGTCCGCTACTTCCGCTTCCTCGCCGAGAATCCCCGGGTGGTCAGGCTGTTCAGCTGGGCGCACCTGGAAGGCGATTCGAGCTGCAGTCACATGGATGCCGAACTCGTCGAACTCGGCGCCGGGCGCGTGCGCCAGGCCCAGGAGGCCGGCCAGTTGCGCGACGACGTCAACCCCACTCACGTGGTCACGACCTTCGTCAATGCCTGCACGCAATGGTTCGCCACCTGCGAGCACCACGCCGACTGGCCCGGCATGGGCAGTGACGAGGAGTACCTCGCCGATTTCCTGAAGATCTTCATGCGCGGACTACAACCGGACTGAGCGCCGGCCGGAGCCTATTCACCATGACCCCCAGATACCCGCAATTGCCTTCGAACGCCTCCATAACTGACCGGTCGGCCAGTTTACGGATTCCGGCACTGATCGTCGCCGCCCTTCTGGCATTGACCCTTGCCGCCTGCCAGCGCAATGACCAGCCAGGACCGGAACCCGGGGATTGGGAGGTTCAGCCCGTACGCGTTGCACCGGTCGCGTCCGGCACGGACGACTCTGCAATCCGCCTGCCCGGTGTGACCCGGGCGGTGGAGCGGGCCGAACTCGCCTTCCTGCATGGCGGTCACCTGGCCGAGCGCCTGGTCAAGCGCGGCGAACACGTCAACACAGGACAGGCGCTGGCCATCCTGCACAATCCGGCGCTGATGCCCGGCGTCAGCTCGGCCGAAGCGAGGGTGCGCGAGATCGACCGTCAGCTCGATCAACTCGACCGCGAGACACAACGTCTGGAAAACCTCCATGAGCGCGGCCTGGTGGCCACCGACGATCTCGACCGCACCCGTTCTCGTCGCGATGCGCTGATCGAGTCTCGTCGGGCGGCCGAGGCCGCACTGGGTGAGGCACGCGGGCAACTCGACGAAGGCACGCTGCGTGCACCGTTTGCCGGACAGGTCGTTGAGTTGATGGCCGAACCCGGCCAGTACGTGGCCCCGGGCCAGCCCATTCTTTCGATGGCGGCCCCTGACCGCCTGGAGGTGGCGGTGGATGTGCCGACGCGCCAGGCGAGACAACTGGCGACCGGACAGGATGTCGTCGTGCGCCAGGTCGAGGGTGCCGGAATCGTGACCGCCGAGATTACGGAGCTCGGGCCGGCCGGTCCCGGTCACCCATCGCGGCTGATCGTATCGCTGGCAGACGATACCGATCCCGAAGTGTGGCAACCCGGCCTTGCCGTGCACGTCGAAATGAAGCTGGGTGGCGAACCCACCCTGGCGGTACCGATCGCTGCGGTCATCCGCACCGGCTCCGGAACACCACGACTGTTTCGCGTGCGTGACGGAATGGTCGAGCGCATCGACGTCATACCGGGCCGACTGCGCGACGGAATGGTCACGGTCAACGGCGAACTGACCGCCGGCGACGAAATCGTCATCGCCGGTCACGGCCGTCTGCTCGACGGTGACCGGGTACGGGTACTGCGATGAACCTGATTGCTGCCGCCCTGGATCGCAAGCGGCTGGTACTGGCCGCCGTTGCCCTGCTCTCGCTGATCGGCCTGGCGGCCTGGATCGGCATGGACCGCCAGGAAGACCCGTTCTTCCCGTACCGCTACGGCCATGTGCTGGTGAGTTGGCCCGGTGCCGAGCCCGAACGCATGGAACGGCTGGTTCTCAACATTCTCGAAGAAGAGATCGCCTCGGTCGACGAGGTCAACGAGATCAATGGCACCGCACGCCTGGGCTTTGCTCACGTCATCGTCGGCATGGGTCAGCATATCTACGACACCGACGCGGTATGGGACCGCATCCGCGTGGCCGTGGACGATGCCGCCCGCCGTTTTCCCGACGGCGTGACCGGCATCGAGATCCGCGACCGCTCCATGGATACCCACGGCGTGGTGCTGTCGATCACCGGCAGCGACGATCTGCTCGAATTGCTTGATGCCGCACGCCAGCTACGCCGCGACCTGTTCCGCGTGCCCGACATCGGCCGCATCGACCTGCTCGGCGATCCCGGCGAGCAATTGCTGATCACGCTCGACGACGCGCGCGCGGCCGAACTCGGCATCGGCCACGACCAACTGGCCGCCCAGCTTGCCGAGCGCAACCTCGTCGTTCCCGGCGGCACGCTGGCCGCGGGCGACCGTTACCTCGTGCTGCGACCGCTGACCGATTTCGACGCTGTCGAACAACTGGCCGACACGCCGATCACCACCGCCGGCGGCCACCAGGTCACGCTTTCGGCCATTGCCGACATTCGTCTCGGCCCGGCCGAGCCGTCCGGCCGACGCATCTGGCACGATGGCCGCCCCGCCGTTGCCCTGGGCATCGTCATCCCCGAAAACCGCCTCAACGCGGTGCGCTTCGGCGAGCAGCTTCGCGACCGTGTCGACCAGGTCCGTCCACGCTACGAGCCACTGGTCATCGAGGAAATGTTCTACCAGCCGCTTTGGGTGGAAAAGCGCCTGCGCGAACTGGGCCGCTCGCTGCTCATCGGCGTATTCATCGTGGCCACCCTGCTGCTCACGGTGATGGGACTGAGACTCGGGCTCGTGGTGGCCGGCGTACTGCCGCTGGTCACCCTGAGCGCCCTGGCGATCTACGCCATCGGCGGCGGCGTGTTGCACCAGATGGCCATTGCCGGCATGGTCATCGCGCTGGGAATGCTGGTCGACAATGCCATCGTCATGGCCGAGAACCTGCAGTGGCACCTCGACCGCGGCAAGCATCGCGCCCAGGCCGCACAGGCGGCGGTGCGCGAACTGGCCGGTCCGCTGGCCGCGGCCACCGGCACCACGCTGGCCGCCTTCACGCCGCTGCTGCTGGCCTCCGGCGATACCGCCGATTTCACCCGGGCCATTCCCATCATGGTGATGCTGACACTGGCCACGAGCTATCTCTACGCGATCTTCGTCACCCCGACGCTGGCCGGCGCCCTGCTCAAGCCCGGTGCCGGCGAACACTCGGCACGCATCGAGGGACTTGGAAGACAACTGGGGGCACTGGCGGTGGCCCGTCCGGTCCACGTCCTGATCGGCGCCGCGGTCATCGTGGCTGCCGCGCTCGCGCTGAGCGGCCTGATGCAACGCGACTTCTTCCCCAGCACGGACCGTAACGAATTCATCATCGACCTGCGCTTTGCCGAAGGCACCCGGGTCGAAACCAGTGCATTGAAGGGCGGCGAGCTGGCTTCGCTGATCCGCGAGCTCGAAGGCGTCGAGGCCGTACACCTGTTTGCCGGCTTCGGCGGCCCGCGCTTTTACTACAACCTGATCGACATTCCCAACTCCCCGCACCTGGCACGCCTTGCCGTGATCGCCGAGGCCGAATCGCACATCGCGCCACTGCTGCACTGGACCCGCCGCCACGCGCGCGAACTGGCGCCGGAGGCACAGGTCGTGGCCCGCCGTCTCGGCCAGGGGCCGCCACTGGACGCGCCGGTGGAGATTCGCATCTTCGGCGAGGAGCTGGGTTCGCTGGCCACGGCCAGCGAGCAGGTCATGACCGCCCTGCGCGACATCCCCGGCGCCACGGATATCCGCCACAAGCTCGGTGAAGGCATGCCCACGCTCACCTTCGAAATCGACGATGCCGAGGCCGCGCGTCACGGCATCAGCCGCCGCGAGGTCGCCGAGACACTCGCCGGTGCCTCGCTGGGCCGCGAATTTTCCACCTGGCGGGCCGGGCGCGAACCGCTGCCCATGCGCCTGCGAAGTCCCGAGGGCGAGAACATGCCGGTGCACGCGCTCGACGGCCTGCAGGTCAGCGGCGCCAACGGCAGCGTGCCGCTGGCACAACTGGTCCGCACCCGCCTGAGCCTGGAACCGGCCGTGATCGAACACCGCGATCTCGAACGCATGACCGCGGTACTCGCTGAAACCGCCGAGGGCGTGACCTATGGCCAGGTCATCGACCGGCTCATGCCGAAACTCGACGCGCTGGCTCTGCCCGATGGCGTGCGTATCGAGCTCGGCGGCGCGGCGGCCGAGGCCGATACCGCCAACACGGCGCTGTTCACCACCCTGCCGATCGGCATCCTGCTGCTGTTGATGTTCCTGCTGTGGCAGTTCAATTCCTTCCGGCTGGTCGCGTTGGTGCTGGTGACCGTGCCGCTGGCCGCCGCCGGCGTCATCCCGGGGCTGATCCTGGCCGGTCAGCCGTTCAGCTTCACCGCCACGCTGGGCGTGGTCGCGCTGATCGGCATCGTGGTCAACAACGCCATCGTGCTGCTGGATGTCATCGGGATCCACCGCGCCCAGGGGCTGACCATGGAACAGGCCGTCAGCCAGGCCGTGGGCCGACGCATCCGCCCGATCCTCCTGACCACCGCCACGACCATCGCCGGCCTGCTGCCGCTGACCTTCACCCAGTCCACGCTGTGGCCGCCCCTGGCCTGGGCGATCATCTCGGGATTGCTGGCTGCCACGGTGCTGACCCTGATGGTGATTCCGGCCGCCTACCGCCTGGTCATGAGAGAGCGGACCGCGATGCAGGCGGCAGGCTGAGTCAGCGTGTCAATTCGGAAATGAAACGGTCCAGTCCATCGCGATAGAGTGGCCCGGAAGCGAGAAAACCGGTGTTGTGATCGCCCTGGATTTCCAGCAGCGTGCCGCGCTCGCCGGCCGCTTGGTACAAGCACTGGCCATGGCGGAAGGGAATGATCTCGTCTTCCGGGCTGTGAACGACCAGTACCGGCAGTTCGGCGGCAGCGATGTGCTCGGCGGCATTGAACTGCAGTCGTGCCAGCCAGCGCACCGGCAACCACCAGTACAACTCCGCGCCGATGTCGGGCACCGAGGTAAAAGTGGATTCGACGATCAGACCGGCCGCGTCGACCCGCTCGGCCAGGTGCGCGGCCACCGCCCCGCCCATGGAGCGCCCGAACAGCACGACTTGCCCCGGATCGGCGTCCTGCTCGTCGAGCAGCCAACGCCAGGCCGAGTGCGCATCCTCGTACACCCCCTCCTCCGAAGGGCTGCCGCTGGACTGACCGTAGCCGCGGTAGTCGAAGATCAACACCTCCAGCCCGAGATCGTGAAAGATCTGCAGGCTGTCGAGGCGATGGGAAACATTGCCGGCGTTACCGTGATGAAACAGCAAGGTGGCGCGCGGGTTGGCGTGCGGCAGCCACCAGCCATGCAGGGTCTCGCCGTCTGCGGTTTCGACCTGCACATCCCGGTATTCAAGGCCGATGTGCTCGGGCGTTGCCACCAGGTCACGTCCCGGCACGCCGGGAAGAAACAGCAGCCTGGGCTGGAACAGGTAAAGCACCAGCAAAAGCGCACCATAGGCCAGCGCCAGCATCAGCAGCAATCTCAACATGGCCGGACTCCCTCGGATGGTTACCGGTTACCGCCCCATCCTGCCAGCCAACCTACCCTTTATTCATCGAGAATAACATGCTGCTCGGCGATCCATGCCTCCATGCGTTGCTCCAGCGCGCTCAGCGGCATGGCGCCCTGGCTGAGGATATGGTCGTGGAAGGCGCGCAGGTCGAAGTCCTCGCCCAGCGCTTCCTCGGCTTTCGAACGCAGCTCGCGAATCAACAACTCGCCGGTCTTGTAGGCCAGTGCCTGGCCCGGCCAGGAGATGTAGCGCTCGACCTCGGTGCGCA
Source organism: Wenzhouxiangella sp. (assembly GCA_007123055.1). Classification (GTDB taxonomy): domain Bacteria; phylum Pseudomonadota; class Gammaproteobacteria; order Xanthomonadales; family Wenzhouxiangellaceae; genus Wenzhouxiangella. Next base: position 3,133 of record SKSJ01000180.1, on the reverse strand, counting down.
CGTTGTGCGTCGACAGCGCCGAGTTCTCCAGCAGGCAGGCCTCGGCCTCTTCCTGGCTCCAGCCGAAGTAATGCAGGCCGGTATCGACCACCAGGCGGCAGGCCCGCCACATCTCGTAGGTCAGCCGGCCGAAGTCTTCGTACGGTGTTTCATAGATATCCATCTCGATGGCCAGGTGCTCGGTATACAGCGCCCAGCCCTCGGCGAACGCGGTGATGTTGGTATTGCGACGGAAATCGGGCACATCTTCGAGTTCCTGGGCCAGCGCGATCTGGTGATGGTGACCGGGCACGCCTTCATGCACGGTCAGGGCCGGCAGCTCGTAGAGCGGGCGCTGGTCGAGTCGATAGGTGTTGACCAGGTAGCCACCGGCCACGCCGGCTTCGAGATTACCGGCCCAGTAACGCCCGGTGGTGTAGTTGGGAGCGAGGCTGTCGGGCACCGGCCGCACGCCATAGGGCAGGCGCGGCAGCTTGCGAAAGAAACGCGGCATCTGGTCATCGGCGCGCTTGGCGATCCAGGCCGCGTGCATCAACAACTCACGTTCGCTGTCGGCATAGAAGCGCGTATCGGTGCGCAGGTAGTGCAGGAACTCCTCGAAACTGCCCTCGAAGCCGGCCCGTTCGATCACCTCGTCCATCTCGGCACGAATGCGCTCGACCTCGGCCTTGCCGCGCTGGTGAATCTCCTCGGGCGTGGTGTCCATGGTGGTGTGATAGCGAACCAGCGCACGGTAATACTCGCGCCCGCCCGGCACATCGGAAATCCCGACCGTCTCGCGCGGCTCGGCCAGGTAGTCCTCGCGGAAGAACCTCAGCAGTTCCCGGTAGGCCGGAACGATCTCATTCTTGATGGTCTCGCGCATGGCCCTCTCCAGCCGCACGCGTTCATCGGCATCGACCCGCCGCGGCAAGGCCTCGAGCGGTGCCAGCAGCGGATGATCGTCAAGCTCTTCGGCGACCAGAGACTCCAGTTGCTCGACCACGCGTTCGGCCACCAGGCCGGGCTGCACGAAACCGCTCTCCAGGCCGCGCTCGAGCCAGGCCGTCTGCACGGCCAGGAACTCCGGCAACGCCTCGAGCCGGCGCAACCAGGCCTCGGCCTCGGCAATCGAGGACGGGCGCGTGCGCCGCGCCAGGCCGAATGGCTGACTGAAGAACCCGGAATCATTGGTGAACGACACCCGCCGCGGCTCGAACCCGGCCAGCGCCAGGCGCGAACGCAGCAGATGCGCCATCATGGCATGGGTCACGCCCTCGCTTTCATCCAGCCCGTCAACGCCGATGGCCTCCAGCCGCTCGAGGAACTCTTCCTCGCGCTCGAGTTTCTCGGCCAGCGTTTCGGGCGAGTGGTCCGGCCAGCGACCGGCGGCATCCAGGTCACCCTGCTCACCGGCCCGGATCGGGTTGTGAGCCAGTTCGTGGGCCTCGAAATCGGCGACCAGGCGCTTGAAATCGGTCTCGTCGGCCAGCGCCGGGGCCAGACACATCATCATCAGCAAGATGCCGGTCAGCAAACGCATGCAACAACTCCAGTCAGTATCAATTCAGTATTAATCAGCCGCCAAAGCATACGCGATTCGCCCCCGCTGCCAAAGCCAGACCCACCCGGCTGCTGACCGCCCCCTTCCGGACCGGCGAAATCACCGCAATCGTTTGCCAGACCGCGCTTTTGGCACTATCATATTGCGGCTCGGGATCATCCCGATCCACAGCAGTGGGCGATTAGCTCAGCGGGAGAGCACTGTCTTCACACGGCAGGGGTCGCTGGTTCGAACCCAGCATCGCCCACCATCAAATCCTGGCCGACGGGCCGCAAAAAGCCCATGATCTTCATGGGCTTTTTTGTTATCTGCAGAGCACTCGCGGTTGTTTCGCTCCATGCTGGTATGCTGAGCGCCCCAATGGGCGAGTTGCCAGGAGAGATTTCATGAGCAGCGCCAATGAACTGTATATCGTCATGCTGCGCTACCTGCAGTCGGCGGGCAGCTCGCTGCGTGAGCTGGCCGGGGAAGCCGGCATTCCGGCCGAGCGGCTCAGCGGCAAGCAGCCGGAGCTGTCGGCTTCACAGGTCGCCCGGCTGTGGCAGATCGCCCAGGCGCGCATGCGCCCGTCGGTGGCTTTCAGCCAGCAGGTCGGCGAACTGATCGCCCGGCAACTCGAATCGGGCCGGGCGCGGGCGGCGGTCATCGCCGCACAGCTCAACATGAGTCGGCAGACCCTGTACAAGCGCCTCAAGCAGGAAAACCAGAGCTTTGCCGCCCTGCTCGACCAGGTTCGGCGCGAGCAGGCGCTGATCTACCTGCACGATCCGCGGCACACACTCACGGATGTCGCGCAACGACTGGGCTTTTCGGAACTCAGCGCCTTCAGTCGCGCCTTCAAGCGCTGGATGGGCAAGTCACCGGCACAGTACCGCGCGGCAACGCTCAAGCCCGCCTGAATACAAGCGACGCGTTAGTGCCGCCAAAGCCGAAGCTGTTGCTCATCACCAGCCCCAGGTCGGCATCGCGCACCGCTTCGCGCACGATCGGGTAGCCCTCGGCAGCGGGATCCAGGTTTTCGATGTTGGCCGAGGGCGTGATGTACCCGCCGCGTTGCATGAGCAGGCAGTAAATGGCCTCGTGCACGCCGGCCGCACCCAGGGAATGACCGGTCAGGGGCTTGGTCGAGCCCAGCGGCGGCATGCGGTCGCCGAAGGTCTCGCCGATGGCTTTGAGCTCGACGATATCGCCGGCCGGCGTGCTGGTGCCATGGGTATTGATATAGGCGAGCGGCTCGTCCACGCCGTCCAGGGCCATCTTCATGCAGCGCACGGCACCCTCGCCGCTGGGCTGCACCATGTCGGCCCCGTCGGAGGTCGCACCGAACCCGACCAGTTCAGCCAGAATCGGCGCCCCGCGACGCTCGGCATGTTCGAGCGATTCGAGTACCAGCATGCCGCCACCGCCGGAGATCACGAAACCGTCGCGGTCGGCATCGTAAGTGCGCGAGGCCTGTTCAGGGCTGTCGTTGTAGCGCGTCGAGAGGGCGCCCATGGCATCGAACAGCATGCTCAGGCTCCAGTGCAGGTCTTCGCCGCCGCCGGCGAACATCACGTCCTGCCGGTCCAGCGCGATCATGTCGGCGGCATG
>SKSJ01000047.1 GCA_007123055.1 Wenzhouxiangella sp. | reverse complement strand
GGCGGCCCTTCGGGAGCCACTGTGCTGGCGCGACTCGGCGTTGCGTTTCTTGGCAAGGACGCTGCCATTCCCTGCGAAACGCGCCTTGATTCGCGCCAGCACAGTGGCTCTGAGCGTTACCCAATTTACCGCATGGCCCACTAGCCATCTTTCCAGCGCCTGATGACACCGAAGACCGCGGCCGGATCTTTGCCGGTGCCGGGTTCACGCTGGTTGGCCGCCTCGATGACTTCCGGTTTGCGGGTGCGCAGGAACGGATTGGCGGCACGCTCTTCGGCCAGGGTGGAAGGCAGTGTGATCCGACCGTCCTCGCGCAGCCGCTGCACCCTTTCGAAACGGGCCTGGAGGGCTGTGTTGTCCGGTTCGACCTGCAGGGCGAAGCGGCAGTTGTCGAGGGTGTACTCGTGGCCGCAGTAGATCCTCGTCTCGTCGGGCAGGCGGCTGAGCTTGTCGAGCGAGGCCTGCATCTGTTCCGGCGTGCCCTCGAACAGGCGGCCGCAGCCGATGGAGAACAGCGTGTCGCCGCTGATCAGGTGGTGGTCATCGTGGAACATGAGGTGGCTGGTGGTATGGCCCGGAGTTTCCAGCACCGTTAGCGACAGGGACGGCTGATCGATCTCGATGCGGCCTCCCTCGCCGACCGGGTGCGTGACTTGTTCGATACGTTCATCACGCGGCCCCCACACCGGCACCTCGTGCCTGGCGAGAATCTCATCCAGACCGCCGGTGTGGTCCCGGTGATGGTGAGTGACCAGGATGGCGGTTAGCTCGAGGCCGTTGTCGCCGAGAAACGCCAGGGGTTCGGCCGCACTGCCCGGATCGACCAGCACACACCGGCTACCGTCGTGCAGGGCCCAGACGTAGTTGGTTTCCAGCACCGGAACGGCTTCGATGGTCAGCGGCATATCGGCCTCCTTCTGGTATCCTTTCCAGCGTGAGATCAACTCATTCTAACGTGCACCGGATGCCGGTCGGGTTCACCCCGCTGCAGAGACGTGAAGCACCACTGGTGGCAGCGGGGCTGGCCGGTGTTCATGCCCGCTGGTTGCTGGAAGTGGCCCCGACCGCGAGCGCTTCGCCGGACCTGGCCATCGAGCGCTGTCGGGTGCTGGTCGACGGTGCGACGTGTCGCTGGCCGTTCCGGGCCCCGCTGGATAGCTGGCCGCTGGAGGATCGCTCGGTCCCGGTCGTCCTGTTGCGGCATGTCTGGCAACCGGCGATCGAAGCCGATCCGCTCGACGAGGCCCTGCGTGTGCTCAAGCCCAACGGTGTCCTGATTTCGGTGACGGCCAACCCCTGGCATTACCTGGCCTGGCGGGAATTGGGCAGGGATGCCTTGCGACTGCCGAGCTGGCCGCATTTCCAGATTCTGCATGCGCGGCGTGGCTTCAGCTTGACCACACCGATGGCCAGCCAGGTGCGCGGATATGTGCCGGGGCTGAATGCCGCGTTGGTGCTGGTGGCGCGCAAGCCGGCCGAGCCGGCCCGGATCGAGCCTGTGCGTTTCGCGCGCCCGCAGGCATCGCCGGGCACGGCAGCTGCCACACAGTGCAGGGCGGCATGAGCGATACCCGTCAAGTGCATGTCTGGACCGATGGCGCTTGCCTGGGCAATCCAGGCCCCGGCGGCTGGGGTGCGCTGTTGCGCTGGAACGGGCACGAACGCGAGCTGTCCGGCGGCGAGTCCGAGACCACCAACAACCGCATGGAGCTGATGGCCGCCATCCAGGCGCTGGAAGCGCTCAAGCGACCGTGCGAAGTGATCCTCACGACCGATTCGCAGTACGTGCGCAAGGGCATTACCGAGTGGATGCACAACTGGAAGAAAAACGGCTGGAAGACCGCTTCGAAAAAGCCGGTCAAGAACTCCGAGCTCTGGCAGCGCCTCGACCGCGCCCGTGAGCGCCACGACGTGCAATGGGACTGGGTGAAAGGGCACTCGGGCCACCCGGAAAATGAACGCGCCGATGAGCTTGCCAGTACTGCTGCCAGAAGTCAGACTTGAGGGAAGGCAGGTTCGAGGATCGAGGATCGAGGTTCTAGGTTCTAGGTTCTAGGTTAATCGAAGCCCAGTTCTCGAAGCGGTCCACAAGGCAATCCGCAAGCCCCCTGATTCTTAACACTTAACACTTAACACTTCACACTTAACACTTCACACTTCAATGAGACAGATCGTACTGGATACGGAAACGACCGGCCTGGAGCCATCCGAAGGGCACCGGATCATCGAGATCGGTTGTCTGGAGATGGTCGAGCGGCGTATCACCAATCGCAATTTTCACATCTATCTCAATCCCGACTGTGAAGTCGAGGAAGGCGCGATCCAGGTCCATGGCATCACCAACGAGTTTCTGGCCGACAAGCCGAGATTTGCCGATGTCGCCGCTGACTTCATCGATTTCATCCGTGATTCGGAACTGGTGATCCACAATGCGTCGTTCGACGTCGGTTTCCTCGACGCCGAGCTGGCGCGGCTGGAATCGCCCACCCGGGTCGAGGAGCACGCCACGGTTCTCGACACCCTCTACCTTGCCCGAGAACTGCACCCGGGTCAGCGGGTCAGCCTCGACGCCTTGTGCAAGCGCTACGAAGTCGACAATTCCGGTCGAGAACTGCACGGCGCGCTGCTCGATGCCGAGTTGCTGGCCGAAGTTTACCTGGCCATGACCGGCGGGCAGGTCGACCTGTGCCTGGATCTGTCCGACGACGGCGACACGGCAGACGGGCAGGAACCGCTCGGAGAGCTCGACCTGTCCAAGCTGATCGTGCAAAAGGCCACGGCCGAAGAACTGTCAGCGCACCAGGCGCGGCTGGAGACGATCCGGGAAACTGCTGGCAAGTGCCTGTGGCTTGAGGCCAGCGAATAGCCTTCATTAGTTCGGTGTCGACGCGCCACTCTACGAATCGGAAAACGTGAAATGTGAAACGGGGGCGAAGCGACGTGGTTTCCTTTCCGGGAAGATGGCCAATGGTTTAGGCCTCACCATTGGCCATCCATGCTAAAACAAGGCCACCGGATCTAATCCCCGTTTCCCGTTTCCCGTTTCAAGTTCAGCCGCTCGGCCATTCAGGACTCGCCAGCAGCGGGCACCGCCGTGGCCAGTAACGGATGCTCCCTTCCTTCCATCCACAACAGAATCTCGTAGAAGGTGCGGATGTTTTCGACGAAGTGCACCGGCTCATAGCCGCGTGCGTAACCAAAGCGGGTCTGGCTGTAGTAGCGTTCCTGGGTCAGCAACGGCAGATGATCACGCACATCGATCCAGCAATCGGGATCGCCGCCGAGGCTCTGGGTCAGGCGCCGGGCGTCCTCGAGATGACCGTAGCCGACATTGTATGCGGCAAGACCCAGCCACATCCTGTCGGGGTATCCGATCCGTTCCGGGACGCGATCGATCATGGAGCGAAGGTAGCGTGCACCACCCTTGATACTCTGCTCCGGGTCGCGCCGGTTTTCGATGCCCAACTGGCGGGCGGTTCGCTGGGTCAGCATCATGACGCCGCGTACCCCGGTGCGAGAGACGGCATCCGGATTCCAGTGTGATTCCTGGTATCCGACGGCGGCCAGCAGGCGCCAGTCCAGGTCGTGCGCCTGGGCGGCCTCTTCGAAGTAGGGCCTCAGCGGCGGCAGCCTTTCCCGCATTTGACGCATGAACGTGAAGGTGCCGACCGGTTCGTAGGATTCGACGTGGTCGTAATGCCGTTGCCGGATCTCGGCCAAGCGGCCGCTGTCGTCGACGCGTGCGAAATGCTCGCGCATTTTCTGCACCAGGCTGTCGTCATGTCTGCGACGGGTGGCCCAGGCCAGCGGCTGGGGATCGCCGAGCTCGAAGGCCGGACGGATGGCCGGGAAAAAGCGACGGTTGAGCTGGAGAATGTTGGAATCGATGATGGTGTAATCGATTTCCTCGCTCGAGATGGCATCGAAAATATCCTCGATGCTCGCGCCGGGGAGCCGGGTCCAGTCGAGGTCGACCTGATGGTTGTCCAGTAACTTCCGGTATGCCGTGCCTTCGAGCAGGGCCAGGCGGCCGTCGGTCATGTCTTCCAGCGAGGTCGGGCGTGCCGAGCCGCGTCGATAGACCACGACCTGCCGCACTTCCTCGTAGACGGGGCCGAAGCGCAGGTCGGACTGGCGCTCCGGAATCCGGGTCAGGTTGGCGGCGATGAAGTCGCCGCGCCCGGCGATCAGCGCGGGGATGAGATCGGCCACCGTCGGCACTGTCTTTACTTCCAGCGCCACGCCGAGGTAATCGGCGAAATCCAGCGCCAGTTCGTATTCGAAACCGGTTTCGCCCTCCGGACCCAGGAAATAGGTGCTGGCGCCGTTGACCGTGAGCATGATCAGGCTGCCGCGCTCCTTGATCTTCTCGACCTGGCTGAGACGGCTGTCACCGGAAGTGGCGATCACTATCACGACCAGCGTCAGCACTACAGGCCGAAGCAGGGAATACAAGAAACCCTTGACGCGATCGAGGGCAGTGGTTCCGCGGGAACCTGATTCAGTCACATTGCCCTCCTGTCGTCCCGGCCCGAGTTGTACCGCCCATACACTTGCACCTGTCCGGATGCCTCCCGGCGTTCACGCAGGTTTCCTTATACCGGATTTTTTTACGAATCTTCAGGTCGCCCCCTCTGATAAACTAATCGGCTTTCCTTCGAAAGCCTTGAGACCATGACGGGCACAAAAAGTCCCATTCGTACCCGGTTCGCACCCTCGCCGACCGGATACCTTCACATCGGCGGAGCGCGCACCGCACTGTTCTGCTGGCTCGCGGCCCGCCATACCGGCGGCCAGTTCGTCCTGAGAATCGAGGATACCGACCGCGAACGCTCCACCGCCGAATCGGTGCAGGCCATCCTGGACGGCCTGGCGTGGCTGGAACTCGACTGTGACGAGGGACCGTTCTACCAGAGCGAACGCTTTGATGAATACCAGAAAGCTGTCGATCAGCTGCTGGATTCCGGCCAGGCCTACCGCTGCTATTGCTCCAGGGAACGCATTGAGCGCCTCCGCGAGGAAGCCATGGCGAAGGGCGAGAAGCCGCGCTATGACGGCCATTGCCGGGATCTCGACACGCCGCCCGAAGGGATCGAGCCGGTTATTCGTTTCCGCAACCCGGCTGAAGGCAGTGTCGTGTTTGACGACCACGTGCGCGGGCGCATCGAGGTAGCCAACAGCGAACTCGACGATCTGGTCATCATGCGCGCCGACGGCACGCCGACCTACAACTTCGCGGTGGTTATCGACGACATGGGCATGGATATCAACATGGTCATTCGCGGCGATGATCACATCAATAATACTCCTCGCCAGATCAACATCTACCGGGCGCTGGGCGCCGAGCCACCGACCTTTGCCCACGTGCCCATGATTCTGGGCGACGACGGCGCCCGCCTGTCAAAGCGCCATGGCGCAGTAAGTGTACTGGCCTGGCGTGAACAGGGGTATCTGCCCGATGCCATGGTCAACTACCTGGCCCGCCTGGGCTGGTCGCACGGTGACCAGGAAGTGTTCTCGCGCGATGAACTCATCGAGCTGTTCGAAATCTCCGACGTAAACCGCAAGGCATCGCGTTTCGATACCGAGAAGCTCAACTGGCTCAATCATCACTACCTGCGCGAGGGCGATCGTGATCGGGTGCATTCGGAACTGATCTGGCACCTGCAACAGGCGGGGTTGCATGCCGAGGACGGGCCACCGCTGGCCGACCTGATCGCGGTGCAGGCCGAGCGCGTCGAGACCCTGGTCGAACTGGTCGAGCAAAGCCGACCGTTTTTCGCCGACTACGAGGACTTCGAGCCCGGAGCCGCCAAGAAGCACCTGCGTCCGGTCGCGGCCGAGCCGCTCAGGGCGCTCTACGGCAAGCTCGAGTCACTCGGTGACTGGACCCCTGATGCCCTCCAGGCAACGCTGCAGGCGACCGCCGACGAACTCGAGATCGGTTTTGGCAAGATCGGCATGCCGCTGAGAGTTGCGCTGATGGGTCACGGTCAGTCGCCGGCGATCAATCAGACGCTGTGGCTGGTGGGCAAGGCCCGCAGCCTGGAGCGGATCAACCGGGCGCTGGCGCATATCGAGGTGCGGGCCGCAGGGTAGGCGGAGGTCGGTACGGCGGTACGGCGGTACGCCCGTGCGTCAGGTCGTTGGTTTTTCGTCGCCTTGGAGGGTTGGCCGCATTCGTCTTGCGCTTCGGCTTTCGGTGGTTAATCGACCCTTGTCCGTCGGCCACGTAGGGCCGACCTACAGGTGCCCGATCCAGACCCTCGTCCGTCGGCCACACGCGTGGCCGCTCTCCGCTGCGCCGATCGGCATGTACCGCGAACCCGGGGGTAGGTCGGGGCTACGTCCCCGACGGACGACCTAGAACCTCCCACCCACCCCCGGCCCTGCTAAAATGCAAGCCATGCAAGCCGAACAGGTCGTCCGTGAAGTTGAACAGCACTGCCGTCAGCGTGGGTTGCGGCTGACGCCGACGCGTCGGCGTGTGCTTGAACTGGTGCTGGCCGCCGACGGGCCGGTCAAGGCCTATGATCTGCTCGACCAGCTCAAAAGCGAACAGCCCGGCGCGGCGCCGCCGACCATCTATCGGGCGCTGGACTTTCTGCTCGAAAACGACTTCATTCACCGGCTAGAAACGCTCAACGCCTTCGTCAGCTGCTTTCATCCTCACGAAAGCCACCAGGGCCAGTTCCTGATCTGCGAACACTGCCAGTCAGTGACCGAGATCCATGACGATGGCCTGACCGAACAGCTAACGGAGGCCGCGCGCCGACACGAATTCGAGCCGAGCCGCCAGGTGCTCGAGATCTATGGGCGCTGCTGCGACTGCCGGGACAGAGCAAAGCAGTGAGTCGGCGAGAACGCCTGTACCACATGCACGACATCCTGCGCCAGCGGCGCACGCCGATTTCCCGCCAGGACTTGATGGATGAACTGGGCTGCAGCCAGGCCACCCTGTATCGCCTGGTCGGCGAACTTCGCGACCACCTCGGTGCACCACTGGAGCAGGATGCGGACGGTCGCGGCTATTACTACGACCGCAGCCTGGCCGGTAGTTTCGAGCTGCCGGGCCTGTGGATCAGCCCGGACGAACTGCAAGGCCTGCTGACTGCGCGTCACATTCTCGGCAACGTCCAGCCCGGTTTGCTTGAGGACGAGCTCGACGGCGTCCAGCACCGCATCAACCAGTTGCTCGACCAGCAGGGTCTGAATTTCTCGGCCCAGCCCGAACGCGTCAATATCCGTCGAGATGCCGGCCGGCCGGTCCCCGCCGAGCTGTTCGAGGACGTGATGCAGGCGCTGTTCCGGCGCCAGAGACTGAAGATCAGCTATCACGGGCGCCGCCGCGACGACGTCAGCGAACGCGAAATCTCCCCGCAACGGCTGACCTCTTATCGAGATCGCTGGTATCTCGACGCGTGGTGTCACCGCGCCGAGGGCTTGCGCAGCTTTGCGCTTGAACGCATTCGCGACATGACGCTGTTAGACGAGGAGTCGGTCGAGGTCAGTGAAACTGAGCTGGCAAACGAACTGGACCAGGCCTTTGGCATTTTTTCCGGGCCTGCCGAGCATAGCGCCCGGTTGCGCTTCACGCCCGAGGCTGCACGCTGGGTTGCCGACGAGATCTGGCATCCGCAGCAACACGGGCAGTGGCTGGAAGATGGTGGCTACGTGCTTGAAGTCCCTTTCGGCCGCTCGCGGGAACTGGAAATGGAGATCCTGCGCTACGGTTGCGAGGTCGAGGTGCTTCAGCCGGACTTTCTGTGCCGTGCCATACGCGATCAATTGCGCGAGGCGCTGAAGCGTTACGACGGCTGACATCCGGTCGTCATGGCGGCGTCATTGAACTGTCACATGACACTGGTGCAATAATCCCGGACAACAACCCGAAAGGGATTTCGCCATGACGAGTCAGACCATCCTTGTGGTCGAAGACGACGAGGCCATTCGTGACATGGTCCTGTTCAACCTGGACCGGGCCGGGTACCGTGCACTGGCCGCCGGCACCTGCCAGGAAGCCCGGGTGAAGATTGCCGACGAGCGACCCGACCTGATCCTGCTCGACTGGATGCTGCCGGACATGAGCGGCATCGAACTGGCGCGCAGCCTGCGCCGTGACGAACTGACGCGTGAACTACCCATCATCATGCTGACCGCACGCGCCATGGAAGATGACAAAGTACGCGGACTCGACAGCGGCGTGGACGACTATGTCACCAAGCCCTTCGGTGCGCGTGAGTTGATTGCCCGCATTCATGCGCTGCTGCGACGCACGCAACCGGGTGGTGTCGATGACGAGATCGAGGCCGATGGTCTGACAATCAATGTCGCCAGCCACCGAGTGCTGGCCAGCGGCAGGCCGATTGACCTCGGCCCGACCGAATATCGTATGCTCAAGTTTTTCATGACCCATCAGGATCGCGTTTACTCGCGTGCCCAGTTGCTCGATCATGTCTGGGGCAGCGGTGTTTACGTGGAGGAGCGTACGGTGGACGTCCATATACTGAGGCTCAGGAAGGCGTTGGAGAAACATGGTTTTGATCGTTTCGTTCAAACCGTGCGCGGTGCCGGTTACCGCTTCTCGGTGACTGCCGGCGACTGATGTCTCGCAACTGGGGCGGCGAAATCCTGCTGCTGGCGGCCCTGCTGGTCGTCAGCGTGCTGACCGGGCTGATGTTCGGTCACATGGCGTGGTTCCTGGTGCTGGCCCTGTCGCTGTTCCTGGCGCGCTGGTTCTGGCAGTTGTACCGGCTCGACGAGTGGCTGGCCAGCCGTCGCCGGCAGCCTCCTGAAGCCTGGGGCATCTGGGGCCATGTGTTCGACGAGTACCATCGCCTGCGGCGTCGGCAGTACAAGAGCAAGAAGCGGCTGGCCCGCGTCATCCGGGAGTTCCGTGAATCCACCGCCGCCATGCCCGATGGCACCCTGGTGCTGGATGCCGACTTTCATATCCTTTGGTGCAACGAGGCGGCCACGAGGCTGGTCGGCCTGGTGACCCAGCGCGATCTCGGGCAGGCGGTGACCAACCTCATCCGCAGCCCCCGGTTTGCGCGTTATCTGGACGACGGTGAGTTCGAGCAGCCCATCGAAATTCAATCGCCAGTCGATGATGCCCGCACACTTATGCTGCGGCTGGTTCCCTACGGCAACAGCCAGTATCTGCTGATCATCCGCGACATCACCCGTCTGGTGCGTCTGCAGGCCATGCGGCGCGATTTCGTGGCCAATGCCTCGCACGAACTGCGCTCGCCGCTGACGGTGCTGGCCGGGTACCTGGACATGCTGGCAACCGGTCACGAACTGGGGCCGGAGTGGGACAGGCCGGTGGCCGAAATGCAGGCGCAGTGCCGCCGCATGACCAACCTGCTCAACGATCTGCTGGAGCTGTCGCGGCTGGAGACCGATGAATCCGATGCACCGTACGACGAGATCGTCAATGTCGAGGGACTGATTCGCAGGATCTGCAAGGATGCCGAGGCGGCCGATGAGCAGCGCCACGAGATCAGGATTGACGTGGCCTGCGGGTGTGCCCTGCGGGCCGTCGATGGCGAGTTGCACAGCGCCATGTCCAACCTGGTGACCAACGCGCTGCGTTACAGCCCGGAGGGAACGACCGTGACAGTGATCTGGCGGGCCGGTGACAACGACACGGCCGTGTTCGAGGTGATGGACCAGGGCATCGGCATTGAAAAGAAGCACATCCCCTTCATTACCCAGCGCTTCTACCGTGTCAGCAGTGCCTACAGTCGCAAGACCGGCGGCACCGGCCTGGGGCTTGCGATCGTCAAGCACGTGCTCAAGCGTCATGGATCAGAACTGGAAATCGAGTCCGAGCCGGGGCAGGGCAGCACCTTTCGGTGTGTCTTCCCGGCCGCCCGGGTGGTCAGGGTGGGTTAGCTGGTTGTCGTTTCGTCGTTTGGTCTTTTCGCCTTTCACCTTTCGCCGTTTCCCGTTCCCCCGTTCACCCTGAAACCTGAATGCTGAATGCTG
>SKSJ01000250.1 GCA_007123055.1 Wenzhouxiangella sp. | reverse complement strand
GTGATCAACCGCGGCGCGATGGGTGCTCGCAGCCCGATGGATTGCGCGTAGCGCTCATTTGCGCAAGGCGGCCTTCGGCCACGCTACCGCCGTGGCCGTGCACAACCGTGAAGCGCCCCGCGTTCAGCCTACACCATCCTGGGCCATTTTCTCCAGCACGCGGCGGGCGCGGTTGACGGTGTCGCGGATGTCGGTTTCGGTGTGGGCGCTGGACACGAAGCCGGCTTCGAAGGCCGATGGGGCGAAGTACACGCCTTCTGCGAGCATCCGGGTGAAGAAGGTCTTGAACTGCTCGATATTGCAGGCAGCGGCCTGTTCGAAGTTGCTGACCTGCTCTTCGGCGGTGAAGAAGTAGCCGAACATGCCGCCGACCGCCACGGTGGCCATGGGGATGCCGGCGCTGTCGGCGGCCTGCTTGAGACCGTCGGCGAGGTGGCGGGTGTGGCTGGCGAGATGGTCGTAGAAGTCCGGGGCGCGCAGCAGTTCGAGGTTGGCGATGCCGGCGGCCATGGCCACGGGATTGCCCGAAAGCGTGCCGGCCTGGTAGACCGGACCCTCGGGGGCGACCAGTTTCATGTACTCGTGCTTGCCGCCGAAGGCACCGACCGGCATGCCGGCGCCGATGACCTTGCCGAAGGTGGTCAGATCGGGGGTAACGCCGTAGAGCCCCTGCGCGCCGGTGGCGCTGACCCGGAACCCGGTCATGACTTCGTCGAAGATCAGTACCGCACCGTGCTCGTCGCAGATCTCGCGCAGTCCCTCGAGGAAGCCGTCTTTGGGCAGCACGCAGTTCATGTTGCCGGCGATGGGCTCGACGATGATGCAGGCGATCTCGTCGGGATGTTGCTCGAACTGCTCGCGCACGCTGTCGAGGTCGTTGAAGCGGGCGTTGAGGGTCAGTTCGGCCAGGGCTTCGGGCACGCCCGGCGAGGTCGGCACGCCCAGGGTCTGAGCACCGCTGCCGGCCTTGACCAGGAAGGAATCGCCATGGCCGTGATAGTTGCCCTCGAACTTGAGGATGCGGTCACGCTTGGTCGCCGCGCGCGCCACGCGGATGGCGCTCATGGTGGCCTCGGTGCCGGAGTTGACCATGCGAACCCGTTCCAGCGAGGGAATCAGCTCGCACAGCATTTCCGCCATGGTGACTTCGCCGGGGGCGGGTGCGCCGAAGCTCAACCCCTTGGTGGCGGCCTTTTGAACGGCTTCGACGATGTAGGGATGCGCATGACCGCAGATCATCGGGCCCCAGGAGCCGACGTAGTCGATGTAGCGCTGACCGTCGACATCGAACAGGTAGGCGCCCTCGGCGTGGTCGAAGAACACCGGCTCGCCGCCGACGGCGGCAAAGGCGCGCACCGGCGAGTTGACGCCGCCGGGGATGCGGGCGCGGGCGCGTTCGAACAGGTCGTGGGATTGGGTCATGGCGTAAACAGCTCCTGGAATTGTCTGGCGCGTTGCTCGATGTCTTCGGCCTCGAACAGGTCGGTGATCACGGCCAGCAGATCGGCGCCGGCATCGACGGCGATCTGGGCATTGTCGAGCGTGATGCCGCCGATGGCAGTCACCGGCAGGCCGAGTTCGCGTGCCGCGGTCAGCACGTCGGGCGGACAGTTTACGGCATCGGGCTTGGTCGGGGAGGCGAACAGGCTGCCGAAGGCCAGGTAGTCGGGGCCGGCCGTGGCCAGCTCGCGGGCGCGATCGAGGTCATCGTAGCAACTGACCCCGATGATGGCCTCGTCGCCCAGCAATTCCCGGGCGCGTCGCGGGTCGCCGTCATCGCGGCCCAGGTGGATGCCGTGGGCATTGACGATGGCAGCCAGCTCGACGTCGTCGTTGATGATCAGGGCGGCACCGGCTTGTACGCAGAGCTTGAGCAGTTCACGGGCCACGTCCGGATCGGGGCGGGGCTTGGCACGATACTGCAGCACTCGCACCCCACCGTCCAGTACTGCTTTTGCCGCGGGCAGCAACCGGGCCGGCGACCAGTCGGCCGGGGTCAGGGCGTAAAGTCCGGGCTTGAGGAAATCGCGCTTGTCGTTCATTTAGAATAGCGGACCATTTCGAATTTGCGTGGAATCTTAACCCGTGAGCGAAGAGCAACCGTACAAGCAGTGGATGTGCATTGTCTGTGGCCTGATCTACGACGAGGAAGAAGGCTGGCCCGACGACGGCATACCGCCGGGAACGCGCTGGGAAGACGTGCCCGAAGACTGGGTCTGCCCGGACTGCGGCGCCGGCAAGGAAGACTTCGAAATGGTGGAGATGTAAGACGATCTCCACCGCTTCGCCTTCAGCGGAAGCTCACGCCCGATTCCCAGCGCCCGTCCGGCCACAGGCGGAACCAGCGCAGGCCCGGCCCGGTGTCGTCCAGCGTGAACTTCGGCGTGTCGCGGTGGCTGTTGGCCACCGTCGACGGCGCCGACAGGCAGGCAATGCCGTCGTGTTCTCCCTCGAAGACCTGGTGGACATGGCCGAAGGCCACGGCCTTGACGGTTTTCGCGTCCAGCCTGTCCCACAGGCGCTGGTTTTCCACCAGCGGGTACTTGTCGATCCAGGGGGAGCCCACGGCGACCGGCTGGTGATGGACGAAGACCAGCGCGGG
>SKSJ01000235.1 GCA_007123055.1 Wenzhouxiangella sp. | reverse complement strand
GTAGGTTTTCGACATGATGAAATTCTCTCGATGATGGTTGAACAACCGGCAACCCGCGACCAGGTCGCCGGAGCAAGCCCGCCATTATAAACCCTTGACCGAGCAGAGGGAAGTCCATTGATTCTGGGGAGGGGCGTGGCCCAAAGCGCTAATGGCGTCGCGCGGGCGAGAGGAAGAGTACGAATTCCCGAAGGCGATCAAATGCTCCCGGAATGCCGGGCGCGTGGCGCCGAATCGAGGTCATGGCCAGTGCTGTTTGCCGTGGATGACGCGCAGGACGATCAGCTCGTCATCCTCCAGTTTGTAGACCAGGAAGGAAGGCGTGCGCCGAACCACCCACTCCAAGGTGCCGGTAACCCGGCCTTGACGGCCAATTTAGGGCTGGGTCAGCAGCAGCCGGGTCGCGTCGGCAATGCGTTCACCAACCTGGCGCGCTGCTAGCGGCTAGCGGATTTTCCTGGGCAATGCACTCTTGCGCCTCGACAAGCTGTTCAAGCGCTCGGCGTGTCCACTTCAGTTTCAACCTGCACACCCCACTTGGCGAAGGCGGATTTCACTTCGTCGTCCGTGGCGAACTCGCCACGGCGGGCCTCCTCAAGGCCAGCTTCGATTTCCTGCCGAACATAGGCCTCGTAGGCCACATCCTTCCAGGTCGCTCCCTCGGGGAGCTGCTCGGCCAGAGTGTGCAATGCTTCTCGGATATCGCCCAAACAAGCGCCCAAACAAGGACAGACACTTTTCGGAAATCTCCTACAGAATTCCGAGGCTCTGTCTGATCGTACAGCCGCGGGGAGTTGGTCAGAATTTCTCCCATGACCTATCCACGCAGTCAATTGGTTGCCGAAGGTGAACCCGGGTTCTATCACGTTGTCTCCCGTTGTGTTCGCCGGGCCTTCCTGTGTGGCTGGGACAGGGTCACCGGGCAGAGCTATGAGCATCGCCGCCAGTGGATCGAGGCGCGCATACTGGAGCTGGCCGAGTGCTTCGCCGTTTCCGTGTATGCGTACGCGGTAATGTCGAATCACGTTCATATCGTTCTGCACGTGGATCCGACTGCCGTCGAGGACTTTTCCGACCAGGAAGTAGCCAGGCGCTGGCTGACGGCCTACCCAGGGCAACTCAAGCACGATGACAGCGTGGAAGCGGCCGAGCGTACGACACTGGCCATAACCAGCAATCCGGAGCGACTGGCCGAATTGAGAAAACGCCTAGGCAGCTTGAGCTGGTTCATGAAAGCGCTCAACGAACCAATCGCCCGGCGCGCCAACCGCGAGGACAATTGCAAGGGGAAATTCTGGGAGAGTCGGTACAAGTGCCAAGCCTTGCTGGAGGAACACGCAGTACTTTCGTGCATGGCCTACGTGGACCTGAATCCCGTCCGAGCGGCCATGTGCGACACCCTGATCGAATCAGACCATACGACCATTCAGCGCCGGCTACGTGAGCGAAAGGGACTGATTGGCAGAATCAAGCCCAGGCGCTCCATTCGAGTTCGCCAACTCAAGCCAGTGGCCGGCCTGGATGCCGATGCACTGATGGCCATGACCGAATCGAGCTACATCGAGCTGGTGCAGTGGACCGGCGAGCAGGCTCGGTGGGACAAGCGCGGAAAGCTCAAGCCCATGACCGAGGGCAAACAGGCCGCCCCGGCTAATATCTGGCAAATCGCCGACCATCCTAAACAATGGCTCCGGCAAGTCCAGGGCACCGAAAGACTTTACTTCCGCGCCATCGGCTCGGTCGAAGCCCTGATGGCCAAGGCTGCGGAACTTGGTCAGGTCTGGATGAAAGGCGTTGCAAGCGAAGCAGCCATCAAGATTCTGAAGGAACACCCTACCTGACCGCCCCCTACAGCCAAACATCAGCAAACCGGTACTGTCCGGGCCTTGGCATGCCTCCAATTCGCGGAATCAAGCTGCTAGCGTCGCGCAACGCCGCGATGCACCCCATTCTCAGCGGTTAGCACCATCAGCAGGGGAGCCCCCAAACTAGAAATCAGCGTAGAACCTCAGCGACACCGGTTCATTGCCTTTTGAATCGTGCGTGTCCCGGATCTTTTGAAGCCTTGATGGCCAAGGCCGAGGCCCTGGGTCAGGCCTGGATGAAGGGCGTGGCCGGCGAAGTGGCCAGAAAGATTCTTCGCGAACGACCCACCTAATCAATCCATTCAAACCGAATGCAACCGCACCGGCACTGTCCGGGTGTTGCTGTGCCCGACGTTCGGAAAATCGGGTCTCACCTCGCCATTACACTGCGAAACTTGGCCTGTATAGCGAAAAGGCGGTCAGCAATTACCGTCCAACAGGAAATAGCGGTGAGCAGCCAGCTTCGCGATTCAAATAAAGTGTGTCCTAGATTTTCAGATTTTCCCTAGATTTTCCGGTCTCGCTGGAAGAACTGGTGGGAATGGAGAAGCAGCCGGCCAAGCGCGGCCCGGCCTCCATTCTTCAACGCCAGATCGAGCAGATCGGCCAGATGCCCAGGGCCAAACAGAAGTTCATTACCGAGATGCTGGAGGCGCTGATCAGACAGCAGAAGGCGTCATAGAGAAAGCGCTAGCCCAGGGTGCTGCACGTCAGCCTCGATGAGCTGGTGTTCGAGGAAGGAGAACGCGGCCC
>SKSJ01000101.1 GCA_007123055.1 Wenzhouxiangella sp. | reverse complement strand
GCCATCCTCGATGCCGACAAGGAAGGCTTCCTGCGCTCGGAAGGTTCGCTGATCCAGACCATCGGCCGGGCGGCACGCAACGTTCGTGGCAAGGCCATTCTCTATGCCGACAAGATCACTGACTCCATGCGTCGCGCCATCGACGAGACCGAGCGTCGCCGCGCCAGGCAGATCGAGCACAACGAAGCCCACGGCATCACGCCGCAGACCATCGTCAAGAACATCGCCGACATCATGGCCGATGCCCACGGCACTCCGGGGCGCAAGCCGGCGCGCAAAGTGGCCGAGAAAACGGCCGATTATGGACCCGAGCCGGTCGCGCCCGAGGAAGCGGCCAAGGAAATCGCTCGACTCGAGAAAGATATGTTCAAGGCCGCCGAGAACCTCGAATTCGAGGAAGCGGCGAAGCTGCGCGACCGCATCCACCAGATTCGCGAGCAGGGCTTCAAGACCGGGGTCGCCTGAATTCGGTACAGGCATCTCCGCAGCCGGTATCCAACCGACCTCGTGCCCCTGCCGATCCCGACATTCAGGCGTCGTGGCGGACGCTCAGACGGACCACCCTGGGCTCGACCAGGCGTTCGAAGTCCGAGTAGTCGAGATGGAACAGTTCGCGGTGGTTTCCGGCGTTGAAGGTGATCGCCGGATCGGCGGCCAGCGCTTCATCGACGTAGACCGGCATCTCGTAGAGATTGCCGAACGGCGGCATGGCGCCGGTTTCGCAGTCGGGGAAGCGTGACTGGAACTCGGTCTCGGAGGCCAGCTCGACCTCGCTGGCGCCCGTGGCATGGCGCATCACGTCTAGGTTCAGCCGATCACTGGCACGCAGTACCGCCATCGCCAGCTCACCGTCGAGCTTGACGATCAAGGTCTTGGCGAACTCGTCGCCGGAGACATGTGCTTCATGGGCGATTTCGTGGGCGGTGAAGGCCCGCGCGTGCGGGATGACCGAGTAGTTGACGCCGCTACTGTCCAGGAAGGATTTCAGTGCTTGTGCAGGCATGGCTTGTCACCTCCTGTGGTGGGAAAGACAGCCGGAATCCAGTATAGCAAGCCTGCACAGAATGTGAATCCGATCACACCAGGGCGGCAGCGATCGTCGATCAGAAACTCGACCCGGGCTGCTTGAGGAATTCCACTTCCTCGGGCGTGGAGTCGCGACCGAGAATCGCGTTTCGGTGCGGGTAGCGGCCGAAGCGGTCGATGATCACCTTGTGCCTTATCTCGAAGTCAAGGTTCTCGGCCGGGCTATGGTCTCTATACAGGCGTTCGGCCTGTTCATGGATCAGCTTCGATTCGCTGTGCATATAGGGCAGCAGCAAAATGGCCCGCTCGGTCTCGTCCAGCGCATCCAGCGCGCCGGCGGCAACTGCCTCCTGGGCCAGCACCAGCGCCATGGCATCGTGGGCGAAGGCGGCCGGTGTGCCGCGATGGATATTGCGCGAGAACTGGTCGAGTACGATGATCTCGGCCAGCCGCCCCCGGGCATGCACGCGCCAGTCGAACAGCTCGGCCTGGCCGGCGCGTTCCAGCAGTTCGCCGAATCGCTGCCGCACCTGCTCGTCGAAGTCCGGGTCGGAGACCCACCACATGCGCGGTTCGATGTCCTCGAACCAGAATTTCAGTACGTCGTCGTGATTCACCGTGGTTTCCTCGCGGTTTGCGTACAACTGTGTGGAATGATCCCAATGATCGCTGTGAGTCAAGTCTGGACTGACTGCGCCGTTCCCGCAACGCATTTCCGATTGTTGTCTCAGCAACACATGGGTAGCTTCCATCTGGTGCCTGGTGGCGCCTGTTGGCTGGTCATCGCGGTGGCACTGGTTGGCGTACTTATTCGCAAAGTGGGAAGTGGTGCGTTCGGAATTCGGCATCTGGGTTGTCAAGCGGCCGGACAACGACTCGTTTTCCGACCGGCGTTTGAGGCAGGGCAACACCGGTCCGGATTCCGGAGACAACTGGGGTGCCAATCCGGAAGGTGTTGACTTTGTCGGAGTATGCGGTGCAACCAGCACTATTCACTGCACAGCGCCGGCCGCCAAAGCCGGGGTGGTAGTCGTCACGGTGATCAACCGGATGATCGGAGTGTGACGCTAATTAGCCGCATGGCCCACTAGTCGGAGGCTTCGTGTACCTCAAGTCCACCGGCCCGGTGTTCGGTGATCGGTTCGAGTTGCTGGAAGAATGAGCACGGGCGATGGATCAAGTCGGTAGCTTCGCGTTCTCAGCGCGGGTGCTTGACCCCGCACCGGACGAATGAAGCGCCGTGAATTCAGGGTGCGGCGATCTCGCCGGAGTCGGCGCCAGCGATACTCATTGGTGCGGGTTCCGGCAACGGGTAGTCGGCCACGGTCCGCTCGATGCTGAAGTAGAGCTCGTTGGTCCACTCCGGGAGCCCGCGTGGAATGGGGAAGATGCTGCGCTCGCGGGGATCGTGTGGGGCGATGATCAGTTTCGTGTTGTGCAGGCCGACGTCGGCAACCATGACGAACAACTCCTCGATGGCCGGGTCGCCGATGGCCAGGCAGCCGCGCGAGGCTGCACCGCCGTGGATGAAGATGTTCGAGCCCAGGTCCTCGCGACCGTCGAGTTCACCCATCCGGCGGTCGAAGTAGTTGGGGTAGTTGACCCGCAGCGACAGGTGGAAGGCGCTGTTGGGATTGAAGGCGTTGAGGCGGTAGATGCCCTCGGGGACCTGGAAGTCGCCGCGCCGCCGCTTGGGGCCGGGCAGGCCCGAGGCGTCCTTGACCGGGTAGCTGTGCACCCGGTGGGGGCGGTCGTTCTCGTAGACCCAGACTTCGAGTTCGCGTTCTTCCTTGAGCGCTATCAGCGTCAGGCGCTCTGGCGGGTAGCTCAGGCCGAGGGCATCGAAGCGTGGGCGCAGCGAATCGTCGATGCGCGGCGCGTAGCGCTCCAGTGCCTGGGTCAGGGTCTGGGAGTGAAACTCCCGGGGTTTCTCGTCGAGCTTCGGCTCATGAGGAACGCCTGCCGATCCCCATTGCGGTGATGCCAGCAGCAGCAAGACGGCGATCAGGCCAAGGAGTCGGGACGTCGGCATGGAGTGGTTGTCGCTCTTGTCCGGGCGGATTGCTCCCAAGTCTAGCCGCGTGAGTGGCTTGCGGTAAAGTCCGAGCGAACGTCATTCCCGGTAGAAGGCGCGCGTGTGCTCGTAGAGTTCTGCAAGGGATAGCGCGTAGCGTTCGTTACCGGTTCGGACCAGGATGAATTCGAAATCACTCCCCGGTTCGAGGCTGTCGAAAAACTCGTCGATATTCAGGTCGGTCAGGTTCAGCGTCGGGTAGCGTGAATCGATCGGGTTGAACAGGCCCCTTTCGGCAACGGTGTAGGTAACCGGTTCGGGCTCACCGTTGAGCAGGACATCGGTACGGGTGCCGAGAGGATGCCAACACAGGGCGACGACCACGGCCAGCATGACCGACAAGGCCGATCGTTCTCGTCCGGGCATGCGCCGGGTCAGCTGCCAGGCTCCGATACCCGCCAGCGTGCCGGCAAGCAGGGCGGTTGTCACGGGCATCGGCCACAGTGCTCGCAGGGGCGGCAGCAGCATGAAGTGAAACAGCGCCAGAACAGCGGCCAGCAGCATCACGCCAAGCACGATGCGGGCCGAGGGATAGGCGAGCAGGTCGATGTGGCCGGCCGCCTCGGCTTCTGCCTGCTGCCGGTGATTCTGTCGCGACAGCTTGCGGCCGGCTCTCCAGCTACTGGCTTCATGTTGCAGGTCGACCTGCTTGTGTTCGAGTGCGCTGACCAGCGGATGCTGCCGGAGCAGGGCATCGAATCTTTTGCCCAGCTTGCGGCCGGCGAGCAGTCCGGGGCGGTCCATTGGATCGGTTGCACACTCCCAGTGCAGCGGGCCGAGCCGGTAACTGCCCGTCGTGGTGTCCAGCGCCAGGGTGGTATTCACCCAGTGCTGCGGTTCGTTGGCGCTGGAAGCGGGTCGGTACAACGTGGCCGAGTGTATCTCGTCCCAGCGCAGCCGCCACTCGTGTCGGGTCCAGAAGCGGCGGCCGTGGTGACCGGGCGGCCGGCAGCGAATGCCGGTATCGTCCAACTCCAGCCATGCCTCTTGCGCCTGCCGTCGGTAGAAGGCCAGCAGGGCCAGGCTGCCAATGACCGCCAGTGGCAGGACCATCCAGATGGCGGTTGGAATCTCGGCGACGGTTTCCTCAAGTGCCTGCCAGGCGGTTTCGCCGGGCAGCATGATGACCAGCGCCGCGATCGCCAGCGGCAGGCCGACGCCCAGCAGCCAGAAGCTGCCGCCCAGCTCCACCGGGCTGAGCCGGTAGTTCAGGCGCCGTGTCGGTACGTACGAGTGCTTGTCCATTCTCCCTCTCACCAGTCATGTCCCTGCGCCATCGGCCCGTTTGCCCGCAAGTCCGGCGCTTCCCTTGCCGGATTATAGACGGCACCGCAGCCGACGGTCTGATAGTCTGACCGAAACGGTTTCCTGGAGCGTTTCGTCATGGTGGGTGTTGCAGCGAGGACGGTGGCGACGTTGTCGGCACTGGTCACGGTCCTGGTGTTCAATCTGCTGGCCGGTCATTCCGTCGTGCTGGCCGGTCAAGCCGAAGCACCGCTGACCATTTCGCCCATGTTCGGATATCGCGATGGCGGACGCTTCGAGTTGCCTGGCAGCAGCCAGCGTTCGAATCTCGACGGTGAGGTCAGTCACGCCATCGCGCTGGGATACGAGTTCGAGCCGGGCAACGCCTGGGAGGTGTTCTTTTCGCGGCAGCAGAGCTCGTTGCCGACGGCGGGGGTGGATGTCGACATCGCCTACCTGCACCTGGGCGGGCGGCTGGATTTTGCCGGGTATCGCCTGGTGCCCTTTCTTTCCGGGGGTGTGGGGGCGACCCGTATCAGCGCCCGCGGGATCGGCAGTGCCAGCGAGCTTCGCCCCAGCTTGTCGGTGGCCGGTGGGCTGGAATGGCCGTTGACGCGCCATTTCGCATTGCGCATGGAAGCGCGCGGTTACCTCACCATGGGCGGCGGCGATCATGGGCTGCTGTGCTTCAGTGGCCCGGGCGATGCCTTCTGCCAGCTGGCATGGAGCGGTGATGTACTGGGCCAGGCCGAGGTGCTTGGCGGCATGACGATCCGTTTCTGAGCCGGCTATCGTTTGTATGCACCGGCCACGTTTTTCTGGAGGGATCCGACGATGACGCTGCTGACCTGGATTGGAATCTTTCTCTGTCTGTCGCAATCGGCCATGTTGTCCGGACTCAATCTGGGGCTGTTCTCACTCGGCAAGCTCGAGCTCCAGGTCGAGGCGCACAAGGGCAGTGCCCAGGCCCGCCGCGTGCTGGCGCTGCGAGAGAACGCCAACTTCGCCCTGGTCACCATCCTGTGGGGAAATGTCGGGGTCAACGTGCTACTGGCCCTGCTGTCGGGATCGGTGCTCAGCGGCGTGGCGGCTTTCGTCTTTTCCACCGTCATCATCACCATCTTCGCCGAGATCATTCCGCAGTCCTATTTCACGCGTCATGCATTGCGAATGGCCGCGCTGCTCGCGCCCGTCCTGCGCGTCTACCAGGTCGTGCTCTATCCCGTGGCAAGGCCCACCGCCTGGGCGCTGGACGCCTGGCTGGGAGGGGAGAGTATCCGCTACTTCCCGGAACGCGACCTGCGCCGGGTCATCAGGTTGCACATGGAAGCCAGCGAGAGCGACATCGCCCGGCTCGAGGGGCAAGGGGCACTCAACTTCCTGGAGATCGACGATGTGCCGCTAGACGACGAGGGCGAGCCGATCGACCCCGACAGCATCATCACGTTGCCATTCGAGGATCGCCGCCCCGTCTTTCCCGAGATCCGCCCCGATCCCGACGATCCTTTTCTGAGGCGGGTCAACCGCTCCGGCAAGAGCTGGGTGGTCATCGTCGATGAGGCGTCCCGGCCGCAGGTGGTTCTCAGTGCCAACGAATTCCTGCGTGGGGCGCTGTTCGATCCGAAAGGGTTCAGGCCCGGACGGCACTGTCACCGCCCCATCATCGTCGAGCACGGCAAGAGAAAACTGGGAGAGTTGATCGGCCGGTTCCACATTCGCAGTGACGACAACGGCGACGATATCGTCGAGGACGATGTCATCCTGCTTTGGGGCGACAAGCCGCGAGTCGTCACGGGGACCGATATCCTCGGGCGGTTGCTGCGCGGGATCGCCAGGGAAAAACACGGCGATCAGTCCTTGCCTTCGGCGATTGGCGGCACGACCTGATTCCACCAGCTTGCAGTTGCCGGCAGCGACGAGGCTGTTCAATAATGCCGCGTCTTCCGCCATTGCTTGAGCCCACCTCTTGCGCAAGCTGACCTTCATCGTCAATCCGGCTGCCGGCCCATGTCGTCATCGCATGCGCCAGATGCTCGATCGCCTGCGCGAACTTTGCCCCGACGGGGAAGTGCTGGTCAGCGAGACATCGGGCCAGGCGCGTCACTGGGCGGCCGAGCGTGCCGGGCACTCCGATCGTGCCGTCATCGCCGTGGGCGGAGACGGCACGGTGCATGAAGTCGGAAACGGCCTGGTCGGTGGCCGGGCGATGCTGGGCGTGCTGCCGGTGGGTTCGGGCAACGATTTTTCCAAGATGCTTGCCAGTCCGCGCGATCCCGAAAGCGCGGTGACCTGGTTCCGCGGCGCAGCCCGCCGCTACAGCGATGTCGGAGAGGTGACGCTGACCCGCGCTGACGGCCGGCGTGAGCGGCATCGGTTCATCAACGGACTTGGACTCGGGCTGGAAGCCGTGGTCGCCAACTCGGCCCGTAATGCCCGCTATCTCAAGGGTTTTGCCCGTTACCTCGCGGCCGCGTTGTGGCACCTGGCTGTCTACCAACCGCCTTGCCTGCGGGTCCGGGGCGATGACGATGCCGGTTGCCGGCGGCAGTTCATTGTCGCGATCGGCAACGGTTGTTGCGCGGGTGGGCGGTTCCGGCTGACACCCGACGCGCGTATCGACGACGGAATGCTGGATGTCTGCCGGGTCGATACCCTGTCGCGATTGCGCCTGCTGCGTATCCTGCCGACCGTGCTTGGCGGCCGGCACGCGCGTTTCCGGGAGGTGCGGATGTCGCAGGTGACGACGATCGACATCGATTGCCCGGACGGGTGCATGGTGCATGCCGACGGCGAAGTGCTGGCCGGCGATGCCGTCGAGATTCGTGTTCGTGTGCTGCCGGGCGTGCTGCCGCTGCTGGGATGACTCAACGCAGACAGCGGTAGACGATGAAGCGCTGGCGGCCGTCATCGACCGGACCATCGGCCACGATGGTGTCGCCGCCGATTTCCAGCGCACTGTTGCGGGCCAGGTTGGCCAGTTCCTCCTCGACCTTGCCCGGGCGGCGCTGGTAGACGCCGACGCGCTCGCGCACCGAGGCGGTGGTCTGACCGATGCGCTCGCAATTGGCGACCTCACCGCTGCCGACCAGGCGGATGTTTTCCGCGCCCTCGTCGAGCTTGACCCAGTTGGCGCAGGCGGCGAGAAAGACACTCAGAAACAGGACAATCATCAGGCGTGCAGTCATTGCGTGGTCTCCTCGGTCAATCAATCGGCGGCGCTTCAATTCGTTCCGAGCAGCGCTCGGCGCAGGGGCAGGCTGAGGCGGACGCCGATGACCATGGCAATCGCGAATACCCAGCCGGACACCGCCAGCGCGGAAATGCCCGAAAGCAGAGTCCCGATTGTACAACCCAGTGCGATCATGGCGCCGAAACCCAGCAGGATGCCGCCGCTCAGAGCCGAAGCAATGGCGCGTGGTGATTTCTTCTCGATCCGGAACTGGCCGGCCAGCAGGGCGCTGGCCCATGCCGCGGCGACGAGTGCCAGCACGAAGATGCCGTTGTCACCGATCAGTCGGACGGTATCGGTGACGATGCAACCGGCCACGCGATCCATCCCTTGCAGCCTTTCCGGCACCAGGCCGATGCCGCCTCCCAGTTCGCGCGACAGGCGGCTGAGTTCGGCGGTCACGCCCAGCGGCTCGGTGCGCAGGTAAGCGATCGTCCCGACCAGGCCGATACCGGTTCCGCCCAGCCAGGCCGGCCAGCGTTGCACCATGATCCGCTGCCAGAGCCCGGCAAGGTCGAAGCCAGCCGGCGGACCGGGCTCCGGGGCACGAAGGTGGCGGAGCAGCCATACGGCGGCCACCGCCAGCACGACGAGTTGCAGGGCCGTTGCCCCGGCGTAGCCCAGCGAGGCCGGTAACCAGGACGGCGGTGCCTCGGCAACGCCTGCGTTCCAGAAGGTATTCCAGGTTCGAAAGCCGAGCACGAAGCCGATGACCGTGCCGACCAGCGCGAAGATCGACAACAGCGAACCCTCGCCGAGCCGGTAGAGATGGGCGCTGATGCACGACCCCGACAGGCTCATGCCGACACCGAAGGTCAGTCCACCAAGCAGCAGCACCCAGCTGACCGGTCCGATGTGCGCACGCGGCGGCAGGTGGCCGGCGGCCGGGTCGGGCACCCAGGCGCCGAACAGCACGACATGGCCCAGGGTGCCGACGGCCAGTGCGGCGAGAATGCCGAGCAGCCCGCGCGGGTCGCGCTCCTCGAACCACTCGCGCAGGATGCAGAAAAAGCAGAAACGCGAGCGCTGCAACAACCAGCCGAAGGCCGCTCCGGTAATCAACAGCCAGGCTTCGGCGCGGCCGAGTTGCTCGTGCAGCCACAGGCCGACGGCCACCAGGGCGGCGACGATCAGCAGCGCCAGACCGTGTTGCAAGCGGAAAGGCCCCGCCGTGCGGGGCCCGCTGTTCAGTTCATGCATGGAGCGTGGGCGATGCCGTCAGGTGCCGGTCCAGATCCGGCCGGCCGGGTTGTCGATGGGCACGCCCACGGCGTTGCCGTACTCGGTCCAGGAACCGTCGTAGTTGCGCACCTCGTAACCCAGCAGATGCTTGAGCAGGAACCAGGTGTGGCTGGAGCGCTCACCAATGCGGCAGTAGACGATGATGGGCTGGCTGCCATCGATTCCGACACCGGCATAAAGCTCGCGTAACTCGTCGACCGGCCGGAACGTCCCGTCGGCCTCGTTGACCGCCCGGCTCCAGGGGACATTGACCGCTCCGGGTACATGGCCGGCGCGAATGGCGAGCTCCTGCACGCCGGCCGGTGCGATCACCCGGCCGCTGTACTCGTCCGGAGAGCGGATGTCGATGAGCGCCGCTTCGGTATCGCCCTCGACCACGGAGAGCACGTCGGTGAGCCGCGCGCGCAGTTCGGGTCGAGCCTCCGAGATGGTGTAGCTGGCACGGGGATGACTGCGGGGGATCGTCGACAGTGGGCGGCGTTCCAGCTCCCATTTCTTGCGCCCGCCGTCGAGCAGGCGGACATCGGCATGACCGTACTGGTCGAATACCCAGGCACCCCAGGCGGCAAACCAGTTGTTGTTGTCACCGTAGAGCACCACCGTGGTCTCGTTGCCGATGCCGGCCTCCGACAGCAGTTGCTCGAAACGCTCGGGTGAGACCAGGTCGCGTCGGACGGTATCGACCAGGTCGGTGTGCCAGCGGAAGTTCACCGCGCCGGGGATGTGGCCCTGTTCGTAGACGCCGGGGTTGACGCTGACTTCCACGACCCGGACGTTCGGATCGTTCAGGCGATCGGCCAGCCAGTCGGTATCGACCAGTGCCTCGGAGTTGGCCAGAGCAACGAGGGGTGTGATGATCCACAATAGGATCACTAGGAGGCTTGCTTTCATCGGATTGACCTTGCCGTATTGCCTTGAGGAGCTGTCAGATTACTGCCGCAACTGTGAATGCGGAAAGACGGCTTGTTCATATCCTTATGCGTTTCGGTCACTTGGCCGGCATCGTGCGGGGATTAGAATGTCGGCTCTTTCGCCAGGAGACGGAAATGACGCAGACACGCGATTTTCTGGAGGCGGTCGGCAACACGCCGTTGATGCGGCTCAGGCTGGCTTCCGAGCAGACCGGATGCGAAATCTGGGGCAAGTGCGAGTTCATGAACCCCGGCGGATCGGTCAAGGACCGGGCGGCACGTTACCTGCTCGAGGATGCGCTCAAGGCCGGAAAGATCGAGGCCGGGGGTGTCGTGGTCGAGGGCACTGCCGGCAATACAGGCATCGGCCTGACCCTGGCCGGAAACTCTCTGGGCCTGCGCACCATCATCGTCATGCCAGAGACCCAGTCGGAGGAAAAGAAATCCGCGCTCAGGGGCATGGGTGCCGAATTGAAAACGGTGCCGGCGGTGCCGTACAAGAACCCCGACAACTACGTTCACCAGGCCCGTCGCCTGGCCGAATCGCTGACCAGCGACCACGGCGTGTTCTACGCCAACCAATGGGACAACCTCTCCAACCGCGAGGGCCACATGCGCTCGACGGCACCGGAGATCTGGGAACAGCTCGACGGGGGCATCGACGGCTTTACCTGTGCGGTCGGTACCGGCGGCACCCTGGCGGGTGTGTCGATGTGGCTCAAGGAACAGCGCTCGGGTATTGTCACCGCCGCGGCCGATCCCGACGGCGCCGGTATCTACCACTGGATCAAGCATGGCGAGATCAAGTCGTCAGGCAGCTCCATTACCGAGGGGATCGGCCAGAATCGGGTGACCGGCAATCTCGACGGCGCACCCATCGACGACGCCTTCAATATTCCCGACACCGAACTGCTGCCGGTGCTGTGGGACTTGATCGGCAAGGAAGGGCTGTACCTGGGGGCGTCGAGCGGGATCAACGTGGCCGGCGCCATTCGCCTGGCACGGCAGATGGGCCCCGGACACACCATTGTCACCGTGCTTTGTGACTCGGCCAGCCGTTACGAGTCGAAGCTGTTCAGCCCGCGCTTCCTGCGGGAAAAGGGTTTGCCGTTGCCCCCCTGGATGCCGGAGAGCTGAGCGCCAGTTGACTCAGGCCGCTGGCGGTCGCCGCCAGACATAGCGTTGCCAGACCATCCACAGGCACAGCGCGACGAGGGCCAACCACAGCACCCACTGGTGCTGATCGCCGAAGCGGTGGACGCCGAACATGGTCATCACGCAGCCGAAGCCGCAGATGACCGATGTCATGACCGGATGCCGCCGCTCGGGCTCCGTGCCGCTGACCAACGTCGTGACCATGAACACGAATGGCGCGGCCGCAGCGAGCGCGAGGCCGCTGCCGACCTGTAGCGGCATTGGCGTGGTCAGAAGCCAGGTGCCGGTGATCAGCAGGGCCAGCTGGCCGGCGATGAAGGGCAAGGTGCGTGCCATGCCCGGTCAGTTGTCGGTCGCCCGGCGCCGGAACCAGACCGCGCCGGCCAGCAGGACCAGGGCGATGGCCACGCCGATCCACATCTCCGGTTTCAGCAGGTGACTGAACACGGTCGACAGGTTCATGAACAACTCCTCGCTGAACTCGATGTCGGTGAAGTCGGCCCGGTGACTCTCGCTGTCGACCTGGATGTTGACGTTGGTTGGCACGATGCCGGTAGCCAGTCGCTTGAGCATGATCAGGCCGATATTGAATTCCGGCAGGCGAAAACCGCTGACCAGGCTCCAGGCATGTTGCAGCAGCGACACACCGAGAGGGATGGCAATCGCGATCAGGATCGGCACGCGCGGCGCCCAGGACGAACAGAACATGATCCAGGCGTAGATGGGCAGGAACCACAAAGCCTGTACCAGCAGGCCGGCGGCGAGCACCACCCAGAGCTTGGGCAGGCCGGAGGGCAGCCAGAAGGTCGTGATCGGGTTGACGCCGGCGGCCAGGCCGTAACCGGTCGCGATCAGGAGTACCACCAGCTGAGTCAGCAGTGCGGCGGCGAGGTACATGGCCGGCGCCAGCAGGCACGCCGTCAGCAACTTGGAGGCTACGGTCATATGATCGGATACTGGCAGTGACTTCCAGAACAGGATCGAGCGATCCTTTCGGTCCTCGTAAAGACTGCCGGAGAGATAGAACAGCACCAGCAGGATGAGGAACTGGAAGAACAGTGCCGAGGTGGAAAACAGGACACCACTGATGAACAGTCGCCGCTGGTCGGCCGGCTGGTTGGCGAACTCGCGAATCGCATCCAGCGTGAATGCCAGTTCGGCATCGAAGCGTGCACCGATGATCAGGCTGATCACGATGAAGAACAGGGTGAGTGCGGCGATGATGGCCGGTGCCCACTTGAGGGTGCCCGGATTCTCCCAAAGCTCGCGTCGCATCAGGGCCCACAGTGTCGAGACGGTATGCGTGCTCATGCCGCTTCCTCCCCGGCCAGTCCGTTGTTGTACTCATCGCCCATGAGTGCGACGAACAGGTCAGCCACGCTGGGACGATGGATCTCGCCCAATTCACCCAGCGACCCGAGATCGGTGCGATCGAACAGGAAGATGTGTCGCCCGAACAGGACCCGTTCATGCAGTGGGCCCAGTTGTCGTGCCTCATCCACCCGATCGGGCTTGGCCATCACTTCGACGTAACGCTCGTGGACGTCGTCCATGGTGGAATTGAGAATCAGCTGGCCATCCTTGATGAACATCAGGTCGGTGAGGATGTGTTCGACTTCCTCGACCTGGTGGGTGGTGATCAGGATGGTGCGCTGCTCGTCGAAGTACTCGTTGAGCAGGTTGGAGTAAAAGCGCTTGCGAAACAGGATGTCCAGGCCCAGGGTGGGCTCGTCGAGAATCAGCAACTTGGCGTCAATGGCCATGACCAGCGCCAGGTGCAGTTGCACCACCATGCCCTTGGACAACGTCTTGACCTTCTGCCTGTGCTGGATCTTGGTGTTGTTCAGGTAGTACATGCAACGCTCGCGCGAGAAGCGCGGGTGCAGCTTCTCGGTCATGTCGATGACCTGCCAGACCCTGGCCCAGCGTGGCAGCACGGCGACATCGGCGATGAAGCAGACGTCCTGCATCAGCCGGTCTCGCTGCCGGGAAGGATCCAGTCCCAGCACTTCCAGTTCGCCGCTGAAAGCGGTCAGTCCGAGTATGGCTTTCAGCGCCGTGGTCTTGCCGGCGCCGTTGGGCCCGATCAGCCCGACGATCCGCCCGGAGGGAACGTCAAGGTCGATGCCGTCCAGGGCGCGGGTGCGACCGTAGTGGCGGCTCAGGTTTCTGGCTCGAATGGTCAGGCTCATAGTTCTTTCTCCCGGTTCGAATTCATGGCGGCGAGTTCCTCCATCGTCAGGCCCAGTTTCTCGATTCGTTCCGCGATGCGCGGCCATTCTTCTTCCAGGAAGTGGCGACGCTCGCTTTCCAGCAGCTTGTGGCGCGCACCTTCGCGCACGAACATGCCGACCCCGCGGCGCTTTTCGACCAGGTTGTCGTCGACCAGGGACTGGTAGGCCTTGGAGACGGTCAGCGGGTTGATCTGGAAATCGACCGCTACCTGTCTGACCGAGGGCAAGGGCTGACCTTCGTCCAGGCTGCCGTCCAGTATGGCGGCAACGGTTCGTTGCCGAAGCTGCCAGTAGATCGGCTGGTTATCTTCCCAGTGGGCTGTCATCCGCGGCCACCACCCGGCACCGGGAACCAGGGAATCAGGCTCAGGTTTCCGTGGTGGTCACGACGCTCACGGGAGCTCTTTTGTCCGTCGTCTTTGTTGCGGGGTGCTTCGACCGACTGTTGCAACGACGAGTTGGTGCCGGCATGGTCGGCGTGGCGTTCCTGTTGCATGGAGGCATGATCGGTGGCAAATGCCAATACCAGGCAGATGACCGCCGCCAGCGCGGCCAGGCCATGCGGTATTTCCAGCGTCTTGCGATTGGCGATTGGCAACATGGTCAGCCTCCTTATGCCGTCGTGTTGGTGTGCTAGTCTAGTAAAACACCACCACGGAGTCAACCCCAACCTGAAGTTTCCTCGAGGGCGACGCCATTTGGGGCCGTCCGGGCATTCTGTTAAACTTGAGGATTGAACCGCTCCGGGGGAGGGCGGTCGGACCACTCACCAGAAACGTCATTCCTTGCAAGGAGCCAATCCAATGCAGAGCATTCGAATTATCGTCGGCGGCATGCTGGCCGCTACCGTTTCCGTCAGCGCTGTTGCCAGCGAACTGGAGTCCCCCGAGGATCGGATCAGTTACACCATCGGCATGGACATCGGCCGTTCCCTGGCCGAGCAGGACATGGATCTCAACCTCGAGCTGCTGGTGGAAGCCCTGCAGGCCACCTACCGCGGTGAAGAGACCCTTCTGACCGACGAGGAAGCCCTGGCCGAGCGAGATGCGTTCATGCAGCGCCGCCAGCAGCAGATGCAGGCTCAGCAGGCCGAGGACGCAGTGCACAATCTCGAGGAAGGCCAGGCTTTTCTGGCTGAAAACCGCGAGCGTGGCGACGTCACCGAAACGGCTTCGGGCCTGCAATATCGTGTCGTCGAGGAAGGGTCGGGTCCCCGCCCGGCGGAAACCGATCGGGTAACGGTGCATTACCGTGGCACCCTGATCGACGGCACCGAGTTCGACAGTTCCCACAGCCGCGGCGAACCGGCCACCTTCGCCCTGAACCAGGTCATTCCGGGCTGGACCGAAGGCGTGCAGCTGATGCAGGAAGGTGCGACTTACGAGTTCTTCATCCCCGCCGACCTGGCCTACGGTGAACAAGGTCGTCCGGGGCCGATCGGTCCCAACGCAACCCTGGTCTTTGAAGTCCAACTGATCGAAGTCCACGACGATTGATCGAACCGGAGAACGGTAGCGACCACGATGGGATCACTTCAGGACGCCCTGCTCAAGTCGGGGCTGGCTGACGAAGAGCAGCTCAAGAAAAAGCAGCGCCGGGAAAAACCCGGCGCTGCCTCGAAAAAAAAGGCTTCGGCCAGGAAAGGGGCGCCAAGCAGGAAGAAGCGCCAGCGCAAGCCCGATGCCGAGTCGGACCTGGCGCGTGCCTATGCTGCTCGCCAGCGCGAGGAAAAGCGCCAGAAGGAAGCCGAGAAGCAGCGCCGGGTGGCCGAGCAGGAAGAGCGTCGTCGGCGCAATATCGAGCTCGACCGCCTCATCAAGGGCAATACCCTCAACCGCAAGGATGCCGAGCTTCCACGCTACTTCGAGCACATGGGGCGCATTCGTCGTGTCCTGTGCACGCCCGAGCAGCGCGAGCAACTCAATAGTGGCGAGATCGGCGTGGTCAACTTGCGCGGCACCTATTTGCTGGTGTCGCTGGAGACACTGCAGGCCTACCGCAAGCTCGCCCCGGACCTGGTGCCCTCGCTGGAAGGCCGGGAAGAACCGGAAGACGACGGCAGTCACTACCCGCCGGTACCGGACGATCTGGTGTGGTGATCGGCAGGTGACAGGTGACGGGTGACAGGGGGTAAGCGGGTAGGCTGTCTTTAGCCGATGCGGGCCAATGGCGGATGCATTGCCGTCGGCCACCCGCGACTGTCAAAAAACGTCAAGCCAGCCCACCTTGTCACCCGTTACCTGTCACCCGTGACCTTCATTCCAAGTTCGGCCGCAGAAACTTCTCGGCCTGTTCAATACTCACCCCCTTGCGCCGCGCGTAGTCTTTCACCTGGTCCCGGGCCAGCTTGCCGACGACGAAGTACTGGCTGTCGGGGTGGGCGAAGTAGTAACCGCTGACCGCAGCGGTGGGCAGCATGGCGAAGCTTTCAGTGAGTGTCACACCGATTCGCTCCGGTGCATCGAGCAGGGCGAAGATCTTTTCCTTTTCGCTGTGGTCCGGGCAGGCCGGGTAGCCGGGAGCCGGGCGAATGCCACGGTAGTGTTCGCGGATCAGGTCCCGGTTATCCAGTGATTCGTCAGCGGCGTAGCCCCAGGTCTCGCGGCGTACCTTCGCATGCAACGCCTCGGCCAGTGCTTCGGCCAGGCGGTCGGCCAGTGCCTTGAGCAGGATGGCGGCATAGTCGTCATTGGCCGGCAGATGCCGGTCGATGGCCTCTTCCAGGCCCACGCCGGCGGTAACGGCGAAAAGGCCGATCCAGTCGTCGACATCGCAGTCGGCCGGGGCAACAAAATCGGCCAGGCACAGGTTGGGGCTGCTCTTGTCGGCCTGCTGGCGAAGGAAAACCAGACGCTCGATGCTTTGGCTGCGGGACTCGTCCGGATAGAGCAGCACATCGTCGCCGTGGGCTGCCGCCGGCCACAGTCCGAAGACCGCCCTGGCCGTCAGCCACTTCTCGTTGACGATTTGCTCGAGCATGGCCTGTGCATCGTGAAACAGGCTGCGCGCAGCCTCGCCGATCGTTTTGTCTTCGAGAATGTCGGGGTAGCGTCCCTTCAGTTCCCAGGACTGGAAGAACGGTGTCCAGTCGATGTAGTCGACCAGTTCGGCCAGCGGCCAGTCTTCGATGACATGCAGGCCGGGCTGCCTGGGTGTTTCCGGGGCGTATGCGTCCCAGTCGCATTGAAAGGCGTTGTCGCGTGCCTGATCAATGGAGACCAGGGGTTTGCGCTTGCGTCCGCTGGACTGTCGCTTGCGGTAGGACTCGTAATCGGACCGAATGTCGGCCGCATAGGCCTGGCGATGCTGGCGACTGGCCAGCTTGCGCACCACGTCCACCGAGCGCGAGGCGTCCTTGACCCAGCACACGGGCCCGTCATAGGCCGGGTCGATCTTCAGCGCGGTGTGCGCACGTGAAGTCGTCGCGCCGCCGATGAGCAGCGGCAGGTCGAATTCAGCCTCGTTCATGGCCTGCGCGACATCCACCATTTCGTCGAGCGATGGCGTGATCAGTCCGGAAAGCCCGATCAGGTCGACTTCTTCCTTCCGGGCCTCGGAGAGAATTTTCTCGGCCGGCACCATCACGCCCAGGTCATGCACGTCGAAGCCGTTGCAGGCCAGTACCACGCCGACGATGTTCTTGCCGATGTCGTGGACGTCACCCTTGACCGTGGCCAGCAGCACCTTGCCCTTTTTCTCGCGCGTGGTCTGCTCGGCTTCGAGGTAGGGCACCAGGTGGGCCACTGCCTTTTTCATCACCCGGGCCGACTTGACCACCTGCGGCAGGAACATGCGGCCGTCGCCGAACAGGTCGCCGACGTGGTTCATGCCGTCCATCAGCGGTCCCTCGATCACTTCCAGCGAGGTGTCGAATTGCTGTCGCGCCTCTTCGGTGTCCTCGACCACGAATTTGTCGATCCCCTTGACCAGGGCATACTTCAGGCGTTCGGCCACCGGTTTCTCGCGCCAGGCCTCGTCCTTTTCCTCGCGCTTGCCTTCGCTCTTGTACTGCTCGGCGGCTTCCAGCAGGCGTTCGGTGGCGTCTGCTCGCCGGTTGAGGACCACATCCTCGACCATCTCGCGCAACGCCGGATCGATCTCGTCGTAGACGGCCAGCTGGCCGGCATTGACGATGGCCATGTCCATGCCGGCTTTCATGGCGTGGTAGAGAAACACGGAGTGCATGGCCTCGCGCACGGCGTTGTTGCCGCGAAACGAGAACGACAGGTTGGATAGTCCGCCGGAGACATGGCAGTACGGAAAACGCTTCTTCAACTCGCGGGTTGCGTTGAGGAACTCGACCGCGTAGTTGTCGTGCTCGGCCATGCCGGTGGCGACCGGAAAGATGTTGGGGTCGAAGATGATGTCTTCGGGCGGGTAGCCGGCCCGTTCTATCAGCAGTCGGAAGGCGCGTGAAAGGCATTCGACCATGCGCTCGGCCTGGTCGGCCTGTCCGTGCTCGTCGAAGGCCATCACCACCACTGCAGCGCCATAGCGGCGGATGCGGCGCGCCTGTTCGAGGAACGCTTCCTCGCCCTCCTTGAGGCTGATGGAATTGACCACGCCCTTGCCCTGCAGGCATCTCAGGCCGGCCTCGATGACACTCCACTTGCTCGAGTCGACCATCACCGGCACGCGGGCGATGTCGGGTTCGGCGGCGATCAGGTTGAGAAAAGTGGTCATGGCGTGCTCGGAATCGAGCAGGCCCTCGTCCATGTTGACGTCGATGATCTGGGCGCCGTTGTCGACCTGCTGGCGGGCGACTTCGACCGCTGCTTCGTACTCTTCCTCCGCGATCAGGCGCCGGAAGCGCGCCGAGCCGGTGACGTTCGTGCGCTCGCCAACGTTGACGAAACCGAGCTCGGGCGTAATCACCAGCGGTTCCAGGCCGCTCAGGCGGGTATGACGAACCGTGCTCATGCCGCTGAACGCTCCGGCTGTGATCGAGGGCGGCAGCCGGCGACGGCCCGGCCCACGGCAGCGACATGTTCAGGCGTGGTGCCGCAGCATCCGCCGATGACGTTGACCAGGCCTTCCCGGGCAAAGCCGGCGACGATGTCCGCCATCTCTTCGGGCGACTGGTCGTACTCACCCAGTTCGTTGGGTAGCCCGGCATTGGGATGGGCGCTGACGCGGCATTCGGCCACTGCCGCCAGATTCCTGACATGGGGCTTGAGCTGGTCGGCGCCGAGTGCGCAATTGAATCCGACCAGGAAGGGCTCGGCATGGGAAATCGAAAAGTAGAAGGCCTCCGGCGTCTGTCCCGAGAGCGTGCGGCCGCTGGCATCGGTAATCGTGCCTGAAATCCACAGCGGCCAACGCTCGCCCCGTTGTTCGAACTCCTCCTGCACGGCGAATGCCGCGGCCTTGGCGTTGAGGGTGTCGAACACCGTTTCGATCATGATCAGGTCGCTGCCGCCGTCAAGCAGGCCGCGCACGGCTTCGCGGTAGGTCTCGACCAGCTGCTCGAAATCGACATTGCGAAAGCCCGGACTGGAGACGTCCGGCGAAAGCGAGGCGGTCCGGTTGGTCGGACCGATCACGCCGACGACGAAGCGGGGCTGATCGGGTGCTTTTTCTTCGTATTCCCGACACAGTTCGCGTGCCAGACGGGCGGCCTCGAAGTTGATCTCCTCCGACAGTGCTTCCAGTCCGTAGTCGGCCTGGCTGATTCGATTGGCATTGAAGGTGTTGGTCTCGACAAGATCGCAGCCGACATCGAGAAAGCGGCGGTGAATATCGGCGACCACCTGCGCCCGGGTCAGGGTCAGGATGTCGTTGTTTCCCTTCAGGTCATGGTCATGATCGGCCAGCCGTTCGCCGCGAAACTCGGATTCGCCAAGGGCTTCGGCCTGGATCATCGTGCCCATGGCGCCGTCGAGCAGCAGGATGCGCTCGTCAAGCGCCTTGATCAGTTGGTCGACACGCTCTGGGTCGTGCCAGGGAAGTGAATTCATGGTTTTCTGGCAAGTAGTGTGATGATGTGGAAATTCGGTGTCTTGCGCTCAATGGAGGTGACGTCGCAGAAGTGCACGTCCAGCCCCGCATGGTCACAGTACCCGGCCAATTGGCGGGTGGTGAAACCACTGTTGGCGTGACCATAAGTCTTGACGTGACCGGCATGGCGGTGTCGCCGGAGCGTCGCGCCGACCAGGCGTCCTCCGGGCATGAGTACGCGAGCTGCTTCGTCGATGACGTGTTCCGGCTTCGGGCTGTAGGGCAGGGCATGCATCATCAGGACGGTGTCGAAGCTCTCATGTTCGAACGGCAGATTGTGCATGTCGCCCAGGTGAAAATGCACGTTGTCGAGTCCGGCAACCCGCTTGCGACCGGCGGCGACCACCTTCTCCGATACATCCATGCAGTCGATCGACTCCGCCTGGCTGGACAGCAGCTCGCCCATGACGCCGTCGCCGGAGGCGATGTCGAGCACCTTGCCCAGCGAAAGCAACTGTACCAGCGCCCGGGCCGTTGCTTCCCAGGTGCGCCCGGGGGAGTAATGTCTTTCCATGTCACCGGCGACACTGTCGGGCCAGTTGCGTCCCGCCGCACGCCGCGCCAGGACTTCGGGCAGGTGCTCGGCATCGGCCGCGACCTGTGCATCGTCCAGATGCTCTCGAAACAGGGCCCAGAGGCGATGCAGCTCCGGATTGTCATCCGGATTGCCGAGCCGGTAGTAGACTGACACCCCTTCGCGACGGTCGACCACGAGCCCGGCTTCACGCAGCCGCGCGAGGTGCGTGGACACGCGCGGCTGGGCCAGGTGGGTTACCTCGGCCAGCTCGGCCACGGTCAGTTCCTCGGCCTCCAGCAGCGCCAGCAAGCGAAGCCGCGTCGAATCCCCGAGCAGGCTGCAGTGGCGACTGACAAGTTCAAGGTCGATGACAATATCCTTTTATCGCGATGGAGAGATAAGTTAATAGATTAGCCTGCTTGTGATGCTTGTGCAAGCTTCTCGACCCGGAATGCCTCCGAGGGATGGTCGATCCGGCTCTCCTGCGTTCAGGTGGGAGCCATGTAGTAAGGTGAGGCTTCCTGCCGTCACCCGCGAGCCACGCCGTGTCGAATGCCCCCTCCAAAGCGCGCCTGACCCGTGCCCGCCGGAACCTTCTTGATCGACTGTTCGATCAGCTCATCGAGGCTGATCAGGATGCTCGGGAACGCTATCTCAAGACCATTTCAAGGCGTGCCCCGAGAATCCACCGATGGCTGGTGGTACTGCTTCAGGCGAGCGAGGAAACGGGCGGCACGATCGACGACTTGTTCCATCGGGCCGGTAGCGCTGCCCGAAACAACCGGAGAGAGAAAGAACTGGTGCTCGCCGCGGGGACGCGGCTTGGTCGCTGGCGCGTGCTCGAGGCGATCGGTAGTGGCGGCATGGGGTCGGTCTACCGGGCCGAGCGTGCCGACGGCGCCTTCGAGATGACGGCCGCCATCAAGCTGATCCGCGTCCGTCGGGACAACCTGGACGAGCGCCTGAGAATCGAGCGCCAACTACTCGCACGTCTCAATCATCGCAACATCGCACGGCTGATCGATGGTGGAACAACGGAGGATGGTCATGCCTATCTCGTCATGGAATGGATCGCGGGGCATGATCTCGATGAGTACCTCGACCGACATGATTGCAATATTCCTTCACGGCTGGATCTGTTCGAGCAGGTCGCCGAAGCGGTCGGGCATGCGCATCAACGGCAGGTGGTACATGGTGATCTCAAGCCGGCCAATGTCCGCATCACCGAATCCGGTCGGGTTCGGCTGGTCGACTTTGGCGTGGCGAGGCTGATTGAGGACGAGGGTGATGCGAAAAGTACCGGAAGCGGTGCGCTGACTCCGGCCTTTTGTGCTCCCGAACAGTTACACGGCGAGAGTGTATCCACCCAGTCGGATATCTGGTCACTGGGAATCCTGCTGCAATGGTTGCTGAGCGGCGAGGTTCGGCGGGCCAGGCCGGGCAAGTCGATTTATGGCGAGCTGCCGATCGACTTGAAGAATGGAAAGGATCTGACCGCAATCATTGATCTAGCCTGCGCTGAGGATCCAGAAGAACGCTATGCCACCGTTCCGCAGTTTCTGGACGATGTGAAGCGATGCCGCAAGGGTTTTCCTGTCTGGGCCCGTCGCCCGACCACCGCCTATGTCCTGTCGCGATTCATTCGCCGGCACTGGCTGGTCGCTGGCGCCACCGCTGCCGTATCGGCAATGCTTTGCCTGACCTTGGTCGGTGCGCTCTGGCAAGCACATCTGGCCACGCAGCAGCGCGACCGCGCCGAGATGGAGGCAGAACGAGCGATCGAGGCCGAGCGGCAATCCGAGCGGCTGGCCGAAGAACTCCAGCAGGTCGTGGATTTTCAATCCACCCGTCTGGCAGCGGTTGATCCGGCGGCGATGGGAATCGGCTGGCGGCAGAAAATCATGGACGATCGCCGGTCGGCTCTGCAGGTCTTGACCGAAGATCCAGAGCAAATCGAAAGGGAGCTCGAGACGCTTGACCGGTCCCTGGCTGGCGTGAATTTCACGGATGCTGCATTGAATTCCATGCACCGCGACCTGTTTGGACCGACCCTGGAAACGATCGATCGTGAATTTGCCGGTCAGCCACTGTTGCGGGCAAGACTTTTGCAGGTCACGGCAACAACCATGCGGGAGCTGGGTATCAGTGACCGGACCGAAGCGCCGCAGACCCAGGCCCTGCAGATTCGTCGAGAGCTGCTCGGCGATCAGCACTACGATACATTGCAATCGGTCAGCGAGTTGGGCGCGTTGCGGGGGCAAATGGGTCAGTATGCCCAGCAGCGTCGACTTTACAAGGAGGCCATGCATGGGTATCGGGAGCTGTTGGGCGAACACCACCTGCAATCATTGATTGTCACGGGCAGCATGGGTGCGCATTACAGCAGGACTGGCGAGTTTGATCTGGCCGAGCAATATTTTGCCGATGTGCTGGAGAAGAGTCGTGAAAGTCTGGGTTCGGATCATTCACAGACCCTGGCCGCGCTCAACAACATGGGCACGCTGCTCGGTGACCAGGAACGTTTCGATGAGGCGATACCCCATTTCCGCGAGGCACTGGACATTCGCCGCCGCACGCTGGGTGACAGGCATCCGGATACACTCAGGTCAGTCAGCAACATGGGCTGGCTTCTGCAACAGCAGGGGCGCCTGGAAGATGCCTTGCCCTATTACCAGGAAGCACTGGACGGTCGCCGGCAGGTTCTGGGAAATGATCATCCCAATACCATGGTTTCAGTCAATAACATGGGTTTCATTCTTGGTGAGACGGGAAGGAATGAAGAGGCAGAGCCGTTCTCATTCGAGGTCGTGCAGAATGCTCGCCGCATGTATGGCAATGACCACCATCGCACACTGATTTTCATCAACAACCGCAGTTCGCTCCTGCAGTCGCTGGGGCGCCATGAGCGAGCTGAAGAGCTGGCGGCCGAAGTGGTCGAACGTGGCCATCGCACCTTGCCGCAGGGGCATTGGCACCTGGGGGTCTTCGAAGCGCGGCTTGCATTGACCCTGGTTGCACAGGAACGATACGAGGAGGCCCGGTCGCCCCTGCTCAAATCATACGAGATCTACCAGGCCGCGCTGGGCGTCGACCACAGCCGAACCATGGATATCGCGAACGAGTTGGCTGACCTGTATGCGGCTCTGCACGAGTCTGCCCCCGATTCCGGTCACGATAGTGAAAGCGAAGCTTGGCGTCTGAGAGTTGCCGGAGAGTGAGAGTCCTGCTTCATCAATGAGCGCCAGTCTCAATCTTTGAACCACGAAGAACACGAAAATCGAAGTCAGGAAAAATCATTTTGGACAAGCCGCACGAACTCGCATTGTTTGTGATGCTGTATCCGTAAATCGATCGGGATTGAGCAGGATCATGGAACGCATCAGGAGGATTTCGCCGTGAACGCCACGGTGAAGGTCCAGGTACAGACCCTCGGTGGTCAGTTGTTCTCCAGGCTGTTCGCCGATTGCTCGGTTGACGTATTCGCTGCGCTCCGGTGACGTGAAGCGTAGTACGGCTTCGTAGCCCGGAGGTTCATCCCGCCGGCTCACGAATAGAGCGCCCTGCTCGAAACGTACGGTCACTCGGCCCATTCTTTCCGAGCAGTACACGGTGTCCACTGTAAAGTCGCGATCATTGAAGGACAGATGGTTGTTGCCGCCTTCATCCTGGAAATTCCGACTTTCATCACCACAGGCAAGAACCAGCAACAGGGTTCCGGAAAGAATCACCATCGGCTGTTTGTACATAATGAGGTTTCTCCACTGGGGCACTTGGTTTGCCGTTGATGTCGGGAACCCTGCGGTTGGAGTTGGATCACGGGTTAATGAGGTTTACGCGAAACGATCCACGTGGAGGACACGAGACTGTTTACTTGCGTGATTGTCGGGCCTGCTAGACTGGTCACCGAATCC
This sequence comes from Wenzhouxiangella sp., assembly GCA_007123055.1. Classification (GTDB taxonomy): domain Bacteria; phylum Pseudomonadota; class Gammaproteobacteria; order Xanthomonadales; family Wenzhouxiangellaceae; genus Wenzhouxiangella. The sequence continues at coordinate 4,881 of SKSJ01000101.1, read as the reverse complement.
TCTTGGTCTGAACGTGTTGTGTCAAAAGGTGAGTTACGCAAGGAGGTTGCGCAAGCGGACGTCACACAATTGCTGGAAGAGATCCGCTCATCGCCGGAGTTGTTCGACCAGCTTGTTCCGATGGTCTATGACGACATGAAGAGGATTGGTCATGCACAGCGTCAGCGCCTGGGTGCCAGCCCAACGATGCAGACCACGGCACTGGTGCACGAGGCTTTTCTCAAGTTGCGTCGTGGCATGACCGACCCGATCGAGAATCGACTTCACTTTCAGCGCCTGGCGGCCTGCGTCATGCGCCAGCTCATCCTGGACTATGCGCGCAAGCGATTGACCTCCAAGCGTGGCGGTGACCAGGTTCGGGCAACCTACAACGAGGACCGCTACGGCCTGGTGGGAGAAGATGTTGACCGGATCATGGCCGTCGAGGAAGTGCTGGTCGCCCTGGAAGCGCGGGATCGGCGCATGGCCGAAGCGGCAGCGGCGAATCTCTATGCCGGCTACACGGTCGAGGAAATCGGGGAAATGCTCGGTGTGTCCAGCCGCACTGTCGTGCGCGACCTGTGCCGCGCCCGCGCCTGGCTCAAAGTGGAACTGGCCGACTTCGCCGATGAGCAGCCCGGATCACGGGACTGATCGGGTCGGTCACGCTGCATCGATGCGTTGGCCGGGGGGCGGGTATCCCCGGGCCGGCCGATACTGCAATCGATCGACGGTCAGCAGCTGTTCGGGGAGGTTGCTGCAGGCATTGTGAGCAACCCGGAAGCCGGCAAGCAAAGAGATCAGGAAAGCATCAATGTATAATCGGTTTCGCCGGTGATCGTGGGGGTATCTGGCAGGTTTCTGCAATGTTCAAGAAAAACCAAGGAGAGCAAGCCATGAGAAAGATGTGTGTTGGTGTTTTCGCCAGTTTTGCACTGCTGATGGGCTCTGCCGCCTCCGCGCAGGTGACCGGCAGCGTGGGCTACACTCACCTGGACGAGGAAGTCAGTGTTGGCGCGCTGCAGGGGACCATCGGCTACCGCCTTCCGGTGATGGAAGGGACTGCCGGCAGCGGCTTTTTCATTCCCGAGTTGCGCGCCGGCGTCGGCATCAACGACGACACCGTGGGTGGCGTCAAGGTCGAGATCGACAATTACTATGGTCTGGCACCGCGATTCCAGTACGAGGCTGATACTGGCTTTTACGGTTTCGTGCAAGCGTCCTACGTCAACTACAGTGTGAAGGGATCCACGATGGGGATTTCGGTTTCCGACAGTAGCTGGGAATTCGGTGGCGGTCTCGGCGTGGGCATGGCTTTCAGCCAGGCCCTGGGAGCAGAAGTGTCCTGGGAGCGCGTCGACAGCGCCGACGTGTTCAATGTTTCAATGCGTTTCGGTTTCTGATTCACCTGAACCGCGGCAGGCCGGCATGTCGGTGTCGGCCTGCCTTCTGATCCTCAACTCCGGAAATACTTCGATCCGAACCGAAACGTCCAGGTTCAGGTAGCCATGACGAATGCTTCAGTGCCGGACTGGCATGTCGATGTCGTCATCATCGGTGCCGGCGCGGCTGGACTGATGTGTGCCATCACCGCCGGGACCCGCGGCCGTCGGGTACTGGTGCTCGATCATGCCAACAAGGTTGGCAAGAAGATTCTGATGTCCGGCGGTGGGCGCTGCAATTTCACCAACATGTATTCGACGCCGGAGCACTTTCTCTCGGCCAACCCGCATTTCTGCAAGTCGGCACTGAGCCGTTATACACCGTGGGATTTCATCGCGCTGGTTGAAAAGCACAGGGTGCCATACCACGAGAAGAAACTCGGGCAGCTTTTCTGCGATCAGTCTTCGAAGGACATCGTCGCGCTGTTGCTGGCCGAATGTGAATCGGCCGGTGTGGAAGTGCGTACGCATTCTCCGGTCGGTATCGAACAGCTCGGTCCGCCGCATCGCGTGAGAGCGGGCTCGGAAACCATCGGGTGCGAGTCGTTGGTGATTGCCACCGGCGGATACTCGATTCCCCGCATGGGTGCCACCGGGTTCGGTTTCGACCTGGCCCGCTCGCTGGGAATGGCGCTGCAGCCGACCCGAGCAGCTTTGGTGCCGTTCGTTTTCGAGGGGCGCAAGCTGGCCCAGATCAAGGGGCTGGCCGGAGTATCGGTCGATACTTCCAGCGAGGCCGGTGGTGCAGTGTTCCGGGAGAACATCCTGTTTACTCACAAGGGGCTGAGTGGCCCGGCCATGCTGCAGGTATCGTCGTACTGGAAGCCCGGCGAGCCGGTGGCCATCGACTTGCTGCCGGATCTCGACCTGGTCGAGTACTTGCGTGCCGAGCGCCAACAGCGGCCGCGTACTCGCCTGAAGAATGTGCTGGGCGAGCACCTGCCACGACGCCTGGTGCAACGCTGGTGCGAGTTGTGGCTGGGCGACCGGCTCATGGCCGAAATCGGCGACGAGGAGATTGTGGCCATTGCCGGCCGACTGAAGCCATGGCGTGTATGGCCGGCCGATACCGAGGGTTACCGCACGGCCGAGGTGACGCTGGGTGGCGTCGATACCGATGGGCTGTCTTCAAAGACCATGGAGTGCCGCGACTATCCGGGGCTGTACTTCATTGGTGAGGTCGTGGACGTGACCGGCCATCTCGGCGGTCATAATTTCCAGTGGGCCTGGGCCTCCGGTCACGCGGCCGGGCTGGTCGCTTGAGTGGCATCGGAAGGCCATTCGATGCTGGAGGGGTCCGGATGTGAGCTGTGTGCCTCGAGGTAACCTGCCCGAACCAGATCCGGCAGCGCCTGGCTGATGCGATCAGGCAGTTTGTCCGGAGGTGGCGTGTCCGCCAAACTGACTCCGATCCAGGCGTTACGCCAGGTATGCTTGGCCGCATACAGGCAATGGTCGGCAAGGTTGATGACCTCTTCCCAATGGACCTTCCGGGTGTTGTCGGGAAACACGGGATATTGCGCGTAACCGATTGAACAGGTCAGGTTCACGCTTCGGCCGTTACCCAGATCGAATCGATGATCTGCAATGCCCTGCCGAATACGTTCGGCGAGAGTCGGGGCGAACTCCGAATCGGTGAAACGGGCGACCAGGAGAAACTCTTCTCCACCCCAGCGCACAGCCGTGTCGGACTGCCGGATGATCTTGAGCAGAATGCCGGACACCTGCCGGAGGACACGATCACCGGCGGCATGACCGTGAATGTCGTTGATCTGCTTGAAATGATCGATGTCGATCATGAGGAAAAGCAGGTCGGCGTTATCCGTTTCCATCTTGTTGGGGCTGTGCTTGCATTCGCGGTAGTGCCGGTCAACCAGCGCGACGTCGGTGGGGACTTGCTCCAGCAGGTAGCGGCGATTTCGCAGACCGGTGAGCGGATCGGTCAGGCTCTGTTCCTCCAGGGCGTGGTTTGCTTCCGACAACTCACGGGTTCGTTCCTCGACGCGCTGCTCCAGCGTGCGCTTCGCTTCGCTCAGCGAGGCCAGTGCTCGTTTCCTCTCGAGGCTGTTGGCGATCTGCGTGGATACGAAACGGAGAAGCTGCAGATCCTCGTCGTTATACAGTCGGTCCTCGCGATAGCTCTGTACGACAATCAGCCCCAGCGTCTTGCCTTCGCACTGTAACGGCACTCCCATCCATGCCTGTGCGAGTTCACCCTTGATGACCGCCTTCCCGGCGTTGACAAGTTGCTGCATGTCTTTTCGCGTCAGCAGGACACCATTGTCCTGGCGAAGCGCATACTCGGTCATCCCCATGCCCAGTCGGCGCTTCTCCTGGTGACTCTGGAATTCGTCGGCATAATAGCCAAACTCCAGTGTCTGGCCGTCATCGACCAGCAGGGCGATGAAGAAATTCTCGGCGTACATCAGCTCGGATACTTCGCGGTGCACCAAACGGAAGAAGTCTTTCTCCCGGCCGATCTCACCGGCCTGCTCGGCAATGTGATAGAGCGCCTTCTGCAGTCGCTCTCCGCGGCGGCGCTGGGCGACTTCGGCCTCCAGGGCGAGGTTGGCTTCGGCCAGTTCCCGTGTGCGTGCAATGACCGCCTGTTCCAGTTCACGGTTGGCCCACCGGCGTTGCAGCATGGTGAGAACATGGGTGGCAACAAAACTCAGCAGGTTCTGGTCGTCCTGACTGTAGGTATCCTGCTCGTCGTAGCGCTGTACCGCCAGGATGCCCCTGACCCGGCTTCCGTCCAGCATGGGTACACCGAGCCAGTCCTTCGCCTGGGCGCCCAGGGCCTTGAGGGGTCCGGGAACCTCGCGTGCAATCTCGTCGAGCGAACCGCGCAGCGGTCTTGCCAGTCGTATCACGTACCAGGTCAGACTGTGCTCGAGGCTTTCCAGGGGGATGGCTGCGGCCATGTCCGGGGGGGCCGTGGCGACATCGGCAAAGTAGTGAAACCGCACCGTATCCTGATCTGCATCGTAGAGAAAGATGTAGAAGTTCTCGGCATACATCAACTCGGAGATGATCTGGTGCAGTCTGGCGAGAATGTCATCGGTTGCCAGGTCCGCACCGGCCAGGTCGGCGATCTGGTACAAGGCATTCTGAATGCGCTCGGCCCGTTGCAGCTCCTCGATGGTCTGCTGGAGCTCGTCCTGATTGGGTGCGGAGGGCTTGGGCATTCGCGGCGCCTGGAACTGTCCTATGGACTCCTGACGCCAAGGTTAGCAGCAATTTCGGGCCCACTAGTGGGCCATGCGGTAAATTGGGTAACGCTCAGCCGTCGCACAAGCGTCGTGAGCAAGGCGCGCGAGCGCAGGACTGGCCGTCGCCAATTCAAGCGAGCGGAACGCAGCCCACGGCGCTTGTGCGGCGGCCCTTCGGGAGCCACTGTGCTGGCGCGACTCGGCGTTGCGTTTCTTGGCAAGGACGCTGCCATTCCCTGCGAAACGCG
>SKSJ01000124.1 GCA_007123055.1 Wenzhouxiangella sp. | reverse complement strand
ACCTTCGATGCACTGAGTATTGACCTGGTTGGCAGCGACTACCAGCTTGAAGCGCATGCTTCCGGGCTGGCCGAAGCGCTGAGTGTCGAGTTCAAGGTCTTCCACGGTGATCCCGAGTCACTGGCGTTTATCGATCAGCCGACCACCACCCAGGTCAACGCCACGATCACGCCGGCGGTGACAGTGGCCGTGCTGGATGCGGTCGGCAACCTGGCCGATACCGACAACGACACCGAGGTCGAGTTGAGTCTCACTGGCGGCGATCCAGCCGCCATACTGTCGGGTACGACGAGTGCAATCGTCAGCGAGGGCATGGCAACATTCGCCGATCTGAGCGTGGACACCGCTGGCGAAAGTTATCAGCTCAACGCTGTCGACAGCGAGCAAGCGCTCGATGGAGCGAGCAGTGCGCTGTTCGATATCGGCAGCGCCGCGGCCACGGTCAGCCTCACTGATCTGACCCAGACCTACACGGGCGATCCGTTGGCTGTCACGGTGACTACCGATCCGGAAGGCCTGTCCTACGAGGTTACTTATGACGGTTCGACCGACGAGCCGAGCGGCGCCGGCAGTTACGAGGTGGTGGCCACGATCACCGAGCCGGGCTACGAAGGCTCGGCGAGCGACACCTTCGTGATCGATCCGGCTCCGGCGGCACTCGCGCTTTCTGATCTGGAACAGACCTGGGACGGTGATCCCAAGCCGGTCACGGTCACACCGGATCCGGCCGAGGTGAGTTACAGCGTGACCTACGGTAGTTCGAGCGAAGCACCGAGTGAGGTAGGTGACTATGCCGTGGTCGCGACGATCACCGACGACAACTACACCGGCGATGATGCCACCGGCATGCTGGTGATCAGCGAAGCCAGTTCGGAGACCAGCATTGTCGGCATCAGCCCGGCGGGCAGTCAGACGGTGGGCGAGAGCTACTCGGTGACGGTGTCGGTGATCGGTAACAGTCCAACCGGGACGGTGGCAGTGGGCGACGGCGAAAATAACTCCTGCCAGATCACGCTGCCGGCTGACAACTGCGAACTGGACTCGACCAGCGTCGGCGTCCGGACCATCACGGCCGAGTATTCCGGCGATGACCATCACGGCCCAAGCTACGATCAAGCCGTTTATGAGATCACGCCGGCCGAGCCTGGCCTGGTGATTCAATCGGTCGACCCTGCCGACTGGCAGGTGGCCGGACTGCCCTACACGGTCGAGATTGCCATCGAAGGCTTCGAGCCCAGCGGCACGGTCACGGTGGACGACGGTCACGGCGAGATCTGCGAGATCGCGTTGCCGGCGACGTCCTGCGAGCTGACCTCGTTCGAGGTCGGCGAGACGATGTTGACGGCCCATTACCCGGGTGACGACAACAACGAGCCGGATCAGGCGCAGGCCACTTACGAGATCGAGGCTTCCGGTCCGGTGGCGTTGTTGTTCAGCACCGAGCCGGCGAATACGGTGGTCGATATGCCGATCAGCCCGGCCATTGTGGTGCATGTGCTCGACAGCACCGGCGAGCTGGTCGAGGACGACCATGACACGTTCGTGACCATCGAACTGGAGACCAACCCGCATGGCGCCGAACTCTCGGGCACGCTCTCGGTTCAGGTCAGCGGCGGTATCGCGGTCTTCGATGACCTGGCGATCGACACCATCGGCGCCGGTTATCGCCTGCGTGCCGCCGATGATGAGGGCGAGCTCGATGCGACCGTCACCGAGCTGTTCGAGGTCTTTGAAGGCGGTATTCTCCATGATCGCTTTGAATCAGCCGACGATTGAGATAGTGCATTCCCGGCGGCGGCCATCGCCGCCGGGTTAATTCCGGATTAATCCGATATGTGGCACACTGGCCGGGAGTCGATATTCTGGATCGGGGATCGTGCAAGCTGAAAACCAGGCTGTTTCCGGGGAGGTGACGCGGTTGTTGTCGGAGTTGCGCGAGCAGCCCGATACCATCGACCGTATCCTGCCGCTGATCTATGACGATCTGCGCGAGGTGGCGCGCTGCCAGCAGGCGCGTTTCGGTGCCAGTCCGACGCTGCAGACCACCGAGCTGGTGCACGAGGCCTTTCTCAAGCTCAGGGCTTCGGCCAACCAGGACTTTCGCAATCGCCTGCATCTCAAGCGACTGACGTCGCTGGCCATTCGCCAGCTCATCGTCGATCACGCCCGCGGCAAGTTGGCCGCCAAGCGTGGTTCCGGGCAGGCACCCGTCTCGCTCAACGAGGAACTGATCACCGACAACGGGTCCCAAGGCGAGGAGACCGTGCTGATGGTCAACGAAGCCCTGGCACGGCTCGAGCAGGTCAGTCCGCGGTTGGCCGAGGTCGTGATCGCGCGTTTCTTTGGCGGGATGACGGCCGAAGAAATCGCGGAAATGCTGGATATCTCCATGCGTACCGTTCAGCGTGACTGGGACCGTGCCCGTGCTTGGCTGGTGGTGGAGATGGAACAGTCGTGATTCCGGCAATTTGTTGGAACTGAAAGGGGAGCAGGGAACATGCAGGGAAGACTGACCCCGGCCCGCCGACGAGTCCTGGACCGGCTGCTCGAGCAGTCGCTGGAGATGCCACCCGATAAGCGCGAGCAGTTTGTGGCTGAATGCCGTGAACGGGCACCTCGCCTGGGCGGCTGGCTGGTCAAGCTGCTGCGCGCCATGGATGAACCGGCCGAGTTCCTGGAGCGCTCGGCACGCGACCTGGTGGGCGAGGCGCTTGAAGAACGCGAACAGGGCAAGTCAATGCCGATCCCCGGGGGGACACGTCTCGGCCCCTGGCGCATCATCGAGTCGGTCGGCACCGGCGGCATGGGCGATGTTTACCGTGCCGAGCGTGCTGACGGCACGTTCGAGATGCAGGTGGCGATCAAGGTCATCCGCCATACCAGTGATCAATTGGCCGAGTTGCTCGAGGCCGAGCGTCAGGTCATGGCAAGAATCAACCATGCCGCCATTGCGCGCCTGCTCGATGGTGGCCTGACCGACGACGGCCGACCCTACCTGGTAATGGAATGGGTGGATGGACCGACGCTGGATGAGTGGGTGGCCGACCAGGCACCGGATCGCGAACGTATGCTGGAGGTGTTCTGCGAGACGTGCATGGCGGTTTCGGCCGCGCACAGGCAGCTGGTCGTTCACGGCGACATCAAGCCGGCCAATCTCATTGTGACCGCCGAGGGCCAGACCCGGTTGCTGGATTTCGGCGTGGCCAAGCTGCTGGATGCCGGCGTTGGCGCGGAACTGAGCGATGCCCTCACGCCCGGGTTCTCGGCACCTGAACAGTTGGCCGCACAGCCCGTCAATACGGCCGCCGACATCTACAGCCTGGGTGCTTTGCTGCACTGGATGGTGTTCGGAACGCCGCCTGGCCATGGCCGCCGGCTGCTACCGGCATGGCGCGGTTTCCGGCGCCTGCGTGATGTCGAGGCGATCATCGCCCAGGCCACGGCGAGCGAACCCGACCACCGCTATGCCACGGCCAATGCACTGTTGCTGGATATCCAGCGTCTGTGTGACAACCTGCCGACCCGCGCACGCACGCCTTCCCCCCCGGAACGGCTGCGCATGTGGATGCGTCGACATCGCCTGGCCGCAGCGCTTGGCGGCCTGGCCCTGGCGAGTATTCTCGTTGGGGTCAGCGCGACCGCCTGGCAGGCCAGGGTAGCGGCGCTAGAGCGCGATGTGGCGCAGACCGAGGCGGCGCTTTCCGAGGCGGTGCGTGAGCACCTGCTGTTTTTGTTTCGCGAGGTCGGCGGCCTGGCCGAGGATACCGATGAACTGACCGCCAGGGAGTTGCTGGATCGCACCGCCGATGTGGCCGAGGACTGGCTGAGCGAGGATCCGGTGGTGCAGCAGCAGGTCATGGCGGTGCTTGGCGAGATCATGATTGCCCTGCATGACTACTCTTCGGCCGAGCCCCTGTTATCCGGGTTCATCGAATATGACGACGAAAAGGTCAGTCCGATTCTGCGGTCGATGGCATTTCGTGACCTGGCACAGGTTTACCACCGCCAGGGCCGGATGCAGGATGGGTTCGAGGTCATCAATGAAGCACTGGCGATTCTGGATGAGTTTCCCGGCCAGCAGTCCACACGCCGATCCGATGTGCTGCAGATTCGCGGTCGCCTGCTGCGCGATCTCGGGCGCTGGGACGAGGCGGTGGAGGATTTGAAAAGGGCGCGTGAACTGGCCGTCGAGGCGTCGCCGGGACCGTGGCCGCTGATGGCACGGGCAGAGAATAATCTGGGCACCACGCTGTTGATCGGCGGTCAGCTGGAGGAGGCCACACGACATCTTGAAGGGGCCGAAGCGCTCTGGTTCGCGATGGGGCGCGGCGATTCGAACGATGCCCTGTCTGTGATGAGCAACCTCGCGCTCAGCCTGGACCGGCTGGGTCGCAGTGATGAGGCCGAGCGGCGGCTGCGTCGGGTGATCGAAACACGGGAAGAGAAGTACGGTGACTCCGGCGCCATGGCGGCGGCGCGCATCCATCTCGGTCGCCTGCTGACAGTGCAGGGCGAATACGACGAGGCCGAGCGGCATCTCACGGCCGCGCGCGACGTGGCCCGGCGCTTCGTCGGCGAGGACTCGCCCGATCACGGAGCGGTGCTGATCGGGCTGGGTGAGCTCGCGTTTGCGCGCGGACGGTACCGGCAGGCCGAGACCTATTTCGACGAATCGGCGGTCATCATGGATCGCCGGCTCGGCAGTACGCATCCATACAGCCTGCAGGCTGCACTGGAAGTCACCAATGTGAGGGTTCGTCTGGATCGGGATACCGGCATCGAGGCCTATGAGCCCGTGATCGAGCAGGCGCGCTCGATCGGTGGTGCCGGGCGCACCGTGCTCAGCGCCGCCCTGTGCGGCTATGCCACTCGCGCCATCGAGCTGGAATACTACGAGGCCGCGCGCGAGGCGGCAGAAGAGTGCCTCGAGCTGCGCGAAGCACTGGCACTGGGCGGCTGGCGGGTCACCGAGCCAGCGGTACTGGTCGAACTGGCCGCCGTGCGCGCAGGCGACGAAGACGGATCCGGCCAGGTGCTGTGGGAACAGTTGCAGCGCCTGGCCGGCCAGACCCATGATGAGCACTACCTGTTGCGGCTGGCGTCGACCGGGCCGGGGGAACGGGTTGCCCTGCCTTGAGTGACCGTCGGCCGTCCCCATTGAATGGGGAGCAGACGAGGATGCGAGGCATTCGATGGAATTCAGGGACTACTACAAGACGCTGGGTGTCGAACCCGATGCCGAAACCGACGAGATCAAGCGTGCCTACCGCAAGCTGGCGCGCAAATATCACCCCGACCTGAACAAGGATGCCGGTTCCGAGGACAAGTTCAAGGAAATCGGCGAGGCCTGGGAGGTACTCAAGGATCCGGAAAAGCGCAAGCAGTACGACCAGTTGCGCGCTGGCGGCTGGCGCGGTGGCGACGATTTCCAGCCGCCGCCGGGCTGGAGCGGGGGTTTCGGGCAGGCCGGAGCCGGCGAGGGGTTCGGCGGTTTCACCGATTTCAGCGAATTTTTCGAGAACCTGTTCGGTGGCGGCATGGGGGCTCGCCGCTCGCGCAGTGCACCCGGGCGTGACATCCACGCGCGTGTCGAGATCGACCTGGAAACGGCATTTTCCGGTGGGCAGCGTCGGATCACCCTCAGCCGGACTGAGCCGGGCCCGGACGGTCGACTGGTCCGGCGTCAGCAGAACCTGGAGGTCAACATTCCGGCCGGCGTGACGCCGGGACAGCAAATCCGGCTGGCCGGCCAGGGTGAGCCCGGCTTCAACGGTGGGGCGAAAGGGGATCTTTACCTGGAAGTCGAGATCCAGCCACATCGGCTGTTCGAACTCGAGGGGCGCAATGTGCACCTGACCTTGCCGATCACGCCCTGGGAGGCGGCGCTCGGCGCCAGGGTCAACGTTCCCACGCTCGGCGGCAAGGTGGCCATGAATATCCCGGCCGGTGCTTCCAGCGGCAAGCGCCTGCGGTTGAAGGGTCGGGGGTTGCCCGGCAAGGCCGCCGGCGACCAGGTGGTGACGCTCAAGGTGGTGGTTCCCAAGGCCAGCACCGATCGTCAGCGCGAACTCTATGAGCAACTCGCCGAAGAGCAGGACTTCAATCCACGTTCCGAGATGGAGGTGGCGGCATGACGCGCTTGACCATTGAAGTGATCGAACAGGAAACCGAACTCGAGCTTAACGAGCTGTGCCGGGTCTGTGATGTCAGTCGCGAGCTGCTCATCGAGTGGGTGAACGAAGGCGTGGTCGAACCGCGCGGGCAAGCGCAATGGCGTTTCCCGGCCCGCCAGCTCGGCCGCTTGCGCCGTGCCCGCCGCCTGCAGCAGGACCTGGAGCTGGAAAACCACGCCCTGCCGGTGGTGCTGGACCTGATCGACGAAGTCGAGCGCCTGCGCCGGGAGGTGAGGGTGCTGCGGCGAATGCAAGACTAGTTTTTTGGTTTTTTGGTTTTTTCGTTGCTCGAAGTCGCTTTGCCTCGAGCCTTTGCTTGAGGCTACGCAGTATCTTGCCAACCAAAACGCCAAAGAACCAAAACACAAAGCGAAATCGGCATAATGGCGCCTTGAGCCCCATACTGATCCGAATGTTGCCATGACCGATTCCCGCTATCCCAACCTTTTCCGCCCGCTTGATCTCGGGCATGTGACGCTGCCCAACCGCGTTCTGATGGGGTCGATGCATACCGGGCTGGAAGACCGGGTGTGGAACTGGCCGAAGCTGACGGCTTATTTCGTCGAGCGGGCGAAAGGCGGGGCCGGATTGATGGTGACCGGCGGGATTGCGCCGAACCGGCGTGGTTCGCTGGCACCGCTGGCTTCCAAGCTGACCAACCGCTGGGAGGTGATGCGCCACCGGAAGATGACCGATGCGGTGCACGAGGCCGATGGCCGCATCTGCATGCAGATCCTGCATGCCGGGCGCTATGCCTATCACCCGTTCTCCGTCGCGCCTTCGGCGATCCAGTCGCCGATCACGCCGTTCAAGCCCAAGGCCCTGACGGCCAAGGGCATCGAGGGCCAGATCCGCGATTTCGTGCGCTGCGCGAAGCTGGCGCAGAAAGCCGGCTACGACGGCGTCGAGGTGATGGGCTCGGAAGGTTATTTCATCAACCAGTTCCTGGTGCCGCGCACGAACAAGCGTGACGACGAGTGGGGCGGGTCGTTCGACGACCGCATGCGCATTGCCGTGGAGATTGTCCGGCGCACGCGAGAGGCGGTGGGCGATGACTTCATCATCATCTATCGCCTGTCCATGCTCGACATGCTCGAAGACGGTAACGCCTGGGACGAAGTTGTGGCACTGGGCCAGGCAATCGAGCAGGCGGGGGTGAGCATCATCAACACCGGCATCGGCTGGCACGAGACGCGTATCCCGACCATCGCCACCACGGTGCCGCGCGCGGCCTATACCTGGGTGACGCGCAAGTTCCGCGACGCCGTCTCGGTGCCGCTGGTGACCACCAACCGCATCAACATGCCGCACACGGCAGAAGACGTGCTGGCCAGGGGGGACGCTGACATGGTGTCCATGGCCCGGCCTTTCCTGGCCGACCCGGAATGGGTCAACAAGGCCGGTGCCGACCGTGCCGACGAGATCAATACCTGCATCGCCTGCAACCAGGCCTGCCTGGATCACGTGTTCCAGAACAAGGTCGCCTCCTGCCTGGTTAATCCGCGTGCCGGTCACGAGACCGACCTGGTCATCGAGCCGGCGACTGCGAAGAAGAAAATCGCCGTGGTCGGTGCCGGTCCGGCCGGCCTGGCCGCCGCGACCACCGCGGCCGAGCGCGGGCACGATGTCGTGCTGTTCGAGGGCATGGACCGCATCGGCGGGCAGTTCAACATGGCCCAGCGCATTCCCGGTAAGGAGGAATTCGTCGAGACGCTGCGCTACTTCGGCAAGCGTATCGAGACGACGGGGGTCGATCTGCGTTTGAACACCCGGGTGGACGCCGACCAGCTGGCCGGCGAGGGCTTCGACGAGGTCCTCGTCGCCGCCGGTGTGGTGCCGCGCGATCCGAAGATTCCGGGGCAGGATCATCCCTCGGTGCTCGGCTATATCGATGTGCTGCTGCGCAACAAGCCGGTGGGGCGGCGCGTGGCGGTGATTGGTGCCGGTGGTATCGGCTTCGATGTCTCCGAGTTCCTGGTCCATGGCGAGCCCCCCGAAACGCCGGACCCGGACCAGCCCAGGCCGGAGGATTTCTTTCACCAGTGGGGTGTGGACATGGAGATGACGCGTCGTGGCGGGGTGGACGGGCTCAAGCCCGAGTTCGAGCAACCCGCCCGGGAAGTCTGGCTGCTGCAACGCAAGACCTCCAAGCCCGGTAAGGGACTGGGCAAGACCACCGGCTGGATCCACCGCACCTCGCTCAAGCACTTCGGCGTCAACATGCTCGCCGGGGTCAGCTACGAGCGCATCGATGACGAGGGCCTGCATATCCGCATCGACGACAAGCCGCAGGTGCTGGACGTCGACAACATCGTCATCTGCGCCGGGCAGTTGCCGCAGCGTGAATTGATGGAGGGACTCGAAGCGGCCGGCGTCACCACCCACCTGATCGGCGGCGCCAACGTGGCCGCCGAGCTGGATGCCAAGCGCGCGATCGACGAAGGAACGAGGTTGGCAGCACGGTTGTAGGCGACAACCCCAAACCTCGACCGTCGGCCACGTTGGGCCGACCTACCGGTGAATGTAGGTCGGGGCAACGTCCCCGACGGACGACATTGCGGGTGCCCCCACCGGCCAGAACGACTATCCTCCAGCAAGCAGCCGATCTCGGAGTGGCTCGAATTCGGCGGCCATGGGGTTGGCCTGGCTGGGGCGGTCGAGGAGGTCGGCCAGGGCCGGGGGCAGGGGGACGGGTTGGCCGATCAGGGGTTCGACCACGGTTTCGAACTTGGCTGGATGGGCGGTGGCGGCGAGAAGCATCGGGCGGTCGTTGCCGGACGCGCGCCGGCGGTCCAGTACTTCCATGGCGCAGGCGGTATGGGGGCAGACGATACGGCCGCTTTGCCGGTGGATCCGGGCAATGGTTTGGCGGATGGTCTCGTCGTCGACGCTGTCGGCGGTGATGCCGGCATTCCGGGGATCACGGTCGCGGTAGAACCAGGCCAGGCGTTCGAAATTCGACGGGTCACCGACGTCCATGGCATTGGCCAGGGTTTTCAGACCAGGCCGGCCCTCGTAGTCCATTCCGGAGAAGTAGTCGGGCAGGGTGCGGTTGGCATTGGTGGCCAGGTGGACCGTGCCGATCGGCAGGCCCAGGTCGCGGGCGAGAATGGCGGCCAGGGCGTTGCCGAGGTTGCCGGTGGGGACGATGATGTCGATGGGCGCCTCGAGTTGCCGATACAGGCCGGCGACGGCATGGACGTAGTAGCTGATCTGCGGCAGCAGGCGGCCGATGGAAATGGAATTGGCCGAGGTCAGCGCCAGCCGATCGATGAGCTCGCGGTCGTTCAGCGCCTGCTTGGCCAGGCGCTGGCAGTCGTCGAAGTTGCCTTGCACGCGCAAGGTGGCGACGTTGTCGCCGAAGCAGCCGAGCTGGTGGGCCTGGCGGGCCGAAACGCGGCCGTCGGGGTAGAGGATGACGACGCGGAATCCCGGACGGCGATGGAAGGCCGCGGCCACGGCCGCGCCGGTGTCGCCGGAGGTGGCGACGATGACTGTCTGTACCGGGTCGTCGTCGCTACGCAGGCGATCCAGGCAGGTGGCGAGAAAGCGGGCGGCGAAATCCTTGAACGCGGCGGTGGGGCCGTGGAACAACTCCAGCATCCATGATGGCCCGGCGTCGATCTCGCTGACCGGCAGCGGCAGGTCCAGCGCCTCGCGGCAGATGGATGTCAGTTCATTTTCCAGTTCGCTGCCGGCAAAGAACGGAGCCAGCGCCCGCGTGGCCGTTGTCGGCAAATCGGCACTTCCGGCCAGATCGTCGACGGCCAGTACCGGCAGGGATTCCGGCACATAGAGTCCGCCGTCGGGTGCCAGACCGGCGCGTAGCGCCTCGGCAAGACCGGTCGGCGGGGCATCGTTGCGGGTGCTGAGGTAGTTCATTCGTCTGCTCGTTGTTTGCTCGCTTCGGTGGGTACTGTCGTCCCGGAATCGCCGGAGGCGATATCCGGGATCTCGCAGGT
>SKSJ01000085.1 GCA_007123055.1 Wenzhouxiangella sp. | reverse complement strand
CGCGGTGCCAGCCGGGCACGGTAGTCGAACTGCCCGTAGTAGCGGGTTGAGTCGGTGCGCCGGTCGTCGGGCAGGATTTCGAAATCCAGTTGCCCGCGCTGACGCTCGCCGAGGAAACGGTACTCACTGTCAAGCATCACGCCACGCTTCTCGATCCAGCGCCCGGTGAAAGTGGCATCCTGGTTGGGTGCGATATTCCAGTACCAGGGCACGCTGATATCGAAACCGTCGCTGCCCGAACGCCCGAAACGCGGATAGAGAAACCCGCTCTTGCGTTCATCGGTCAGGGGAAAGGTCATCCACGGCGAGTACAACACCGGCACGCCCTTGAACTCCAGCCGGGCGTGGCGTGCCGTTCCGATGCCGCGATCGAGGGCCAGGTCGACGCGTGCGGCCTTGAGCTGCCAGTCCGGATGGTCGGGATCGCAAGTGGTGAAATCGAACCGTTCGAGCCGGGCCAGGCCGGGCTCGACCATCGCCACCGTATCGGCACTGCCCGAGCCGTCGTGGCCGACGAGGCGGTAGATGACCTCGTCGAACCGGCCGGTACCGTCGGCCACGTCGTAGTGCGCACGCGACGCCTCGAGCTGGATCAGCGCATCGGTGTAGCGCAGCCACACCGGAATGTCGACCAGCCGCGATTCCGGGTCGTAGAGCAGTTCCTCGGTCTCTAGCAACTGGTCGAACTGCATCAGCCGCACGTCGCCGGCGAAGCGCACCGGCTCGCCGGCCGGGGCACGGTAGTCCGCCGCCATGATCTGGGTCTCGGCCACCGGTTCGCGGGGTGTCATGTCGGCGGCTGCATGCGGCGGGGCGCACCAGACCGGCCGCTCCCCCGGCGACAGCGCCTGGACCGGCGACGGCCACGGCAGGCAGCAGACCACGAAGATGGCGCAGAATCGGAGCAAGCGGACTTCCGGCACGGAGACAGCCGGGTATGGTCGCCCAGAAGTGCCCAGGGATCAATCCTCCCGGTCGAGAAATCGGGCCCGCCGGGCCGGCGTCCACTCGGCCATCCCGGCAGCCCGGGCGTGCAGGCACCCGATATCTCCACCGCAGCGAACTTCGAGCAACTCGGCGAAAGCCGTCACACCGGCCTCGTAGGTGGCCACCGAGGCCAGGTGGGCATTGTTGAGGTCCCGGCCAAGCCGACCCCCGTAGCGATCGTTGCCCTGCTCGCGAGCGAATGCCGCGATGCGTTCGCGCAATCGCTCGAACACAGCCTGCTTCCCTACCGCCATTTCCGGTTCCGGCAGGTCGGTGTCGTACAACACGACCAGTTCGGCGCGGGCCTGCAGCAGCAGTTCGGTAAAAGCCTGCTGATGGGCCTGGTCCGCCTCCCACTGCGCCAGCCGCTCGTCCTCGCCGCGTGAACGCAGCCAGCGCCTGACGCCCTCGCGTTCGATGAGCCGCGCGTAGGCCTCGTTGAACGCGGTATCATCGCGCACGAAGAGTTTTTCATGGGCCAGTTCGTGGAAGATCAGCCCGGCCAGCCAGATCTCATCGTAGGCGAGCATGGTGTTGAGGACCGGATCGGCGAACCAACCCAGGGTCGAGTAGGCCACCGCGGGCATCACCGCCACATCGTGGCCACGAGCGGCCAGGCGGTCGGCGTGACGGACAGCGGCCGCTTCGCGGAAGTAACCACGATAGGCCAGGCAACCGACAAAGGGATAGCACCAGGACTTCGGCTGCATGGAAAAATGTGGCGTGGCGATCACGTTCCAGACCACCGCATCGCGCTCGAGGTCGGCGTAGTAGGTATAAGACGGGCTGTCGGGTAGCGCCAGCTCCTTGATGGCGAACTCGCGCGCTTCGATCGCAGTGATCAGGCGGGTGCGCAGCGCATCCGGCGTGTCGGGATCGGCCAGCAATCGATCGATCGGTTCGCGCTTGCACAGCATCTCGATCTGGCCGGCCGCCGCCTGCCCGTACCAGCCGAGCGTGGCGCAGCCGCCCAGCCACGACACACACAGCAACAGGAAAGCGAACTTGAACAGCAACTGGTATCTCGACGAGGAATTCTGGCGCACTTTCAGTCCGCTGATGTTCAATGCCGACACCTTCGCCCGTGGCGAGGAAGAAATCCGGCAACTGCTCGCACTCCTGGGCACACCGGCCGGCCACGTGCTCGACCTGGGCGCCGGCCCCGGCCGTCACAGCCTGCCGCTGGCGCGTTCAGGGTATACGGTCACCGCACTCGACACCAGCGCCCACCTGCTCGAGCAGTTGCGCGAATCGACCGCTGATCTGCCCATCGAGATCGTGCAGGCCGACATGCGCGAGTTCGTGCGTGAGCAGGCCTATGAGCTGGTGCTGGTGATGTGGACCAGCTTCGGCTATTTCGAGGACGAAGCCGACCACGCCCGCGTGCTCGACAACATTCACGCCAGCCTGAAGCCAGACGGCCGGCTCGTGCTCGACCTGGTCGGCCTGGAAACCCTGTGCCGCACCATGGAACCGGTGCACCTGACCGACTACGACAATGAGCGCATGCTGGTCGAGCGTCCCACGCTCACCGACGACATGACCCGCCTGGACAACGAGTGGCTGCTGATCGACGGTGACACCGTCCACCGCACCCACTTCTCCCACCGCGTCTGGTCGGCCGGCGAGATCCGCGGCCTGCTCGAGCGCCATGGCTTCGACGT
>SKSJ01000169.1 GCA_007123055.1 Wenzhouxiangella sp. | reverse complement strand
CCTCGATCTCTTCCTGGAACTTGGTTCTGCCTTCCTCGGTGTTCTCGCCGAACAGGGTGACGGTGCGCTTGTGCTCGCCGGCCATGAACTGCTCATAGTCGATGTCGCGGTCCTTGAGCCAGCGGTTGAAGTTGGGCAGCTGGGCAATCACGCCGATGGAGCCGAGAATGGCGAACGGGGCGGCGATGATGCGGTCGGCCACGCAGGCCATCATGTAGCCTCCGCTGGCGGCGATCTTGTCGACCGACACGGTCAGCCGGATGTTGCGATCGCGAATACGCATCAACTGCGCCGCAGCCAGCCCGTAAGAATGTACCTGGCCGCCGCCGGACTCGAGCCGCACGAGCACCTCGTCTTCTTCACTTGCGGTGGTCAGCAGCGCGGTGATCTCTTCCCTGAGTCCGGTCAGGGCCGAGGCGCGAATGTCGCCGTGGAAGTCCAAGACCCACAGCCGTCGTCGCTGCTCGCCGGCCTGCTGCTTGCGGCGCGCTTTGTCGGCCTTGCGCTCGGCCTTGAACTGCTTGCCCGGCAGCATGCTGGCCTTGATGGTCATGGCGGCCTGGCGGTAGTCGTCGTTGAGCTTGCGTACCTCCAGGTTACCGGGCGACGGCACGTCGACCTGGCCGCGCTGCACGCGACCGGCAACGGCGGCGATCACGATCAGCACGGCCACCAGGAGGGTCACGAGTTTGGCCAGGAAGATGCCGTACTCGGCCAGGTATTCCATCGGCGAAGGTTCCTCGGTTGGAGATGCAACCAGTTTACTGGTAGTCGCCGGGTCGGGGTGAATCATTCTGATCGGGGGGTGGTGCTTGTGGCATCATTGGAAGGGTCCGCAAACGGGCATTTCCGTACCCTGATTGACCAGTTGCCATCGCCACCCGGAGCGCTGCCATGCCAATGACGTCCTGCGCCGTGATCGGCGTCGGCTACCTGGGAAAGTTTCATGCCCAGAAATATGCCGCGTTGCCCAACGCCGACCTGCGGGCCGTGGTCGATATCGATGCGCAGGCCGCGCAGTCCAGTGCCGGGGAGTGCGGATGCCGTGCTGTCACCGACTACCGGGAGTTGCTGGGTAAGGTCGAGGCGGTCTCCATTGCCGTGCCGACCATGTATCACTTCGAGGTGGCACGCGACTTTCTCTCCAGGGGCACCCATGTGCTGCTGGAAAAGCCGATCACCAGCACGCTTGACGAGGCGCGCGAGCTCAACCGGATTGCGCGCGAGCAGGGTGTGGTCTTTCAGATCGGTCACCTGGAGCGCTTCAACTCGGCCTTCCTGGACCTGGCCGATGTCAATCTCGCGCCACTGTTCATCGAGTGTCACCGGCTGGCGCCGTTCAAGCCCCGGGCAACCGACGTCAACGTGGTGCTGGATTTGATGATTCACGACATCGATCTGATTCTCGGGATCGTCGGCAGCCCGGTGAGGTCACTGGCCGCCAGCGGCACGCCGGTGCTTTCGAAAGGTATCGATATTGCCAACGCAAGGCTGGAGTTCGAGAACGGCTGCGTGGCCAATGTCACCTCCAGCCGGGTGAGCATGAAGTCGGAGCGCAAGATGCGCATGTTCCAGTCCGATGCCTATATCTCGATCGACTTCCAGAACTCGGGCCTGGCCATTCATCGTATCGGCGAGAAGGAAATGTTTCCCGGTGTCCCCGAGATCCTGCGCGAGGAATCGACCTTCGAGAAGAATGATGCCCTGAAAGCCGAAGTAGCCTCCTTCCTCGAATCGATTCAGAATGGCGCGCCAGTGGTGGTCAGCGGCGAGGATGGCGAGCGCGCGCTGGAGACGGCCATTCGCATTACCGACATGGTTCAAGCCAACTACCCCGGATCAAGCCAATGAACCCGATTCCCATGGTCGACCTCGAGCTGCAGTACCGCCAGCTCGAACACGAGATCAACCCGGCCATTGCCGACGTCCTGGCCGGCACCCGCTTCATTCTCGGCCCCAACGTGGCCGAGTTCGAAAAGGAAGCGGCCGATTACCTGGGCGTGAAGCATGCCCTGGGCTGCGCCTCGGGCACCGATGCGTTGCATCTGGCGCTGCGCGCGGCCGGCATCGGCCCCGGCGACGAGGTCATTACCTCGCCGTTTACCTTCATCGCCACCGCCGAGGCGATTGCCTATTGCGGCGCCACGCCGGTGTTCGTCGATGTCGATCCGAAATCCTTCAATATCGATCCGGAAGCGGTGCGTGCTGCCGTCACCGGCCGCACTCGGGCACTGCTGCCGGTGCACCTGTTCGGCCAGCCGGCGGACATGGCGCCACTGCAAAAGATTGCCGACGAGCATGAACTGCTCGTGATCGAGGATTGTGCCCAGTCCTTCGGTGCCGATATCGATGGCAGGCAGACCGGATCGATGGGCCTGGCGGGTTGTTTCAGTTTTTTCCCCAGCAAGAATCTGGGCTGCTACGGCGACGGCGGGTTGATCGCCACCAGTGACGAGGCGCTCTACGAGACGCTGTGGACGTTGCGTAACCACGGCCGCAAGGCGGGTGATTATTACCACGAGATGATCGGCTATAACAGCCGGCTCGACGAAATCCAGGCCGCCATCCTGCGTGTCAAGCTTGGTCATATCGACCAATTCAATGAGCAGCGCCGGCGCGTGGCCCATGCCTACGGCAGCCTGCTGGCCGACACCGAT
>SKSJ01000062.1 GCA_007123055.1 Wenzhouxiangella sp. | reverse complement strand
GGCGTGTTCGAGAAGGGGATGAAACTGCATCACGTGCGCCTGGGCAAGGAACAGCGCACCCACGGTGCGCTGACCTTCATGGCCGACGAACGCGCCACGGCCGAGTATGCCTATCCCGGCGATATCGTCGGTCTGCACAACCACGGCACCATCGGCATCGGCGATACCTTTACCGAGGGCGAGAAGCTGCAGTTTGCCGGCATTCCCAGCTTCGCGCCTGAACTGTTCCGGCGCGTGCAACTGAAAGATCCGCTCAAGCTCAAGGCCCTGACCAAGGGGCTGACCCAGTTGTCCGAAGAAGGCGCGACCCAGTTCTTCAAGCCACTGATCGGCAACGACCTGGTGCTGGGTGCGGTCGGCGTGCTTCAATTCGACGTGGTCGCCTACCGGCTCAAGGCCGAGTACAAGGTCGAGGCGGTGTTCGAGCAGGTCAACGTGGCCACCTGTCGCTGGGTGAGCTGCGACGATGAGCGCGCGCTGGAGAAGTTTCGCAACAAGAACGAGCAGTACCTGGCCGAGGACGGCGGCGGACAACTGGTCTACCTGGCGCCGACCCGGGTCAACCTGCAACTGGCCGAGGAGCGTCACCCCGACATCACCTTCCGGGCCACGCGCGAGGTCAGCGTGTACGTCACTACCGAACGGGCTGCCTGAGGCGCCGGCCCAGCAGTCCACGGGCGATCAGCATCCAGGTGATGACCTGGCCGGCCAGGAAGGCGGCGGCACGGATGGCGCGGCGTGGTTCCTGCTCGAATCCCGATTGATAGGTGGCGAACAGTTCCATGCCCCACCAGGCCGGCAGCAGTTCGCGGATGCGCCCGAACAGCCAGCCGCTGATTCCGCCGGCCGGCGGCTCGCCCGTTGCCACGATCCACTGCAGTACGACCAGTGACGCGGCCAGCGGCATGACCAGTCGGGCGCGGGTCGGGTCGATGGTGCCGACCATCAAGCCCAGCGCCGAGGCGGCGAAGGAGACCAATGCCATGATGCCGACCAGGGCCGTGCCTTCCGCTGCGGGCATTCCGCTCAGCCAGGCCATGGCGGCCCCGACCAGGAGTACCTGCCCGGTGCCGACCAGCCAAAGAAAGCCCAGGCGGGCGGTCAGGTCTTCCCCGGGCAATACTCCGGCCAGCACTTCATGGCGCAGCCGCCAGCGATCGGCGCCGATCTCCGGTGCGGCGGTAAAGGCCGCGGTGGCCATCGCCACCATCATCATCACCGTCTCCAGCGGCTGGTAAGGACCGGCCAGGGTGCTGGCCGCCAGGGTCAACAGCACCGGCAGCAGCAGGTAGAGCGTCAGCATGCCCGGATCCAGCAGTCGCAATCGACATTGCCGCTTGAGCAGGGTGCGAACGCGGTGGGAGCTGAGGTGGGGGCGTTGGCGTGACGGAAGGTTCCGATTTGCAGTGGCAACCGTGTCGGCTGTCGGGCGCTTGCCTTGCGGCTGATCGTCGAGATCGATCAGTTGGTCGAGGCGGTTGTCGGCGGTCTGTTCGACGCCGGTTACCACGACCGTGGTGCCGGTGCGGGCCAACTGCTTCAATCGCCTGAGCAGATTGCGAGTCTGCTCGTCATCCAGGCCATCGAGCGGACGATCCAGGCACAGCAGGGCAGGCCGCGTGACCAGTTCCGCGGCGATCGCCACCAGTCGTCGGTGGGCGACATCCAGCCGTCCGATCTTTACCTTGCGTAACCGTCCCAGTCCGAGCTGGGCGAGGGTGGTGCCCAGCAGGGACTGGCGCCGCTCCGGTGTCATGTCGGCCGGCAGGCGCAACTCGGCGGCATAGTGCAGGTGCTGCCAGACGGTCAGCCCGGTATCGAGTGGCGAGAGGAGATCAACATGGCCGATGCGATGATGCCTTCGATGCAGGGCCGCTTCGACCGGAATCTCGTCGTAAAGCACGTTGCCGCTGTCGGGCTGCCGGCGCCCGGCCAGCAGTTCGAGCAGGGCCGATGCGTGACGACTGTCCTGTGCCAGAAGGCCGGTCAGCCGGCCCGGCTCGATGGCCAGATTCAGACCGTCGGCACCGGCCCGGGAGTCGGTCAGATCGTGTGTTGCCACCCGCAGGCCGGCGGAGCGGCCCGCGATGGTCACCAGGAGACCCCCGTTGTCCAGGCGCAGCACGGCCAGGCGGCTGTTGCCCAGTTCCAGCCAGTCTTCGTCATCGAGCACTTGCGGCGACTTGCGTGCGCAGCTTCGACCGTCGATGCGTATGCCGTTGAGGCTGCCAAGGTCGCGAACGCTCAAACGACCGTTCTCGCTGCTCAGCTCGGCATGGTGCTGGCTGACGGTCGGGTCGGCCGGCAGCGCGATGTCGCAGTCCAGAGCCCGACCGATGGTCCAGTGATCGGCCGGCGGGAGGGTGAGGCTGCGCATATTGCCCCGGGAGGTGACCAGCTCGAAATCGGGTGGGTCGGCGCGCCCGAGCCCGATCACGTCACCGACTGTCAGCATCCGTTCCTTCCTGACGCGCTCACCGTTGACATAGACGCCGTTGGTCGAGTCCAGATCCTCGATCTGCCATCCCTTGCCGGCGGCGCGAATGCGGCAGTGCTGCCGGGAAATGCGAGCCGAATACAGCACCACGTCGGCCTGGTCGGGATCGCGCCCGATCACCAGGCCCTCGGGCGGCACGCTGCACTCCGAATCCAGTGGAGCCGGGCTGAGTGCGCG
>SKSJ01000195.1 GCA_007123055.1 Wenzhouxiangella sp. | reverse complement strand
TGGACGGCCAGTTCCTGGTAGGCGCGGATGCGCTCGACCGCGCCGGCGTGTTCCAGGCGGCGCAGCAGGTCGATATCCATCGCCCATTCCGGTGTGCTGAGCACGTGCTCGTCGATGAAGGCCATGGCCTGGCGCTGGTAGTCGGCCTCGATGGGCGTGTACACCCACCCTTCCTCGCCGACGCGCTTGTGATGGGTCCATGAGCCGCCAATGGCCGCGGCGGCATGCTCGGCGTAGCGGTTCCACTGCGTCAGGTTCTGCAGGTAGTGGGTCTCGAGTTCGTAGTGATCGTCACCGGGCGACAGTACCCAGTCGGCGAGGTTGCGGGTGGCCTCGCGCAGGTTGCGCATGCCGTACTCGGCGGCCTTCACCGGGTCGTCGGAGATGCCCTCGGTCATGCGGTAGGGGTCCCACTCAACGTCCATGCCGAACTGGGCCAGGGCCGAACGAAACCACGGTTGGTCGGCACGCTCGACGATCCATTCGTCGAGGGTTTCGAATTCTTCTTCCGGGGTGGTGGCATCGGGAATGGGCCGATAACCCCACATGATGGCGAACTCGTCCCACACGCCGATGCGTCGCTCCGGCGGTACGTCGTCGCCGGGCTGGGCGACGTAGTTGTAGCGGGTGCGGCCGACCGAGGAGGCCGAGTGGCCCCACTCGGCAACGAAGTCGGGGTCGCGCAGGCTCTCGACCGGGTAGACGAAGTTAGCGCGCTGGTTGTGCGGCAGGCCCATGGCGTGCGCCATCTCGTGGGAGACCACGTAGCGCAGTGCTTCACCGAGGTCTTCCTCGGACAGCTCGCTGGTGCGAAAACGCGGGTTGGCGGTGGCGACCTGCGAGACCAGCCACCAGCGCAGCCGTTCAGCCAGGCCGTGATACATGTTCATGTGACCGCGGATAACCTCGCCGGAGCGTGGATCGACGACGTCGCCGCCGGCGTTGGCTGAACGTACAGGCGTGGCGACGTAGCGGATGACGTTGTAGCGCGCATCGAGCAGGCTGAAGTCGGGGTCCTCTTCCTCGGTGGGAGCGAGCTTCACGTCCACCGCGTTCTTGAAACCGGCCTTCTCGAAGGCCGAGGCCCACTCCATGATGCCGGCCTTGAAGTAGGGCACCCATTTGGCCGGCGTGGCCGGGTCGATGTACCAGACGATGGGCTTCTTGGGCTCGACCAGTTCGCCGCGCCTGAAGGCCTCCATGTCTCTCGGTTCGAGCCGGTAGCGGCGCAGGTACTGGTAGGGCCGCACCCCCTGAAAGTCGCGCGAGTAGTTGGTCTGGGTGGTCGTGATGTAGGTGACCCGTTCGTCGGCCAGGCGCGGCATCATCGGCTCTTCGGGCAGCAGGATCATGGAGTGGTTGATCTCGAACGACACCGTGCCGCCGCGCGGGTTGGACGGCGGCTGTTCGGCATCGTAGCTTCGCACGGCGCGAATCTCGATGTTTTCGGGGAAGGCGCGTGCCCACTCCAGCCAGCTGCGGTCGGGATCGAAGGCATTGATGCCGAGGTCGGCACGGTGCTGGCGGGGAAACGAGAAGGCCGGATGGTCGCCCAAGTAGAGGTCGGTCACGTCGATCACCGCATTGCCGTTGCGTTCGGTGGCGACGGGGAAGGCGGCGAGCACCGGCGAGAAGTTGGAATTGGCCACGGCCAGCGCCAGCGGCGAATCCGCGTCGGCGGTATTGGCATGGGTGCGGGTGCGCAGGACAATGCGATTGCCGCGTCGCTCCCAGTAGATCACCATGTTGGACGTCATGCGATCGCCGCCACCCCGTGCGGCCAGGCCTTCCTGGGCTTTGGCGTAGCGGCTCATCACCACCATGTCGCGCCCGAGCATCCGCTCGGGGATTTCGAAGGCGATGCGCTCGTCTTCGAGGACATGCACCGTGAACAGGCCGTCGCGGGAATCCGCGCCGCGCAGGTCACGGCTGGAGATGTCGCCTGCCAGCGCACTGGCCGGGCCGGCAAGGGCGAGGATCAGCAGCAGACGGCAAGCGATGAAGAGGGGTGAGATGCGGGCAGTGTGGTGCATGGGCAGGTCGGGGATCTGAATCAGCCGCCACTATAACCCGGTCGGCTTCGCCGCCTCGGGTTCGGGGATTTCATGGATTGAGTACCTCAAGCAGGGTCTGCCAGTCGCCGCGTTCGGGGACGGTCAGGATGCTTCCCGGCATCAACGGCTGGTCCAGGTCGAGGTCGTTGACATCGGCCAGGTCCTGCACGCGCAGGCCATGGTCGCGGGCAATGGACCAGGCCGTGTCGCCGGCCTGGACCCGGTATCGATGCGGAGGCAGTGATGTAGCGCCTGGCGGGATGCGAATGAATTGGCCGGGGCGCAGGCGTGCACCTTCCGCCAGGCCGTTGTTGCGCCGGATGGCGCTGGCCGGCACCGAGTAGCGCTGCGAGAGCACCCACAGGTTGTCACCGGGCCGGACGCGATGATGGTACTGACGCTCGGGCAGCATTTCGTCGCGCAACGTCTCCAGCGCTCGGGCCATACGTCCGACGCTTTCACCCGCTGTGACCGAAAGCACCTTGTCACCTTCAAGCCAGCGGCGTACGCGCTTTTCCGCTTCCGCCGGCACGATCAGGCGTTGCCGGTGGTGCCGGGGCGTGGTCGGCCCACGCAGTCCGGCGTTGAGTTCAAGAAGCATGCGCGGATCGAGTCTGGCGACCGTTGCGACAACGGCCAGCTC
>SKSJ01000132.1 GCA_007123055.1 Wenzhouxiangella sp. | reverse complement strand
CCTGCGGTTCCGGACGGTCTGGTTCTTCCTCTCGCGGCGCCTGTTCGCAGGCAACGAGGGCAAGCGGCAGCAGGGCCGCGAGCAGGGCTCTGGCAATCATGGTCATCGTGGGAAAGCGTTGTCGCATGAGGCCTGAATGATACTACAGTCGAATGATTTTCCTCGCGCCATCATCGAGTTCGGAGTACTCTGGTGGAGAATACTGATGCAGCATTGGGGAGAACGGATGAGTATCGAGAAACTGCTTGTGTTCGGTGCCACGGGTGTGCAGGGCCACCCAGTGGTCGACGCGGCCCTGGACGCGGGCCTGGAAGTGCGCGCCAGTTCGCGCGACGTGGCCGAGGCCGAGGAAAAGCTGCCGGCGTCGGTGGAGGTCGTCGAAGCGGATTTCACGGTTGCCGATGACGTGCTCGAGGCCATGGACGGGGTCGATGCAGTCTATTTTTATCTGCCCACCATGCCGGATCGCTCTCATGCCCGCGCCATTGTCGACAACGTACTGGAAGGCGCCTCGCGACAGGGGTTGCAGCGCGTGGTCTTCACCACGGGCGGAAGTTGCGGAGACCAGATGCCGTCATGCGGTTTCGTCGATGGGCTGAGGTCGATCTCCGATCGAATTCTTTCCGCCGAGGTGCCGGCGGTGGTGCTGCGCCCGACGCTTTACCTGGCCAATCTGGTCTGGCCGCACCTGATTCGCGAGATTCGCGACTACGGCAAGTTGACCTATCCGCCACTGGGAAGAGGCCGCCGCATGAACTGGACGGCGACCGAAGACCAGGCCTTGCTGGCCGTCGCAAGTCTGACCGCCGATGTGGCCGACGAGGCCATCGATATCGCCAGCCCCGAGCCGATCACGCCATCGGAACTGTGTCGGATGCTTGCCTCGGTCTACGGTCGCGAGGTGCACTTCGCGCCACAAGGCATCGATGATTTTGCCGACATGCTCTCACACCTGTTCGGCAGTGCCGAACTCGGGCGCATGGTTGCCGAGCTGTATGCCGCCATGGATCGCATTGACGGCGACGGTCCGCTGGTCGATACCGATGCCCTGGAACAGCGCTTCGATGTGAAGCTGACCCCGGTCAGCGAATGGGTGGATGAACGGCTTGGGCGATTGCTCGAACTCTACGGCTGATGGCGAAAACCGCGGGCTACCGGGCTACCACTCGTCGTCGAGCATGGCGTCGTAGTCGGGCAGGGGGGCTTCCTCGCCGTAGATGAGCTGGCGGCGCCGTTGCATCCAGCCGTCACGCATGAAGCTGTAGGGGTCGAAGGCATCCCGGATCTGTTCATCCAGCGGTAGCAGACGAGCCCGGGTCTGCACGACGTCGAGGCCGAGCAGATAGTAGGAGCCGTCTCCGGCCAGGCGCCACTCGATGTTGGCGCGCGAATCCACCCCGCGCCCGATGCCATCGCGCACCGTCGATGGTCCGAGGAACGGCAGCATGAAGAAGCGGCTCTCTTCCCAGCCCCAATTGGCCAGCGTCTGGCCGAAGTCGGCGTTGTATTTTTCCATGTCCTCGGTCGAGGCGATATCGATCAGGCCGCCGAGACCGAAAATGGTGTTGGTGATGAAGCGGCGCGTTTCGCCACCGGCATCACTGCCGCGCCCCTGCAGCAACAGATTGATGATGACGACCGGGGAGCTCAGGTTGGTGAAGAAGTTGCGTACCCCGGTCTTGACCGGAGACGGTGCCACCGTGTCGTAGCCCACGGCTACCGGTCGAACGACGGCTCGATCGACGGCGACATTGAATGTCCACATGGAGCGGTTGTAGGGCTCCCAGGGGTCGGCCGGGTGGCGTTCTTCCGGCGGCGGAGCCGAAGTGGCGCAGCCGGCGGTCAGTAGTGCCAGCATGCTGGCGATCAGCAGTCGGCGCATCATTCGGATGTTCCCTTTCCGGCAGAGTTCCAGCCGAGCAGTTCCTCGACCTGGGTCAACCTGGCGATGGTTCGCAGGGTCTCCGGGGGGTTGCGAAACTCGATGCTGCGGCCGGCGGCGTTTGCCGCAGCCCGGCATTCGAGCAGCAAGGCCAGTGCGCTGGAGTCGATGCGCTCGATGCCGCCAAGATCGATGGCATCCGGAAGGTTATCCGACAGGCTTCGCCAGGTTGCGGGCACCTCCAGCATTGTGAGGTCTCCGGAGAGCTCTTCGGTGGCCATCACGCTTCGTCTTCCACATCCAGGTCGATTTCACCGCGTCTCAGCCGTTCCATCAGGCCGTCGAAGCCGTGACGACGGATTTCTTCGCCGATCTGGTTGCGGAAAGTGGCGACGTAGGAAATGCCCTCGACGATGACGTCGAACACCAGCCATTCGCCCTCGGTCTTGCGAAACACGTAGTCCATCGGGGCGCGGTTGCCGCCGTCGAGTCGAATCCGGGTTCGCACCCGGGTCATGCGCTCGGTATTGTCGCCGGTCATCGGCAGGATCTCGAGGCGGTCACGCAGATCGTATTCCAGCAATGCCGTGGCGTAGCGACGCAGGAGCTGCTCGGCGAGTGCATCGGCAAACTCCAGTATCTCGTCTTCGTCGCGGCCACGCCCATGCCGTCCCAGCACCAGCCGGGCCGAGTAGAGGGTATCGATGCGCGGCATCAGGACTTCCCGGATGTCCTCGCGCATGCGCTCGGCGTCTTCCTCGTAGAGCGCACGGTTCTCCTCGATCAGGTCGATCATCCGGGTGGTGGTGTCCTCGATGATCTCGGGCGGCTCTTCTGCAGCCAGGCCCATGGCGAGGAACAGGGCCGTAATGCTTGCCATCCATCGCATCATTGGTCGTCTCCGTCGGTATTGAACAGGTAGCGTCCGATCAGTTGTTCGAGCACGACTGCGGAATTGGTGATCATGATTCTATCGCCGTCGCGTAGCGCTTCCGGTGAACCGCCCGGCTCCAGGCCCACGTACTGGTCGCCGAGTATGCCGGCGGTCAGGATGGATGCCGAGGTGTCCTCGGGCAGGTTGTCGTAGCGCTCGCTGATACGCATGGTCACGCGGGCGTCGAAGGTGTCGGGGTCGAGACCGATGCGCTCGACCATGCCGATGGTGACGCCGCCCATGCTGACCTTGGCGCGAGGCTTGAGACCGCCGACGTTGCTGAAGCTTGCCGAGATTTCATAGGTCGGACCCGAGGCGACACCGCGGTCGGTGGCCTGCATGGCCAGAAAGACCAGTGCCGCAATGGCGAGCAACAGGAACAGTCCGGCGGTCAGTTCGATCTGGTGGGATGATTTCATGGCGAATCCGCGAGTCAGAGCATGAAGGCTGAAAGGATGAAGTCGAGAATGAGTACGGTGATGGCGGTGGCGATCACCGTTTGCGTGGTCGCCAGGGCGACGCCCTCGCTGGTCGGGCGGGCTGACCAGCCGAACCAGACGGCCAGCCAGGCGGCCACGAATCCGAAGGCCACGGCCTTGATCATGCCGCCGAAGAAGTCTCGACCCAGCTCCACCGAGGCCTGCATGTTCGACCAGAAGGTGACCGGATCGTTGCCCATCAGGAACACGGCGAAGAACACGCCACCGACGATGGCGGTGACGTTGAAGATCAGTACCAGTGCCGGAAGGGCGATCAGGCCCGCGATCAGTCGCGGCTGGACAATGCGTTCCATCGGGTCGATGGCCATCAGGTCGAGGGCGTCGAGCTGCTCGGTTGCGCGCATCAGGCCGATTTCAGCGGTGATCGAGGTGCCGGCGCGTCCGGCGAACAACAGCGCGGTCAGTACCGGCCCGAGTTCGCGAAACAGCGACAGGGCCAGGACGGTACTGACGGCATCGCCGGCACCGAAACGGGTCAGGGTGTCGTAAGTCTGGAGTGTCAGCACCAGGCCGACGAAAAAGCCGCAGGTCACGATGATGACCAGCGAGCGCACCCCGGCAAAATAAATCTGACGCAGGGTTTCTGTCAGCTGCAGGCGGGAAAAGCGCATGCGCGAGATGGCCGTGAACAGGAACAGCAGGGCGCGGCCCAACTCGCGCAACGGCCGATCGAACAGGCGATTACCGGGAGTGTCCGGGGTCATCTGTGCTTCTCCGTGGCCAGGAGGTCGTCGGCCAGGTCGGCAGCCGGGTAGTGGAACGGCACCGGTCCGTCGGGAAGGCCCTGCATGAACTGGCGCACGAGCGGGTTGTCGCTGTCGGCGAGCTGGGACGGTGTGCCGCTGGCCATGACACGACGTTCGGCGATGATGGCGCACTGGTCGGCCAGGTCCGAGACCTCATCCACGTCATGGGTGATGACGATACTGGTGATGCCCAGGGCATGGTTGATGTCCCGGATCAGCCTCAGCGACACCCCCAGTGATATCGGGTCGAGCCCGGCAAAGGGTTCGTCGAAGAGCATGATGGACGGATCCAGTGCCATGGCCCGGGCGGTGGCCACGCGCCGGTTCATGCCGCCGGAGAGCTCGCTCGGGTAGAGTTCGGCGGCGCCACGCAGTCCGACCATCTGGAGTTTCAGCAGTACCAGCCGCCGGATCAGCGTCTCGGGAAGCCCGGTGTGCTCGCGAAGCGGCAATGCCACGTTGTCGAAACAGGTCAGGTCAGTGAACAGGGCGCCGTTCTGCAACAGCACGCCGATCTCGCGGCGAAAGCGGTTGAGCGCCTTGCCGTCGAGCTTGTCGACGCGGGTGTCACCGACACGGACCTCGCCCGAGTCGGGCCGGATCTGCCCGGTCACCAGCCGGAGCACCGTGGTCTTGCCGGCCCCGCTGGGGCCCATCACGGCCGTAACCTTGCCGGCCGGGATGGAGAGGTCGAGATTCTCCAGGATGGTTCGCCCACCCAGCCGGACCGTCACATCGCGCAGTTCGATGGCGGCTTCGCTCACGCTCATTGTTCTGCCTCAGTTGCGCTTGAGTATCGCTTGACCGGCCCGTGAACGGGGGCGGCCGAGTTCGCCGGCGATCCAGTCGCCGGTGCGAGCCAGTGAATCGAGATCGACCCCGGTGGTCAGTCCCATTCCCTCAAGCATGAAGACAACATCTTCGGTGGCAACGTTCCCCGTCGCGCCGCGAGCATAGGGGCAGCCGCCGAGGCCGGCGACCGAGGAGTCGACCACGCGCACGCCGGCTTCCAGGCAGGCATGGATGTTGGCCAGTGCCTGGCCGTAGGTGTCGTGAAAGTGCACCGCGAGTCGTTCCATCGGGATGGATTCGGCAACCGCCTCGAGCATGGCGCGAGCCTTGCTCGGAGTGCCCACGCCGATGGTGTCGCCCAGTGAGATCTCGGCGCAGCCTGCCTCGTGCAGGGCTTCGGCCACGCGGACGACCTCGGCGACGGGAACTTCACCCTGGTAGGGGCACCCCAGTACAGTGGAAACATAGCCGCGCACCCGCACCTGGTCGTTTCGTGCTCGCTCCAGCACGGGAGCGAAACGTTCCAGTGACTCGGCGATCGAGCAGTTTATGTTCTTCTGATTGAAGGCCTCGGAGGCAGCGGTGAACACCGCGATTTCCTCGGCACCCACCGCGCGGGCCCGCTCGTAGCCCTTGAGGTTGGGCACCAGCACGGGGTAGCGCACGCCGGGCTTTCGGTCGATGCGGACGAACACGTCCTCGGCATCGGCGAGCTGCGGAATGGCCGGCGCGGCGACGAAGCTGGT
Organism: Wenzhouxiangella sp.; assembly: GCA_007123055.1. Lineage (GTDB taxonomy): Bacteria > Pseudomonadota > Gammaproteobacteria > Xanthomonadales > Wenzhouxiangellaceae > Wenzhouxiangella. The sequence goes on along the minus strand of SKSJ01000132.1, from coordinate 4,770 downwards.
CGCCTCGACCACGCCCAGGCCGCAGGCAGCGAGTCGTTCGATCAACTCGACCTTGACCTCGGTCGGAATCGTGTAGGGCTCGTTCTGAAGCCCGTCACGCGGTCCGACCTCGACGATGGTGACGTGATCAGTCATTTCCGGCTCAGGACAGCTCGACCGCAATCGCGGTCGCTTCGCCGCCGCCGATGCACAGGCTGGCGATGCCGCGCTTGCCGCCACGCGCCTTGAGTGCATGGATCAGGGTAACGAGGATACGCGCACCACTGGCACCGATGGGGTGGCCCAGCGCGCAAGCACCGCCGTTGACGTTGACCTTCTCGTGCGGCAGGTCAAGTTCCTTCATTGCTGCCATGGTGACGGTGGCAAACGCCTCGTTGATCTCGAACAGGTCGACATCGGCAGCCTGCCAGCCGGCCTTGTCGAGCACCTTGGAAATGGCGCCGACCGGCGCGGTCGTGAACCACTCCGGTTCCTGCGAATGGGTCGCGTGGGCGACAATGCGCGCGAGCGGCTGGATTTTGCGACTGTCGGCTTCGGAAGCGTGCATCAGCACCATGGCGGCCGCGCCGTCGGAAATCTTCGAGGAGCTCGCGGCGGTAATGGTACCGTCCTTGGCAAATGCCGGGCGAAGTTTCGGCATTTTCTCGATATTGCACTTCGGCGGCTCTTCGTCGGCGGTCACTTCGACTTCCCCCTTGCGGGAGCGAACGGTCACCGGTGCGATCTCGTCGGCAAAGGCCCCACTGTCGAGTGCGGCCATGGCACGTTCGACGGATGCTTTCGAAAAGTCATCCTGCTGCTCGCGGGTAAAGCCGTACTTTGCCACGCACTGCTCCCCGAACTGCCCCATCATCTGGCCGTCGTAGGGATTCTGAAGGCCGTCGAAGAACATGTGGTCGAGGAACTTGGCATGGCCCATGCGCAGGCCCCGCTCAGCCATGAACGGCGCGTTGGTCATCGATTCCATGCCGCCGGCGACCACGACATCGACCGAACCGGCCAGCAAGGCATCATAGCCCTGCATGACGGCCTTCATGCCTGATCCGCAGACCTTGTTGATGGTCGTGCAGCCGGAACTGGTCGGCAGGTCGGCACCCAGTGCCGCCTGTCGCGCCGGCGCCTGGCCGACCCCGGCGGGCAATACGCAACCCATGATCACTTCGGAAACGTCCTCGCCGTTGATGCCGGCATCGGCGACGGCGGCACGAATGGCGGCCGCGCCCAGCTCGGGCGACTTGACCGGGGCGAACTGCCCCTGGAAGGAGCCGATGGCGGTACGGCGGGCGGAAACGATGACGATGGATTCGGTCATGGGGCGATATTCCGTGGTTTGAGTCCAGCCGGACATTATCGCACGTAGGAGAAAGGTAAAAGGTGAAAGGTGAAAGGGGCCAGGGACCAGGGACCAGAGACTTGGGGAAAGGCCGAGTCGGTCCGTCGTCACCTATTGTCCTTTCACCTTTTACCTCTCACCTTTTACCGCCCTTACAGCGGCCAGACCAGCAAGATCATCGGCACGCCTACCGCCACGACGATGACCTCCAGCGGCAGGCCCAGGCGCCAGTAGTCGCCGAAGCGAAAGCCAGCGGGGCCGAGGATGAGCGTGTTGTTCTGGTGACCGATCGGGGTGAGGAAGGCACACGAGGCACCCACGGCCACGGCCATCAGGAATGGATCGGGACTGGCGTCCAGCGTGCGTGCGGCACTGATGGCGATCGGGCACATCACCGCGGCCGTGGCCGCGTTGTTCATGAAGTCCGACAGCGTCATGGTCACGATCAGCAGTAGAGCAATGGCGATGACGGCGCTGCCGGCGGCGGCATGCTCGAGAAGCAGTCCGGCCAGCAGGTCGGCTGTGCCGGTCGTGGCCATCGCCCCGGCGACCGGGATCAGGGCCCCCAGCAGCACGATTACCGGCCAGTCGATGGCTTCATAGACCTTGCGTGGTGGCACCACGCGCGTGGCCATGGCCGCCACCGCGCCGGCAGCAAAGGTGATGGCGGCCGGCAGCAGCCCGAAGGCCGCTCCGACGACGGCGGCAAGCATGATAATGCCGGCAATGGTCGCTTCACGTCTGCGGGGAAGACGCAGGGAGCGGTCGGCCAATGGCACGCAGCCGCTGTTGACTGCCCATTCATGAAGCGTGTCCCGGGGGCCCTGGACCAGCAGGACGTCACTGGGCCGAAAACGCAGGGTGCGCAGGCGGGCCACTGTGCGACTGCCCTGCCTTGAAACCGCCAGCAGGTTGATGCCGTGATGCGTGCGCAGGCGCAGTGCCCGTGCCGAGCGGCCGATGATGCTCGAGGTGGGCAGAACCACAACCTCCATCAGTGCGATGTCCTCCGACTCGCGGCTCCTGTCCCGATTACGGTCTTCGTCGGCATCGTCGTCTGCTTCGCGGTCCGCCTCTTCGGTTTTGTCGCGATGCTGTTTTTCGCCCATGACTTCTTCGGCAGCCCGGGAATCGACTGGCGCCGACTTGGGCTTGTCTTCTTCCAGGCGCATGCCTAGCGCGTTGAGTGCACTGACCAGTGAGCGAGGCTCGGCCTCGATGACCAGGATGTCATCGGCTCGGATCTTGCGGTTTCCTCGAGGTGCATCCACGCGATGTTCACCCCGGATCATGGCAACGATCTGGGACTCGGAATCCTCGATGGTCTGCTCGGCCTTGTGTACCGTCATGCCTACGGCCCGTGAGTCAGGTGGAACCCGCACTTCGGTCAGGTAGGCGCCGGTGTCGAAATCGTCCACATCCGCGCGCTTGCGCACCGGGATCAGCCAGCGTCCAGCAAGCAGCACGAAAGTGATGCCGGCCGCGGCGACGGCGACTCCCACGGGGGTGAAGTCGAACATGGCAAACGACTCCAGTCCGGCTTCGGCCCGAAACCCCGACACGATCAGGTTGGGCGGGGTGCCGATCAGGGTGGTCATGCCGCCGAGGATGGAGCCGAAGGCCAGCGGCATCAGCACCTGACCGGGCGCCAGCTTGTGACGCTGGGCCAGCATGATGGCGACTGGCATCAACAGCGCCAGCGCACCGACATTGTTCATGAAAGCCGAAAGCACCGCCGCCATGGCGACCAGGGCGGCCGTGCTGGTCCACGCTCCCGCGCTGGTGGGCAACAGGCGATCGGTGAGGATGTCGACCGCGCCCGAGGTCTGCAGCCCGCGGCTGAGGATCAGGATACAGGCGACCGTGATCACGGCGGGATGGCCGAAACCTTCGAAGGCCTCCTGCCCGGGCACCAGTCCGAAGAACACGCAGGCCAGCAGGGCCGCGGCGGCAACCATGTCATGGCGCCAGCGGCCCCAGATGAACATCGCCATGGTGACGACAAGAATGGCGAGGATGGTGATCTGGTCGGGGGTCATGTGGTAAGAGCTCCCACCTTTGACGAGGTGTCAGAAGGAGCAGGTTAAAGGTGAAAGGTGAAAGGTAAAAGGAAAAGTCGGGAATCTGCAGTGGTTCCAGCTGATCTCGGGTGGCCATTGACTGGATTGTTGGTGTTGGCCACCCGAACAGAAGGAAGCAAACAGCCATCCCTCCTTTTTCCTTTCACCTTTTACCTTTTACCGGGGTGCGCTAAGCGCGCCCCTCAGCCAACTCCCGCCCGATCAGCATGCGGCGGATTTCATTGGTGCCGGCGCCGATGTCGTAGAGCTTGGCGTCCCTGAGCAGGCGGCCGGTCGGGTACTCGTTGATGTAGCCGTTGCCGCCCAGTGCCTGGATGGCTTCCAGGGCGACCTGGACCGCGCTGGTCGAGGCGTGCAGCAGGCAGGCGGCCGGGTCAATGCGCGAGCGCTCGCCGGCATCGTAGTCGGCGGCGACACTGTAGGCGAAGCCACGCGATGATTGCAGGGCAGTGTAGAGGTCGCCGACCTTGGCCTGCATCAGGCCGAAGTCCGACAGCGTGCGACCAAACTGCTTGCGCTCACGGATGTAGGGCAGGACCTGGTCAAGCGCGGCCTGCATGATGCCGATCGGGCCGCCCGACAGCACGAGGCGTTCGGAATTGAGGCCGGACATGAGGATCTTCACGCCCTCGTTGACCTCGCCGAGCACGTTCTCTTCCGGGATCTCGCAGCCCTCGAACACCAGTTCGCAGGTGTTGGAGCCGCGCATGCCCAGTTTGTCGAGCTTCTGCGCCTTGCGAAAGCCGGGCATGTCCTTCTCGACCAGGAAGGCGGTCATGCAGCGACTGCCGGCGTCCTTGCCGGCGGTGCGCATGTAGACCAGGGCGACATCACATTCCGGCCCGTTGGTGATCCACATTTTCGAGCCGTTGGCCACCCATACATCACCCTTCTTTTCGGCCTTGCAGCTCATGGAGCCAACCACGTCGGAACCCGCGCCGGGCTCACTCATGGCCAGGGCACCCTTCCATTCGCCCGAGACCAGCTTCGGTACGTACTTCTGCCGCTGGTCTTCGCTGCCGTTGCGACACAGGTTGTCCAGGCACAGATTGGAATGAGCACCGTATGACAAGCCGACCGAAGCCGAAGCGCGCGAGATCTCTTCCATGGCGACCAGGTGGGCCAGGTAGCCCATGTCCGATCCACCGAGCTCTGAAGGGATGGTGATCCCCAGCAGGCCCATTTCGCCAAGCTCGGCCCAAAGTTCCTGGGGGAACTCGTTTGACTGATCGATTTCCTCGGCCCGCGGCGCGATCGCCTCCTCGGCAAAGCGCCGGGTCGTCTCACGCAGCAGCTCGATATCTTCCGAAAGCTTCATAATGCAATGTCCTGGTGCAAGACCGCGGATTGTCGTCT
>SKSJ01000143.1 GCA_007123055.1 Wenzhouxiangella sp. | reverse complement strand
GTCTTGGTGATAAACTCGGTGGCCGGTATTCGGCCAGTCACGGCCGTGGACGATCATCGCTTTGCCATCGGTGCGACCTGTCGTGCCTGGCAGCGTTTGTGGAGTGAGAGGGTCGGAACCTAGCATGCGTGTCTTCGCCTGGATCTTTCTGCTTTTTGTGGCCGCGGCCGGGGCGACCGGACTCTGGCTGTTTCACGAATGGCAGCGCTTCGGCCAGCAGTCGGTCAATGAGGGCGGGACAATGGTGTTGTGGCTGGCGCCGGGGACCAGTTTTTCCGCAACGGTGCGTCAACTCGAAACGCTGGGGACGACCCGGGCCGACTGGCGCTGGCGTCTGCTGGGACGTTTGCATGCGCCGCAATTGAAGGCCGGCGAATACCTGGTCGAACCGGGAACCACGGTGCTGGAGCTGATCGGTCGAATCGAGCGAGGCGAGGTGCGCAGTCACCGCTTCACCATTGTCGAAGGCTGGACGTTCGCCGAGCTTCGTCAGCGGCTGGCATCCGATCCGCGCATTCGGCCGCTGGCGCGCGATCGGGATGAATCCGAGCTGATGGCCGCATTGGGCTGTGAGGGGTGCTATGCCGAGGGCCGTTTCCTGCCGGAAACCTATTTTTTCGTGCGTGGCACCCCGGACCTGGAATTGCTGTCGCGCGCGCATGAGGCCATGAACCGGGCGTTGTCGGAGATCTGGGCATCGCGTGTTTCCGATCTGCCGCTGGATGATCCGGATGATCTGCTGGTGCTTGCCTCCATCGTCGAACGTGAAACCGGTCAGGCCAGTGAACGGGCGCGGGTGGCCGGTGTTTTCGTGCGTCGCCTGGAGATCGGCATGCGGTTGCAGACCGACCCGACCGTGGTCTACGGCCTGGATGACGATTTTGATGGACGCATTCGCCGTGTGCATCTGCGTACCGATCATCCGTGGAATACCTATACGCGTCATGGATTGCCGCCAACCCCCATTGCACTTCCCGGTCGTGCGGCTCTGGAAGCGGCCGCCCACCCGGCCGACGGGACGGCCCTGTATTTCGTTTCACGCGGGGACGGTACGCACCAGTTTTCCGACACCCTGGCCGAACACAATGCCGCGGTCAATCGCTACATCCGGGGACGTCGCTGATGGGCGGGTTCTTCATCACGCTCGAAGGCGGGGAGGGGGCCGGCAAGTCGACCGCACTGGGGACCATCCGTGAGTGGCTGCAGGCGCGGGGACTCGCCTTCGTGCTCACGCGCGAGCCCGGCGGCACGCCCCCGGCTGAACGGATCCGTGAACTGCTGCTGGATCCCGAAACCGGTGAGCTCGCGCCATTGACCGAACTGTTGCTGATGTTCGCCGCGCGCAACGAGAATCTGGAGCGGGTCATCCGACCGGCTTTGGCCGCCGGCAAGGTCGTGGTCAGCGATCGATTCACCGATGCCAGCATGGCCTACCAGGGTGCCGGCCGTGGCCTGGGACGTGAGCCGGTCGAGCAACTCGCCAGGTTGGTCCATGGTGACCTGCTTCCCGACCTGACCTTGCTGCTCGACGTGCCAGTCGATACCGGGCTGGAGCGCATCAGTCAACGCTCCGAGGGCCCCGATCGATTCGAGCGCACACGCCCGGAGTTCCTCGAGCGTGTCCGGCAGGGTTATCTGGAGCAGGCTCGCCGGGAACCGAAGCGATTCGTGGTGATCGACGCAACCGCCGGGCTGGACATTGTTGGAGAGCAGATTCGCACCGTGCTGGAGGAACGCCTGGCATGAGCTTGCCATGGTTGGAAGCGCACAAGAATGCCTTGCATGAACGGCTGGAGGCCGGACGTCTGGGCCATGCCCCGCTCATCCAGGGGCCGAAAGGTGTCGGCAAGCGGGAATTGGCGCGATGGTTGGCCGAGCGCATTCTCTGCCTTAATCCCGCGGGGCCAGACCCTTGCGGCCAGTGTCGGGCCTGCGAGTTGATGGCCTCTGGCACACATCCCGATTTTTTCGGTATCGATATTCCCGAAGACCGACAGAGTATTCCGGTCGATGCCATCCGCGGCCTGATCGAGAAGATGCAGCTCACTCCAAGTGTCGGTGCGGCACGGGTGGGACTGTTTGTCGATGCGGATGCGATGAATCGTAATGCCGCCAACGCCTTGCTCAAGACGCTGGAAGAACCTGCTCCCGGTGCCTGGCTGATACTGTGCAGCGATCAGCCAGCCAGTCTGCCGGCCACCATTCGCAGCCGTTGTCAGCAGCTGGCGTTGCGGCCACCACCACTGGAAACCGCCGCTCGATGGCTGAGCGAGATTTGCAGCGAGGTTGATGAGGAAAGCCGCTCGGCGGCACTGGTGCTTGCCGGGGGCGCACCGCTGGCAGCTTGTGCCATGCTCGAGCACGGTGAGTTCGAACGCGGGCTGAGCATCCTCGAAACACTCGTCGAGCCGGCATCGGATCGTCGTTCGGGAAAATTGCTCGATGAGTGGCAGCACGACGCCGCGGGTACCTGGCAATGGCTGGCACGGTGGCTTGCGCTGATCATGAAACGGTTGCGCGGTGTTTCCACGGTCGATGTGCCGATGGCCGCCCGGCTGCCTGCCGACCTGCCGGCCGAGCGCGTGGCTCGTTTGTGGGAACAGGCCCTGGAAGGTCGGCGTACGGCCAGTGCCGGCTCGTTGCGCCAGGACCTCAGTCTCGGTAAATGGCTGCTAGAATGGGATGCACTGATGGAGTCTCGGAGCCGGCGCTGATGGCACAAAAAGGTATTCTTTCCTATAACGTCAAGGACAAGCAGGAGCTGTATGCAGCCTACATGCCCTTCCTGATCAATGGCGGCCTGTTCGTGCCTACACGCAAGAGATTCGGTCTCGGGGACGAGGTTCTCATCTTGCTGGGGTTGATGGACGAGGAGCGCATCGCCATCCCCGGAAAGGTCGCCTGGCTGACTCCGCCCGGTAGCCAGCACAGCATCAACAGCGGCGTCGGCGTGCAGTTCTCCGACTCGGCCGAAGGCAAGCAGGCCCAGAGCACCATCGTGACGCACCTCGCCGGCATGCTCGACAGCGATCGCCCGACACGAACTCTCTGAGCGCGGCTGGGCTTCCCCGGCATTCTCCCCACATCGCCGTGCATGCGGTAAGGGTTGTCCCTGCCGGATGAACGAGCGCGCCATCATTCATGTCGATATGGACGCTTTCTACGCGAGCGTGGAACAGCGTGACGATCCTTCACTGCGCGGTCGGCCGGTCATGGTGGGTGGAAGCGGCCGGCGTGGCGTGGTTGCAGCAGCCAGTTACGAAGCGCGTCAGTTTGGCGTGCGTTCAGCCATGCCGGCGGCAAGGGCGAGGCGGCTGTGCCCCGCGGGAGTGTTCGTGGCACCGCGATTCGAGCGCTACCGTGAGGTCTCGGCCGGCATTTTTTCAATTTTCCGAGCCTGGACCGAGTTGGTGGAAGGCTTGAGCCTGGATGAGGCCTTTCTCGATGTGACCGAAGCTGTGACGGCCGGTCATCCGATCCTGGGCATCGGCCTGGATATCAAGCGGCGCATCGCCGACGAGTTCGGGCTGACTGCCTCGGTGGGCATGGCGCACAACAAGCTACTGGCCAAGATTGCCTCCGATTACGACAAGCCGGACGGGCTTTTTCATATCGAAGCCGGAGCCATTCAGCGTTATCTCGATCCCTTGCCGGTACAGCGCATCTGGGGCATCGGTCCGCGCAGTGCCGAGCGTCTCAACGATGCCGGCATCTACACCGCTGGGCAATTGCGGCAGACCGGTATCGACATACTGGAAAGGCTGTTCGGCGAACATGGCCACGACCTGCGGCTGCGGGCAGCCGGTATCGACAAGCGCCTTGTGAATCCGGAGCGAGAGCGTCGCTCGGTCAGTCAGGAAAGCACGCTTGGGAAAGACCTGCACCGCCTGGAAGATATCATGTCGCTCATCGAGCAGCAGTCGGCGAAGGTTGCCGACAGGCTGACGGAGAAAGGCTTCTATGGCCGAACGGTCACGCTCAAGTTGCGCTCGGGAAGCTTCTCCACCCTCACGCGAAGCCAGTCGCTGGAAGGATATACACGCTCGGCGCGGGTCATCAACGCCACGGCTTGCACCATGTTGCAACGTTGGGCCGATTGGCGCACCGAGTTTTCCGTTCGCTTGGTCGGTGTCGGGGTGTCGGGTTTGTCCGAGCACCCCGATGAGACTGAAATCCTTGGATGATTTCGTTGATTACCCTTACCCTTCTGAGCTCTTCGGTTCGCCGTGCTGGTCTCGCAGTTCACGCCGGAGGATCTTGCCGACGTTGGTCTTGGGCAATTCATCCACGAACTCGACGTATTTCGGCACCTTGTAGCCGGTCAGCTCCTCTCGGCAGTAATCGCGAAGCTCCTTGACGGTCAGCGAGTCGTCCTTGCGCACGACGACGACCTTGACCACTTCGCCTGATTTCTCGTCCGGTGCGCCGATCGCGCCGACTTCCAGCACCTTCGGATGTGCCGCCACCACGTCCTCCACCTCATTGGGGTAGACATTGAAGCCGGAGACGAGAATCATGTCCTTCTTGCGGTCGACGATGTAGAAGTAGCCCTTGTCGTCCATCTTGGCCATGTCGCCGGTCTTGAGCCACCCCTCGTCGTCGAGCACCTTGGCGGTCTCCTCCGGGCGATTCCAGTAACCTTTCATCACCTGCGGGCCCTTGACGCACAACTCGCCGGTTTCACCGGCCGGCTGGGGGTTGCCGTCGCTGTCGATGACGCGGCACTCGGTCGAGGAGATCGGCAGACCGATGGCCCCGTTGTAGTCTTCCAGTGTCATCGGGTTGATGCAGGCCGCCGGCGACGTTTCGGTCAGTCCATAGGCCTCGATCAGGGGGGTGCCGGTCACTTTCTTCCAGCGCTCGGCCACGGCTCGCTGGACGGCCATGCCGCCACCCAGCGTCATGCGCAGGTTGGAGAAGTCCAGCTGATCGAATCCGGGCGTGTTGAGCAGACCGTTGAACAGCGTGTTGACCCCCGTGATCGATGTGAATTCGTGCTTGGACAGTTCCTTGACGAAACCCGGCATGTCGCGCGGATTGGTGATGAAGACGTTCTTTCCGCCGAATTTCATGAAGACCAGGCAATTCGCCGTCAACGCGAAGATGTGGTAGAGCGGCAGGGCGGTGATGATGACTTCCTCGCCAATGACGATCCTGTCGCCCAACCAGGCCGAGGCCTGCTGCATGTTGGCGACCATGTTGCCGTGGGTCAGCATCGCGCCCTTGGAAACCCCGGTCGTGCCGCCGGTGTACTGGAGAAAAGCGAGATCGTCATGACCCAGGCTGACCGGTTCGAACTGCTCGTTGGCGCCCTGGGCCAGGACGCTCTTGAACGACATGGTGTCGGGGAGGTTGTAGCTGGGTACCATTTTCTTGATATGGCGCAGGACGAAATTCATGATGGCGCCCTTGGGAAAGCCGATCATGTCGCCCATGGAAGTCAGAACGACATGTTCGACCTGGGTGTCGTCGATCACCGCCTCCAGCACGCTGGCGAAATTCTCCATGATCACGATCGCCTTGGCGCCGGAATCATTGAGCTGGTGTTTGAGCTCCCGGGCGGTATAGAGCGGATTGGTATTGACCACGACAAGCCCGGCGCGCAGGGCCCCGAACAGTGCGATGGGGTACTGCAGCACGTTCGGCATCATGATGGCGATACGGTCGCCCTTCTGCAGACCCAGGGCCTGCATCCGGGCGGCGAAGGCGGCACTGTGCCGGTCCACCTGCCCGTAGGTCAGCTCGGCGCCGAAATTGGCGTAGGCAGCCTTGTCGCTGTACTCCGCACAACTCTTGTTGATAACGTCGACCACGGAGTCGAACTCGTCCATGTCGATCTCGGCGGGGACGTCGGGTGCGTACTCGTCAAGCCACGGCTTGTCGCTCATCTTCAAACTACCCCTCGGTGTATTTTGGGATCACTGATATTCAAGCTTGGCACAGCTTTGATCCGGAGACAAGCGCCCGCGCTCGGCTTGTCGGGGTGTGATTTGCCCCTTTAGGTTAACGCGTTTATTATCCGCGGAAGTTCAGCGAGATTGCGGCATGGGCGAGCAGAACGTAGCGCAGGGATCTGACGAGCAGACACGGCGCGCCTTCATGAAGGCGCTGCTCAACGAGGTGAGGGCGCTGGAAGACATGCTGGCTGCAGGCATGTTTGAAGGGGGTATCCGCCGCATCGGGGCCGAGCAGGAAATGTTCCTGGTCGACGGCGCGAGCCGGCCGGCCATGACCGCCATGCAGATGCTTGAGCGCATCGAAGATCCACGCTTCACCCATGAACTCGGTCTGTTCAATCTCGAGGCGAACCTTTCGCCGCTGGAGCTGGGCGGCGATTGCCTCAGGCGACTGGAACAGGAAGCCGACGAGGTCTACCGGATCGCGCGCGAAAAGGCCGCCGAGGTCGACAGTCGCATCGCGTTGGTGGGCATCCTGCCGACCCTGACCCGCGAGCATTTGACGCTTGAGGCGATGGTGCCGACGGCACGATATTTCGCCCTCAACGAGGCCCTGCTGCGCTTGCGGGGAAGTAATTTCAGCTTCTCCATCAAGGGTATCGACCAGCTTCATTTCAATCATGACAACCTGATGCTGGAAGCCTGTAATACCAGCTTCCAGGTTCATTTCCAGGTGGGGGCTGACGAGTTCGCGCCGCTTTACAACATAGCCCAGGCCGTGACCGGGCCATTGCTGGCCAGCTGTGTCAATTCGCCAATCCTGCTGGGCAAGCGGCTGTGGCACGAGAGCCGAATCGCGGTGTTCGAACACTCGATCGATGCCCGCTCCGAGGCTCATGCCGCCCGCGGACACAAGCCGCGCGTTCACTTCGGTGATCACTGGATCGACGAGTCGGTGATCGAGATTTTCCAGGAAGACATTGCCCGCTTCAGGGTCGTTCTGACGACCGAATTCGAGGAGGATCCGATCGGCATGGTCAAGCGCGGCGAGGTGCCGAAGCTCAGGGCGCTGTGTCTCCACAATGGAACGGTTTACCGCTGGAACCGTGCCTGCTACGGCATTTCCGATACCGGAAAGCCGCACCTTCGTATCGAAAACCGGGTTATCCCGTCAGGGCCGACGATCCTGGACGAGGTCGCCAACGCCGCTTTCTTCTTCGGCATGATGTCAAAACTCTCCCGTTCTATCGGAGATATTCGTGAACACCTGAGTTTTTCCGATGCCAAGAGCAACTTCCTGGCCGCCGCTCGCGAGGGGCTAAGGGCGCAACAGGTCTGGTTCGAGGGGCGGCAGATGACCGCCCAGGAGCTCATCCTGGAGGAGCTGCTTCCGCTGGCGCGCGAGGGACTGGCCGAAGCCGGGATCGACGACGGGGATATCGATCGCTACATGGGGGTGATTCAGCAGCGGGTTGAAATGCGCCGCACCGGCGCCCGCTGGCAGCTCGAGTCGCTAGAGGGCATGAAGGACAAGGGCAGCGAGAACGAGCGCCTGCGCGCCCTGACCACCAGCATGATCGAGCAGGCGGAAAGCGGTCGCCCGGTGGGTGAATGGGAGCTGGGCGACATGTGCGGCACACAGGACTGGCGCGACAGCTACCGTACCGTCGGTCAGTTCATGGCCACCGATCTGTTCACGGTTCGACCCGATGACATCGTCGATTTCGCCGCCAGCCTGATGGAGTGGCGCTACGTCCGGCATGTGCCGGTCGAGGACGATACCGGGCAGTTGCTGGGGCTGATCTCCCATCGCCAGTTGCTGCGTCTGATCGCGCGCGGCAATCCCGCCGACGAGGCCATCACGGTGCGTGACATCATGCGACCGGACCCGGTCACCGTGTCGCCGGAAACCACCACGGTCGAGGCGATTCGACTGATGCGCGAAAAGCGACTGAGTTGCCTGCCGGTCACAGAGAACGGCCAGCTGGTCGGGCTGGTGACCGAGTATGACCTGGTTGTGGTTGCCGGGCGTCTCCTCGAAACCTACCTGGGGGATTCCCGGTGACAAGAGGATTGAGTCGTGCCTTTGCCGTCGCGGCATTGTCTCTCGGCCTGGCAGCCTGTGGACCGTCAGCTCCCGACGAGGAACGTATTCGGAGTGAGCTCCAGGGAATGGCGCAGGCACTGGCGGAAGGCGACGTGAGGGGCGTCATGTCGCCGCTGGCGGACGACTTTTCCGGTGTCACGTGGAATCTGGATGCGCGGGGTGCCAGGCTGCTGCTGCAGCGCGAGCTGCGTGCACGCGAACAGTTGCGTGCCCGCATATTCGATATCGAGGTCGATCTGCGTGGAGAGAGCAGGGCGGTGGCGACTTTCCAGGCAGTGCTGACCGGCGGCAGCGGGTTGATCCCGGAGACCGGTCGCTGGTATCGCGTCGAAAGCGGCTGGCGCCTCGACGGCAACGACTGGAAGCTGGTGTCAGCCGAATGGGAGCCGGTGGCGGGCCGCCGCTAATTGCCCGCCACCGCATTCAGCGTGAGATCAGATCACGTAGACAAAGATGAACAGTCCCAGCCAGACCACATCCACGAAGTGCCAGTACCAGGCCGCGGCCTCGAAGCCGAAATGGTTCTGCTTCGTGAAGTGTCCCATCGCGCAGCGAATCGTCATGACGATCAGCATGATGGTGCCGACGATGACATGCAGGCCGTGGAAGCCGGTGAGCATGAAGAACGTCGAGCCGTAGATTCCGGAGCCCAGGGTGAGGCCGAGATCCTGGTAGGCGTGAACATACTCGTAAGCCTGGATATAGAGGAAGGTGACGGCGAGCAGAATCGTGGCCACCATCCACAGAACCAGTGCGCCACGTTGTGCTTTTTTCAGCGCCCAGTGTGCCAGCGTGATGGTCACGCCCGAGGTCAGCAGAATCAGTGTGTTGAGCAGCGGGAGGCCAAAGCCCGGGATGGTCTCGAAATCTCCGCCCAGTTCCGCCGGCCCGTGCGTCGGCCATGCGGCGTCGAACTGCGGCCAAAGCAACTCGTGGGTCATGGCCCCGGTACCCTCACCGCCGATCCAGGGTACGGCAAACATGCGTGCATAAAACAGCGCACCGAAAAATGCGGCAAAGAACATGACTTCCGAGAAGATGAACCAGATCATGCCCTGTCGGAAGGAGTTGCTCACCGCTTCGTTGTATAGCCCCCCTTCGGATTCGCGCACGACCTCGGAGAACCAGCCGAACATCATGTAGATGATGATCGCCGCACCGATGGCGAACAGCCAGGGTCCGCTCGGCCCGCTGTTGAGCCAGTTGGCCGCGCCGATGGCGAAGATGAACAGGCCGATCGAACCGACGATCGGCCACTTGGTGGAATGCGGAACGTAGTAAGCGCCTTGTGCCATTGATGACTCCCTGTTCAATCCGCAGCGGCTAGTACTGCGGTGGCTTCTTCGTTTTGATAAATGATGTAAGACAGCGTGACCATGTCGACGCGCTCAGGCAGGTTTGGGTCGACGATGAACCGGACGGGCATGTCCTGGACTTCACCCGCACGCAGCAACTGCTCGGTAAAACAGAAGCATTCGGTCTTGTTGAAGTAGAGCGACGCCTGGCCTGGTGCTACCGATGGAACAGCCTGGGCGACGACCGGGCGGTCCGAACGGTTGCGTGCAAAGTAGGTCGTCTCGTAGAGCTTTCCGGGATGAACCTCCATCATGGTCTCGGTCGGGCGGAACTCCCACGGCAGGGCGGAGTTGACGTTGGCATCGAAGTGCACCAGTACCGTGCGCGAGTAGTCAATCTCTCCGCTCAGCGTCTGCTCTACCACCGCATCACCCGTGCGTCCGCCCAGACCGGTGACCTCGCAGAACTTGTCATAGAGCGGCACCAGCAGGTAGCCGAAACCAAACATCAGCACCGCCAGGCCGGCGAGCTTGCCGACCAGCAGGCCCAGTGGTTGCTTGCGTTTGTCGTGTGCAGTCTCGCTCATGACGCGAAGTAGCTCCAGATGCCTTGTCCGACGAAGACCAGGTAAATCAGCACGACCACAGCGAACAGTACCAGTGCGGTACGAATGATCGACTTGCGTCGCTGCCGATTGTCCGGTTCGTGATTCTTCACGCTCGACATATCCTTTGTCAGCTCAACTCGTCCTTGTGAGCCGTCACGCTGTCATCCACCTTGGGTGGGGTATCGAAAGTATGCAGCGGAGCGGGCGAGGGCACGGTCCACTCCAGACCACGGGCACCCTCCCAGACCTGGGCTGTGGCCGTGGCGCCGCCACGTACGCACTTCCAGACGATGAATGCGAACAAGAGCTGGGCGAAGCCGAAGGCGAAGCCACCGATCGACGAGATCATGTTGAACTCGGTGAACTGGATGGCGTAGTCGGGAATGCGTCGCGGCATGCCGGCCAGGCCGAGGTAATGCTGCGGGAAGAACAGCACGTTGACCGAAATGGTCGACCACCAGAAGTGGATCTTGCCGAGTTTCTCGTCGTACATAT
>SKSJ01000008.1 GCA_007123055.1 Wenzhouxiangella sp. | reverse complement strand
GTGTGCTTCGTGCTCTCCTTCGTGGTCTTCGTGTCACACGTGGTTGTAATACCGTTGTCTACAGGCTTAATCGATGTCAAGCCAATCACGCGGCGGGTTTGATTTCTCCGGTCCAGTCGCAGACGACCTTGCCGCATTGCCCTGAGGCCATCAGCTCGAAGCCACGCTCGAAGTCGTCGATGGGGATCTGATGGGTCAGGGTTTTCTCCAGCGGGAAGCCGGTCAGGAGCATCTGGGTCATCTTGTACCAGGTCTCGTACATGCGCCGGCCGTAGATGCCGTGTACCTCCAGGCCCTTGAAGATCACCTGGTCCCAGTTGATGCCGGCATCCTTGGGCAGCAGGCCGAGCAGGGCGACCTTGCCGCCGTGGTACATGCAGGTGAGCAGGTCGCGGAAGGCGTGCGGATTGCCCGACATCTCCATGCCGACATCGAAGCCGTCGATGTTGAGTTCTTCGAGGATGTCGGTCAATTTTTCGCGCTGAACATTGATGGTTCGCGTCGCCCCCATTTCCTTCGCCAGGTCAAGGCGATAATCGTTGATGTCGCTGACCACGATATGGCGCGCGCCGACATGCTTTGCGATGCCGGCAGCAATGATGCCGATGGGACCGGCGCCGGTGATCAGCACGTCCTCGCCGACCAGGTCGAACTGCAGCGCGCAGTGCGCGGCATTGCCGAAGGGGTCGAAGAAGGCGGCGAGTTCCGACGGGATCTCGTCGGGGATGGGCCAGAGGTTGGTAGCCGGCACGACCACGTACTCGGCGAATCCGCCATCCCGGTTGACGCCGATACCCTCGGTATGCGGGCACAGGTGCTGCTTGCCGGCGCGGCAATTGCGGCACACGCCGCAGACCACGTGGCCTTCGGCACTGACACGCTGACCCTCTTCGTAGCCGCGCACGCCGTCGCCGATGGCGACGATGCGGCCGACGAACTCGTGGCCGAGGATCAGGGGTGGCTGGATGGTGCGCTGTGACCATTCGTCCCACTGGTAGATGTGCAGGTCGGTGCCGCAGATGGCGGTCTTTTCCAGCTTGATCAACACTTCGCCGGCACCTGCCGAGGGGACAGGAACTTCTCGGATTTCCAGGCCGGGCGCAGCCGTGGGCTTGACCAGCGCACGCATCGTCTGGGTCATGGGATCACTCCGGAAATGGGAAAAGAAGCATTATATCAATGTGTCGCGGCCAGCTTGTCGACAAGTGCGGGAAGCCATTTCGTGCCCGGCCCGGCCAGGCGCCAGTCGGCCAGAGCGGTCAGTTCGCTGTTTTCGGGATTGATTTCGACCAGAACGGCCCCGTGATCCTTCGCCATCACCGGGATACTGGCGGCCGGCTGCACGGACCCGGCCGTGCCGACGATCAGCATCAGGTCACACTGCGATGCGGCGGTGAATGCCGCTTCCAGGATGGACGAGTCCAGGGCCTCTCCGAACCAGACCACGTCCGGCCGGGCCAGCCCGCGGGGATGATGCGGCGATGGCGGCGGGCGTTGGCCGTCGTGCTGCTGCATCCATTCGGCGTCGATCAGCTCGCCGGTGACCGAGCAGATGTTGCGGTGGATGTTGCCGTGCAGTTCCAGCACCCGCTCGGACCCGGCCAATTGGTGGAATCCATCCACGTTCTGCGTGACCAGTGTCAATTCGGAGACCAGTCCCTGCAACCGGGCCAGCGCCTGGTGACCGGCATTGGGGTGGTTGTTTGCAATCAGCTGGCGTCGCCACTGGTACCACTGCCATACGGTCTCGGGGTCTTGTTCGAAGCCCTGGGGAGAGGCCAGCGTCATCGGGTCATGGCGTGCCCACATGCCGGTGTGGGCATCGCGAAAGGTCGGAATGCCGGATTCTGCGCTGACGCCGGCACCGGTGAGCACGGCGACGTGGCGACAACGGTTGAGTTCCTCGACAAGTGATGCTGGCCATTCGGACGGTTCGGCCAGGGTTGCCGCACGTGTGCTCATGGTCGTCTCTCCCTGTCAGACGCTTCGGGTGGCCGGCAGCTGGTCGATTGCACTGGCGGGCAGGGGTCTGCCAAGGATGAAGCCTTGCCCGACCCTGCAACCGGCCTGAATCAGGAAATCCAACTGTTGCGCCGTTTCGATCCCTTCAGCAACGAGTTCGAGTTCGAGTGCCTCGGCCATGGCGACAATGGCCTGGATGATGAGCCGGTTATGTCGCGACTGTTCGATTTCCCTGATCAGGGACCGATCGATCTTGAGCTGGTGCAACGGCAGTCGACGAATGAATGCGAGATTGGAGTAACCGCTGCCGAAGTCGTCCATGCACAAGTTGATGCCGAGGGACTCCAGCCTGTGCACGACCCTCATGGCACGTTCGGGAAACTCCATCAGCATGGTTTCGGTGATTTCTACCTCGAGTCGCTCGCCACTCAACCCGTTTGTCGACAGCGCCTCGATGACACGTTCGACGAGGGAGTCATCGTGAAACTCCCTCGGCGACAGGTTTACCGCGACTCTTGGAACCCGGAAGCCGCTGGCATCCCAGTCGGCGATCTGGCGACAGGCTTCGAACAGCACCCACTGGTCGATCTTCTCGATCAGCCCGGTTTCCTCGGCCAGTGGAATGAACTCGCCGGGCGAGACCAGGCCGCGCTGGGGATGTTTCCATCGAACCAGCGCCTCCATGCCCTGTATGGTGCGATCGGACAAGCGGAATTGCGGCTGGAAATAGAGTTCCAGCTCATTACCGGTTACCGCGTGACGCAGTTCATTCTCCAGAAGCAGACGCCGGCTGCTCTGCTCACTCAGCGCGGCCTCGTAGTAGCGAACAGAATCGCCGCCGGCGCGGCGGGCCGCTTCCAGCGCGAGTTCGGCGGCCGCCATCAGGCTTTCGCGGTTGTGCCCGTCACGGGGGTAGGTCGAGATGCCGATGCTGGCGCTGACGACCAGAGTCCGCTCGTCGATTTGAACCGGTCGTGCGAGCTCCGAGCGCAGCGGAGACAGCAAGTCCTTGATGTCCACATCGGCCACGTCAGCCTCAATTATGATGCAGAATTCGTCGCTGCCGACCCGGGCGATGGTGGCTTCCTCGTTCCAGGCGGTCCGGAGTCGGTTGGCGATTTCCAGCAGCACCTGGTCACCTGTGCTGATTCCGAGCGTATCGTTGATGTGGCGAAACCGGTCGAGGTCGATGAGCACGACCACCACGCTCGAATGCTTGCGGTCGGCTCGGGCGAGAGCCTGCTTGAGACGATCGGCGAGGAGGTTGCGGTTCGGAAACCCCGTTTTCGGGTCGTGGGTGGACAGAAAGTCGAGTTCCTGGCGACGCTCGTGTTCTTCGCTCATGTCGGTCCAGCTACCGATGATCATCGGTTCCCCGTTGCCTGAACCCGGGTAGAGCAGACGCATTTCATCACGAATATGCCGGACCTTGCCATCGGCGTCATGAATGCGATATTCACGTGTATTGTGTTGCTCGCTGAAAATCCGGGTGGACCGGCGAACGGCCGAACGCCTGTCTTCGGGATGGACCTGTCGTTCCCACCAATCGGCCTCCATGACGGTCGAGCGGGAGAATCCCAGGATGCGCTCCACGTTTCCGCTGACCCACTCGATTTGCATGTCCCGGCCACGCAGCGAGTACAGAATCACAGGGCTGCTGGCAAGAAGATGCTCCAGTTGTTGCCCTGAGCGGGCGAGCCGCTTGGTTTGCGTCTGCAGTCGACCTCGCATGAGGTAGAGCAGCAGCGTGGACACCGCGGCGATGCCGATTGCAGCTGTGGTGACGGGATAGAGCCAGCCGGGAGTTCCGGGGGGGGATGGCAATGTAACGGCCTTGAGTATTGCGGTGTAGTACGGTGACTCCGAGTCCGATTTCCAGGCGTCGAGGTAGTCATCGATGGTTGCCAGGATCTCGATGTTTCGATCTGCGGGTGCAGCGAAATGCAGGCTGGTGTGGTCGAACGTGACCGGTGTTTCCACCAGCCCGAAGCGGCTGGCCATTCGCCCGCCGAAAAAATTGTTGGTTGCAGCAACGTTGGCATCACCGTTGCTGACTGCCTCCAGGGTCTGGATCATCGTGCTTACACGGAGAAGTTCGGCATCGAGTTGCCGGTTCTCGATCATCCCTGCGAGGTAATGTTGCTGAGCGGAGTCTTCCAGCACTGCGATGCGCAGGCCATGAAGATCGTCGAGTTCGATGACGCTCTGATCGGCTGAACTATAGAGCTGACTCCAGGCCTGTGTGACCGGCACGGCATTGAATGCATACAAGTCACGACGTTCAGTAGACGGAGCGACATCGGGCATGAGGTCGAGCTGGCCGGTTTCGAGCATTTGCAGGCACTCGCGCCAGTAGCACTGGCGGAACTCCAGTTGCCAGTCTTCCCGTTGGGCCATCTCGCCGAGAATATCGACGAACAGTCCGGCCGGACTGCCGTCGCCTTGAATGTAGACTTTGGGTTCGTTCTGATAAAGGCCAATCTGCAACACCCGTTCGGTATCCGATGCCCAGGTGCTTGGAACGGCAATGAGTCCACCGATTGCATGCACCAGCAAGGCGACGAACAGGGCGCCTCGTCCCCGTGATGCAATCACTTGCCGCGGTGTCATTGCCAGCCTGACCGTGAGTTCCCTGCCTGAACGCATGTCGCTGCCGATGGCTTGCCTGCCGATCACGGAGTCAGTTTCGAGTATAGCCCTTGACCAGGATCGCTGCAGCACCGGCTCGCAGGAAACAGGGATCACTTGTGCCGCCGTCAACATATGGGGCCTGGGGGTGGCTGGAAAGAGTTTTCAGTGTATGCTGCAACCAGACGCGATCATGACTCTTGTGCCTTGATGCAATGGATCGTCATCCTTCCGGCTGTCGTGGCGGCTGCCCTGGCCGGTGCTGTCACATGTCGTTATCTCATGCGGCGGCGCGTCGGCCGTGGCGAGTATGCCGATAAGCGGGACGCCACGGTCCTGGATCTGAGTAGTTCCGAAAATCGATACCGTCTGCTGGCCGAAAATGCCTCTGACGTGATCTGGACGGTGAACTGGCCGGCGCTCGACTACTCCTACATCAGTCCTTCGGTCACTCGGTTGCGGGGGATTTCAGTACGGGAGGCAATGTCCGAGACCTTTCTTGACTCGATCATCCCTGAGCAACGCGAGCGCATTCTTCGGCTCATCGAAAAGCGGGTCGGTGCCTACCATGAAGGTCGCTTTGAACAGTCCCGCGCACAGCGTATTCAGGTGCGTCAGCAGTGCGCCGACGGTGAAGAGAAAGCGGTGGAAATCATCGCTTCGCTGGTGGTGGATGGCAAGGGCCGGGTGATCGGTATCCAGGGTAGTTCGCGCGATGTCAGCGCCAGGGTCAGCGCCGAGCAGGAACGCCAGGCACGTGAGGCAATCCTCCATGCCCTTGCGCAAGCGGCCCGAAAGCTCTTCAGCGCGTCGGACAAGGATACAGTGATGGAGCCGGCGCTGGCAGCGCTGGGCCGGGCCGTGGGCGCCGATCGTGTCTACGTATTCGAGAATCATCGGGACCGACGGTCCGGAAGATTGCTGACCAGCCAGCGTTACGAGTGGTGCGGGCCGGGTATACAGTCGGAGCTTGGTAACCCGGCCATGCAGGGCATGGATTATGACCAGATCATTCCCAACTGGCGTCGCGTGCTCGAATCGGGCGAGGTCGTGCATGGCCTAGTCGATGAAATGCCTCAGCCTGAGCGCGATCTGCTCGAACCGCAGGAAATCGAGTCGATCGTTGTCGTACCTATCTTCCAGGACGGAAAATTCTGGGGTCAGATCGGTTTCGACGACTGTTCGGGACGGCGTCAGTGGAGCCAGCCGGAAATCGACGCCCTTCAGGTCGCCGCCGGCGTGATCGGTGGAGCGATTCAGAGCATCCGCGTGGAGGAAGAGCTCAGGCGGCTGGTCAGTACCGATTCACTGACCGGTGTGCGAAGCCGGAGAGCCTTCCTCGAGCAGGCCGGGATGCTGTTCGACGAGGCCAGCGAAAGAAAGCAGGCCATGACCTTGTTGCTGATGGATCTCGACCACTTCAAGTTGGTCAACGACAACCACGGTCACCCGGTCGGCGACGAAGCACTGAAGCGCTTTGCCAGGATCTGCCGACAGTCACTGCGTCCGGATGATCTGGTCGGTCGGACGGGTGGCGAGGAGTTCGCGGTTGTTCTCAGGGGAGTCCAGGATGACCAGGCGATGGAAGTGGCCGAGAAGCTGCGCCGCAACGTGTGCTCGTCGCCATTGATGATCGAGTCCCTCGAGTTGCCCCTGTCGGTCAGCATCGGGGTGGCCGTAAAGCGAGGCAACGAAATCGAGTTTGGCAGCCTGCTCAAGCGCGCCGATGACGCACTGTACGTCGCGAAGAAAAGAGGTCGTAATCGAGTGGAGCTGGCCGATCAGGACTGATCGGTATGTTTTCCGATCAGGTCATGCTTGCGCAGAATGCCGCGGAACTGGTCATAGGTCAGTCCCAGTGACCGGGCCGCCTTGCCCTGGTGCCCACGACTTCGTTCCAGAGCAGCCATGGCCAGGCGTCGTTCTTCCTGGTCGAGGTGGCGCCGCAAGTTGATTGGGCGGTCCGGTGCGGGACTGGCGGGCTGCTCGGGGCTTGCCATTGGCCGGGAGACCAGGCCCGGACGATACGGCGAGTCGAACGGATCGAACTGCAGATCGAGAATCGGTTCGTCTTCGCCTTCCAGTCTGTAGACGGCGCGTTCAACGGTGTTCTTCAACTCGCGAACGTTTCCGGGCCAGGCATGCCGGTGAAGTGCATCGACCGCTTTTGGGGCAAAACCGGCGAAGAGTTCCCGCCCGAGTTCCCGGCTCATGCGCATGGCAAAGTGTTCCGCAAGTGGAAGGATGTCTTCCTGCCTTTCCCGCAGTGGCGGCAGGGTAATTACATCGAAGGCCAGCCGATCGAGCAGGTCGGCGCGAAATTTCCCTTCCTCGGCCAGGGCAGGCAGGTCGACGTTGCTGGCGCCGATGATGCGGACATCGACTTCCACCGCCCGCGAAGAACCCAGTCGTTCGAACTGGCCGTACTCGATGATCCGCAGGATCTTCTCCTGTACCGCCATCGAGGTGCTGGGCAGTTCATCGAGGAACAGGCTGCCGCCGTCGGCCTGCTCGAAGCGGCCCTTGTGTTGCCTGGCCGCATCGGTAAATGCCCCGGCCTCGTGTCCGAAGAGTTCCGACTCCAGCAGGGATTCGCTGATGGCCGCGCAGTTGACGCGTACCAGTGGCCCTTCCCATCGCGTCGACAGGAAGTGCAACCTTTCCGCCACTACTTCCTTGCCCGTGCCGCGTTCTCCGACGATCAGTACGGGCCGATGCAGCGAGGCAGCCCTCGAAACCTCCTCGAGTACCGTCAGGAAGGCGGGGGATTCACCGATGATGGGTTGTTCCTTCGGGTTCATGTGGGTAAAGGTACAGGGAATCGGCGGGACGGTAAAAGGTGAAATGTGGAAATGTAAAACGGGGAGGATCGCCGGGGCTCGCTCCCTTAGAATGACACGATGCCAAAAACGAAGTCCGTTTATACCTGCCGCGAGTGCGGCGCATCGTTTCCCAAGTGGTCCGGGCAATGCCCGGACTGTCAGGCGTGGAATTCGCTGGAGGAGGGCGTGGCAGAACCGGCCGCGGTCAAGGGGCCGAAGGGCCGCGGCAACTGGACGGGTGTGGCCTCGGCGAAAGTCCTGAGCCTCGCCGATGTGCAGGCCGACGAAGCGACCGCGCGACTTTCATCGGGCCTGACCGAGCTCGATCGTGTGCTTGGGGGCGGGCTGGTTCCGGGTTCGGTCGTGCTGCTGGGCGGAGATCCCGGTATCGGCAAGTCCACCTTGCTGCTGCAGGTTCAGGATGTGCTTGCGGCCGGACACGGCAGTCTCTACGTCACCGGCGAGGAGTCGGCGGCACAGGTGGCCATGCGCGCCAGGCGCCTGGGGCTGGATCCGGAGCGGCTGGATTGCCTGACCGAGACGAGCCTGGAAACGGTGCTGGCCACGGCTGCCGAGCGCAAGCCGGCTTTCATGGTCGTGGATTCCATCCAGACCCTCTGGACCGAGGCCTTGCAGTCGGCACCGGGTGCCGTCGCCCAGGTGCGCGAATGTGCCGCGCGCCTGGTGCAGTTCGCCAAGCAGACCGGATGCGCGGTGGTGCTGGTCGGTCACGTGACCAAGGAAGGGGCGCTGGCGGGTCCGCGTGTGCTCGAACACATGGTTGACGCCGTTTTGTACTTCGAATCGGACTCGGGCAGTCGTTACCGCCTGATCCGGGCGGTGAAGAATCGTTTCGGTGCCGCCAACGAGCTGGGCGTTTTCGCCATGACCGACAAGGGCCTCAAGGCGGTGGGCAATCCATCGGCCATCTTCCTTTCGGGACAGTCCGAGCCGGCGCCAGGAAGTTGCGTACTGGTCACTCGTGAGGGAACGCGCCCGATGATGGTCGAGGTCCAGGCCCTGGTGGCTCCCTCCAGCCTGTCCAACCCCAGGCGCGTGGCCGTGGGCATCGATCCGAACCGGCTGGCCATGCTGCTGGCGGTGATGAACCGCCATGCCGGCATCGCAATCGCCGACCAGGACGTGTTCATCAACGTCGCCGGCGGAATCCGCGTTACCGAGACGGCCAGCGACCTGGCCATTGCATTGGCCCTGCAGTCATCGCTGCGGGAGAAGCCGTTGCCGCAGAAGCTGGTGGCATTCGGTGAGGTCGGCCTGGCCGGTGAACTCCGTCCCGTCTACAACGGCGAGGAGCGGCTGCGGGAGGCTGCCGGCCAGGGCTTCGAAACGGCCTTGGTGCCCGAGGGCAATCTCAAGGGTGTGCGGACACGCATGACACTGCGCGGCTGCCGCCGCCTCACCGATGCTCTGGCCATGGCCCGTGAAGTCGGTTGATTCCTCTTCCCCTCTTGCCCTCTTTCCAACTAGACTATTCAGCACCAATTCAGCAGTGACGGCCAACACTGGTGCGGTCACCGATCACGGGGCCGAGCAGTCCTCAAGGAGATTTCGGGCCATGAACCGACTGGTATCACTCACTATCATCGCCTTCACGCTGGCGCTGGCCGCCTGCGTGACCATCAACGTCTACTTTCCGGAAGCGGCCGCGGAGCGCGCCGCCGATCGTTTCATTCAGGATGTCATTGGCGAGGCCGCCGAAAGGCCGCCGGCCCCTGAGCCGAATGCGGGCGGTAGCGGTTTTCTGTCCGTGAGCCTGATCAGTTCGGCCTACGCGCAGCAGCCCAACATCAATATCGATACGCCCCAGGTGCAGGCCATCAAGCAGCGAATGGCCGAGCGCCACCGCGAGCACCTGGCGGACTGGTACGATGCCGGCGCCATCGGCCTGACGCGCAATGGACTGGTCGAGATTCGCGACCGCTCCGCCGTCGGGCTGGCCGATCGCCGCAATCTCGAGCGGGTGGTGTCCGAAGAGAACTCGGACCGTAATGCCGTTTACCGGGAGATTGCCATCGCCAACGGTCATCCCGAGTGGGAAGAGGAAATTCGCCAGACCTTCGCCCGTCAGTGGATTGCCAATGCCCGTGATGGCTGGTACTACCAGGGGGGCGATGGCTCCTGGACGCAGAAGTAATGGTTTGTTTGTTGATTGGTTTGTTCGTTGGTTCGTTCAACTTCGACTGACCGCCATATCAACGGTCAACATCCGGGCTTGCCATCCTTGGTGGAGGCGGGCCCTTTTTGCTTTTCATGAGTCCACGGACCAAACGGCCATCGAATCAACGAACCAACGAACTGAACAAGAAATCATGTCAAGACGACGCCGCAAGTTGCCGGCAGAACCAATCGAAATCGAGATCACCGACCTGTCACACGACGGGCGCGGGGTAGGGCGCCACCAGGAAAAAGCGGTGTTCGTGCACGGCGCATTGCCGGGCGAGCGGGTATCCGCCCGCCTGATCGATCGCAATCGCCGATTTGACGAGGCCACCTGCGAGAAGGTCCTCGAGCCTTCAAGCGATCGGGTCGAACCGGAGTGCCCCTGGTTCGATCATTGCGGCGGCTGCGCGTTGCAGCATCTTGACCATGACGCTCAGCTCGAATGGAAGCACAAGCGCCTGGTCGACAACCTGACAAGAATCGGTGAAGTGACGCCGGAAGAATGGTGGGACCCGATTGCAGCCGAACCCTGGTTTTATCGCCGGCGCAGCCGTCTCAGCGCCCGCCTGGTCAAGGGCAAGGGTAGGGTGCTTGTGGGATTCCGCGAACCGCAGGGGCGGTTTGTGGCCGATGTCGGCAACTGCCGCGTGTTGCATCCGGACTTCAGCAATCGGCTGCTCAGCCTGTCGCAACTGCTGGGCACCCTGTCGGTGGCAGATGCCGTACCGCAGATCGAAACCGCCAGCGGTGACGAAGGCTCGGCCATCGTTATCCGGCACCTGCGCCCGCTGACAGCCGAGGACGAACAGGCCCTGAAGGCCTGGTCGGCCGACAACGACATCGCCGTTTACCTGCAGCCCAAGGGCCCGACGACGGTTCATCGGCTTTGTCCTGACGAGCACCAGTTGAACTACCGGCTCGACGAGTTCGATCTCGATCTCGCCTTTCACCCGCAGCATTTCATCCAGGTCAATGCCGCGATCAATCGGGCGCTGGTTTCCAAAGCCGTGGACCTGCTGGCCCCCGGTCCGGATGATCGGGTGCTCGACCTGTTTTGCGGGCTGGGCAATTTCACACTGCCGCTGGCCACACGGGCCGGTCATGTGACCGGTGTCGAAGGAGCCGCGGAGCTGATCGAGGCCGGACGCGACAACGCACAGAGAAATGGCCTGAACAACATCGACTGGGAAGTCGCCAACCTGGTCGAGGACGTCTCCACCCGGCCCTGGTATCGGGCCGGTTTCGACCAGGTGCTGATCGACCCACCGCGCTCGGGCGCGCTCGAGATCCTGCCGGTGGTGGCCGGCAGCGGGGCAAGGCGGGTGGTTTACGTTTCCTGCAACCCGGCCACGCTGGCGCGGGATGCCGGAGAGCTGGTGAGGGAATACGGTTTTCGGCTGCGCAATGCCGGTATTGCCGACATGTTCCCGCATACCGCCCATGTCGAGTCCATCGCACTGTTCGAACGCCGATGAGTAGCGCCGTACAACCTCTGGGGCCGTTGATCGTCGGCATCGATGGTCTCGAGCTGGACGAGCTGACCCGGAAACAACTGTGCCATCCGGCCGTCGGCGGCGTCATCCTGTTCAGCCGCAATTACCAATGCCCCTCGCAATTGCGGGAGTTGTGCGCAGCCATCTCCGAGTTGCGATCGCCGCGACTGTTGATCACGGTCGACCAGGAAGGCGGACGGGTGCTGCGCTTCCGCGACGGCTTCACCGCTTTGCCGCCGCTGGGCCGACTCGGTCGCTATTACCACGACTACCCGGATCGCGCGCGTGACCTGGCCTATCGCCACGGGCGGGTGATGGCCGCCGAGGTGCTGGAGCACGGCATTGACTTGAGCTGGGCACCGGTACTCGACCTCGATCGCGGCAGTGAAGTGATCGGTGATCGCGCCCTGGGGACTGATCCGGATGTCGTTTGCGATCTGGGTACTTTTTACCTGGCCGGTATGCGTGATGCCGGGATGAGGTCCTGTGGCAAGCACTTTCCAGGACACGGATCGGTCGTGGCCGATTCGCACCATGAAATCGTGGTCGATCGGCGGTCATTGTCGGAACTGGCAGTCGACCTGCAGCCTTTTGCCACCCTTGCGTCGCAACTCGATGGCGTTATGGTGGCCCACGTTTGCTACCCGGCCCGCGACGAGTCTCCGGCCGGTTTCTCCAGGGAGTGGATCGGTCGATGTCTGCGCACCGAGCTTGATTTTGCCGGTGTGGTCGTATCCGACGATCTCGACATGCTGGGAGCCGCACCCGGGGGCGACCTGCCCGGGCGCCTGCGCCTGGCGCTGACGGCAGGATGTGAGGCCGTGCTGGTCTGCCGGCCCGCTTCGGTGGCCGGTCTGCTCGAAGGTGACCTGGAGCTGGCGACACCCGCTGCCGGCAGGCTGGAAGGCTTGTATGGTCGGCCGATGGCATCCCTGGAAGAACAACTGACCGTGCCGGAGTTTCGCTCCTGGCGCGAGTCTCTCGAAAAACTGAGCGAGTAATCATGGAAGAAGTGGTCGATATCGTCGAGAACGTGAGCGATCTGGTGGGGCTGCCGGGCTGGATTCTGCAGGCGTTCGTCATCATCCTGGTGGCGTTGTTGCTGGAGTTCATCTACCGGCTGTTCGTCAACCGGCTGGAGGGGCTGGCCGAGAAAACCAGCCATATGTGGGACGATGCGGTGGTCTACGCCGGCAAGCGTCCGGTGTCCCTGCTGATTTGGTGGCAAGGCATCGTCATGGCTGCTCGTGTGGCCGCGCCCCACACCGATGCGATCGGTTTCGATCCCGGTTTCCTCGGTGTCTTGCAGCAGCTTGGCCTGGTCATTGCGGCCACCTGGTTCTTCTTCCGCCTGGCGACCGGTTTCGAGAAGGCCTTTATCGCCGAGCGGCGCAAGCGCAACGAGTCGGTCGACATCACCACGGTCAGCGTGCTCGGGCGGATCGTGCGCATTGCCGTACTGCTGACCGGTGCACTGACCACCCTCAGCATCCTCGATATTCCCATTTCCGGGTTTCTGGCCGCCGGTGGCGTGGGCGGTATTGCCGTCGGTCTTGCCGCACGCGACCTGTTGGCCAACTTCTTCGGCGGATTCATGGTGTTTCTCGATCGACCCTTCTCGGTCGGTGACTGGGTGCGCTCGCCCGACCAGGAGATCGAAGGTACGGTGGAGAATATCGGCTGGCGCATGACCACCATTCGCAAGTTCGACAAGCGACCGATGTACGTGCCCAACGCGACGTTCACCACCATTACCGTGGAGAACCCCTCACGCATGACTCATCGCCAGATCTTCGAACATATCGGCATCCGTTACGATGACTTCGCCAAAACGCGCAAGATCGTGGACGAGATCCGGGACTACATTCACGACAACCCCGACCTGGATACCACGCAAACGACCATGGTGCACTTCAACGTGTTCGGGTCGCACTCGCTTGACATCATGGTCTACTGCTTCACGAAGACCGTGGTCTGGACCGAGTATCACCAGGTGCGTGAGGAAGTGCTGCTGAGCATCGGCGAAATCATCGAGCGCAACGGCGCCGAAATTGCCTTCCCGACACGCACACTGAAGTTGGAGATGGCCGAAGAGATGGCGCGCCAGCAGGGTCGGGAAAACGTTCCGAATGGGCAGTGAGTCGGCGGGTCGCTGGCCGGAGCAGGCCGAGTGTGTCGTGTCGGCGGAAGAGGTCTCGGCAGCCCTGGACCGGCAGGCGAGCCGTGTCGAGGCCAGCTTGCCCGCTGATCGCCCCGTCGTTGCGGTGGTGCTGATGAATGGCGGGATGTACCCGGCCGTACAACTGACCCGCCGCATGCGGCGCCCGATGTCGTTCGAATACATTCATGCCACCCGATACCGGGAGCGAAAGACCGGTGGCGGTATCGACTGGGTGCACGTACCAGGCCCGGAAAGGCTCCATGACCGGCACGTATTGCTTATCGACGATATCTTTGACGAGGGTTACACCATGGAGGCGGTGCGCGAGAGGCTTCTGGCCGATGGTGTCGCCAGCCTGACCACGGTTGTGCTTGCACTCAAGCGGCATGAGCGTGGCCTCGGTCGCGACTGCGTCGATGACCATGCCCTCGAAGTCCCCGACCGTTACGTGTTTGGTTGCGGGATGGATCTGCACGGTTACTGGCGTCAACTCGACGAGATCTGGGCTGTTTAGGCAATGACTGAACTGGCAGTGATTGGTGGCACGGGTGCGCTGGAGTTGTTTCAGGCGCGCGGCGAGCGTGAGCTGGAGAGCGTCTGGGGCGAGCCGTCTGCGCCGGTTGCACTGGTCTCGCTTGGCCGCACGGAGGCGTGGTTTCTCGCCCGGCACGGACGCCCTCACCGTATTCCGCCTCATCGCATCAACTATCGCGCCAATATCGACGGCCTCAGGCGGCTCGGCGTGAAGCGCATCATCTCGATCAACGCCGTCGGCGGCATCGATCCATCGCTTGAACCTGGCCGACTTGTCGTGCCGGATCAGTTGATCGATTACACCTGGGGTCGTGCCCATGCCTTCAGCGACGACGCGGAGTCGCCGTTGTTGCATGTCGAGTTCGCCCACCCGTTCGAGGGCATGCTTCGTGAGTCATTGCTCGATGCGGGACAGGCAGCCGGTGTCGAGATGGAAACGAAAGGCTGCATGGCCGTCACGCAGGGGCCCAGACTGGAAACCTCGGCGGAAATAGCGCGACTCGCCCGAGATGGGTGTTCGATCGTGGGGATGACCGGCATGCCCGAAACCGCCCTGGCGCGTGAGGCCGGACTGGATTACGCGAGTCTATGCGCGGTGGCCAATCCGGCAGCCGGGCTGGAGCAGGAGCCGATCACGCTGAAGGAGATCGAGCGGGTCCTGGCCACCGCCATGGTCGAGGTGCGGCGCCTGCTCGAGTGTCTGAAAACCTGATTTTTCGGATCTTCCGGGTTCGGAAAGTGTGAACCGTTTCTCGCTGATTTTTCTTGGGTTTTTCCCGCGCTGACGCTATTCTGGTCAACAAGATCCAACCCCTGAATCCGCTTTTCATGCCCGATATTCTGACCCTATCCGTCCTGCATGCCGGCCAGAAGGAACTGACGGTGATGCGTTCCCTGCTCAATCTTGCGGGCAGTGAGCCTGCCTGGCAGGTGACGGACCGGATCGGCGGGCAGTTCACCGTGATCGACGTCGACTCTTCGGCCGGAGCGGAAATCTGGGAAGCGGCCGGCGGTGATGATGTCGTCGCGCTGACCCGGCAACATGATTTTCCGGCACGGTACAAGCTCCGCAAACCTTTGCGCTCACGCGAGTTTCTCGAGTTGCTTTCCTTGCTTGCCCGGGGAGACCAGCAGGAAGTGCTCGAAAACTCCGACCCTCAGCCCGAGGAACCATTGTGGGAAGGGTTGGAAATGAGCGATGGCCATTGCACCCTGGCCGAGCACCTTCGTCGAGGCACCTGGACGACACCCGTGATGATCAGCGAGCAGGGCTGGCCCGAGCTGATCATCGACCCCGGTTCCGGTACCTGGTTCTACGATGGCGCGATCACCGACGTGACCCCCGTCATGTTTGCCCAGCCATTGACCGATGCGGCCGGTGTTGCCCTGGACAGCGGGGAACTGGTCGAGCGGACCGCCGGTATGCATCAGCGATCGCTGGCGGAACTGAAGTGGTTTGCCGGGCTCGCACAGTCGCGCGGCAAGCTGCATCCGGACCTGCTCGGCGGCTTTGAGTTCATGCTGACCCAAGTGCCGCCCCAGGCCCGGGATAACCAGCGCTTCCAGGCCCTGGCGCAGGCCCTGATTCGCACTCCCATCACGCTCGACGATCTGCATCGGCAGTCCGGCGAGGCGGTGGAGACCGTGGCCGCCTTTCTCAACGCCTGCTACACGACCGGTCGGCTGTTGATCAACCAGTCGGCTCGCGCCGCCAGCTTCTGACCCGGTTTCAGTAGCGTAAGCGCACTCTGGCGACACCCTCCAGGCCGGAGACTGCCGCCAGCAATTCCGATGACGGCGCAATCTGCCAGTCGCTTCCCAGTTTCAATAACGCCTGTGCCGCTTCGTTGCGATAGCGAACGAGTACCGGCGTTCTGCCCGTGCGATAGGGCTGCATGGCGGCGGCGAGATCGTGGTCGAATTCCACGGGGGGGTGCAGGAGCTCGATTTCCAAGCCGCGCGCGAATCGTTCCCTGGCCTGGTCCACGTCGAGGATTTCATCCGCGACCATGCGAAATCCACCGCGAAAGTCGTCGACCTCGACACGGCCGCGAACCAAGAGGATCTCGTCGGCCACCAGGCGGTCGGCGATCTGGTTGTAGAGCGAATCGAAGATGGCGACCTCCAGTCGCGCCGTGCCGTCGTCGATGGCCACGAACGCCCCCTTTCCGGGGCGCTTTCGAACTGCCATGACCAGTCCGGCCAGGGTCATCTCCACGCCCCGTCCGCGGCCCTTGTAACCATTCCCGTTTCCGTTCGCACTACCCAGTCGATCGCCGATATGGTCCAGGGTGGTCGTCGTGACCTCGGCCAATTCATCGCGCAGCTCGTCCATGGGGTGGCCGGAGAGGTACAGGCCCAGAGTTTCGCGCTCGGCGCGCAGCCGTTGCCGTGAAGTCCAGTCGGGTACATTGGGCAGGGGCCTGACATCCTCGTCGTCGGCCTGCTTGCCGGCGGTTGACTCCGCACCACCGAACAGGCTGCTTTGCCCGGCCTCGCGGTCGGACTGGAAGCGTTCAGCCTCACTGAGGACGTCGGGCAGTGCCTGCATGAGCGCTGCACGGTTGGGGTGAAGGGAGTCGGCCGCACCGGCGCGTATGAGTGTTTCCAGAGTGCGGCGGTTGAGGCGTGACAGATCGATTTCGCGGCACATCCCCGCCAGCGAGGAGAAGCCGCCGACGCGCCCGCGAACCTCGATCAGGTTCTCGATGGCACCTCGGCCGACGCCCTTGAGCGCACCCAGGCCGTAGCGGATTGCGCCGTCCTCGACCTGGAAACGGTAGTGGGAATGATTCACGTCGGGCGGCAGGATCTCCAGGTCCATCAGGCGGCAATCCTCGATGAGGTTGGCGATCTTGTCGGTCTTGTCGATGTCGGCCGACAACACGGCCGCCATGAACTCGGCCGGGTAATGGGCCTTGAGCCAGGCGGTCTGGTAGGCGACCAGGGCGTAGGCGACCGAGTGTGACTTGTTGAAGCCGTAGCGCGCGAAGGTCTCCATCAGGTCGAAGATGGGTTCGGCCTGTTCCTTGGGGATGTCGTTATCTGCCGCGCCCTTGATGAAGATCTCGCGCTGGCGCTGCATTTCCTCCGGTTTCTTCTTGCCCATCGCGCGCCGGAGCAGATCGGCACCGCCCAGGCTGTACCCGGCCAGTTCCTGGGCGATCTGCATGACCTGTTCCTGGTACAGGATCACGCCGTAGGTCGGCTTGAGGATGGGTTCGGTCTTGGGATGCGGATACTTGACCTGTGCCTTGCCGTGCTTGCGATTGATGTACTCGTCGACCATGCCAGCATCCAGCGGCCCGGGTCGATAGAGCGCAACGGCTGCGACAATATCGTCAAAGCCGTCGGGTTTGAGTTTCCTCAGCAACTCCTTCATGCCCGGCGACTCGAGCTGGAACACCGCGGTGGTGTGCGCCGCCTGCAGCAGGCGGAGGGCCTCGGCATCATCCAGCGGCAGGTCGTCGAGGCTCAGAGCCTCCTGGCCCTGACGGCTCCGGGTCTCGTTGACCGCCTTGAGCGTCCAGTCGATGATGGTGAGGTTGCGCAGGCCCAGGAAGTCGAATTTCACCAGCCCGACCGATTCCACGTCGTTCTTGTCGTACTGGGTCAGGACCGAGTGCCCGTCGGGTTCGGTGTAGAGCGGGGTGAAATCGGTCAGGTCGCTGGGTGCGA
The DNA here is from genome assembly GCA_007123055.1 of Wenzhouxiangella sp. GTDB lineage: Bacteria > Pseudomonadota > Gammaproteobacteria > Xanthomonadales > Wenzhouxiangellaceae > Wenzhouxiangella. The sequence continues at coordinate 11,688 of SKSJ01000008.1, read as the reverse complement.
TCACCAGTCCGCCAGCGTGCTTTCCGGCATTGCGGGCCAGCCCCTCGAGCGAGCGCGCCAGGTCGAGAACGCTACGGGTGTCGTCCTCGTTGTCGTAGCGCGCCCTGAGTTCGGGTTCTTCCTCCAGCGCCTTGTCCAGCGTCATCTCGAGCTTGTTGGGGATGAGTTTGGCGATGGAGTCGACGAAACCGTAATTGAAGCCGAGCACGCGCCCGCAGTCGCGCACCACGGCCTTGGCCGCCATGGTCCCGTAGGTGATGATTTGAGAGACCTGGTTGCGCCCGTATCGCTGGGCCACGTAGTCGATGACCCGGTCGCGCCCCTCGACGCAGAAGTCGACATCGAAATCGGGCATCGAAACGCGCTCAGGATTGAGAAAGCGCTCGAACAAGAGCTCGTAACGAATTGGATCCAGGCCAGTAATGCCTAAGGTCCAGGCCACGAGTGAGCCGGCGCCGGAGCCGCGGCCGGGGCCGACCGGGACACCGTTGTTGTGAGCCCAGGTAATGAAGTCCGCCACGATGAGGAAGTAGCCCGGAAAGCCCATGGAGTTGATGACCTCCAGTTCGTGCTCCAGGCGCTGGTCGTAATCCTTGCGAGTGGTGTCTGGTGCCAGGCCGTGGCGCTCGAGTCGCTCGTCCAGCCCTTCTGCGGCCTTGCGGCGGAGAAAGTCCGCTTCGGTTTCTCCCTCGGGCACGGGGAATGCGGGCAGGGCGTATTCGCCCAGGGTCAGTTCCAGGTTGCACCGTTGGGCCAGGTGCCGGGTGTTTTCCAGCGCCACCGGCAGGTCGGCGAAGGCCTCCTGCATTTCCGCACTGCTTTTGAGGTATTGCTGGTCCACGTACTCGCGTGACCGGCGCTTGTCATCGAGCAGGCGGGACTGATGGATACAGACCCGCGCTTCGTGGGCGAAGAATTCCTTCTTGTCGATGAAGCGCACGTCATTGCTGGCCACCACGGGCACGCCGAAGTCGGTGGCCAGCTTCAGCAAACCGTGTTCCATCTTGCGCTCTCCCTCGCGATTCATGCGTTCCAGCGCGAGATAGAGGCGGTCCGGAAAAAGTGCCTGCCATTCTTCCAGTTGCTGGGCCGCGAGGCCGTTGCGTCCGTGCCCGATGGCCTCGCCGATGCTCGAGGTGCGGCCCAACAGTGCGATGAGTCCGTCAGTGCTGCCCTTGAGCCAGGCCGGATGGATCCGCGGCTGGCCGCGATGCCGCCCGTCGAGAAAGCTGCGGGAAAGCAGGCGGCAGAGATTCAGGTAACCGGTCTGATCCTGGACCAGCAGGGTGATGACGCTCGCGTCCTCGTTGCGGGAGGAATCCTGGATACGTACGTCGGCGCCGGCAATCGGCTTGATGCCACGGCTGATCGCGGCGCGGTAGAACTTGACCAGCCCGAACAGGTTGTGCCAGTCGGTGACGGCGATGGCCGGCATGCCCAGCTCGGCGGTTCGCTCGACCAGTTTACCGATGCGCACCATGCCGTCTTCGAGTGAATACTCGGTATGCAGGCGCAGGTGTACGAAAGGCGTTGGGGAGGGATCGGTCTCCGGCATGAGACTATTCTAGTGTACCCCGCCCCTGATTCTGTAACTTTCGGGCTGCACCGTGCGACCAATTCGCCCCGCCCGGCGCATCGAGTGGATTCAGTAATCAACCCACCATCGACCGCAGGACCTTGCGGCACTTTTCGATCCGTTCGGCCAGTTCCTCGTGCAGCTCGGGCGGCTGGGGGAACGAGTCGTACCAGCGCTCCTGCAGGGCGGCGAATTCGGTGGCCAGGTCGGGCTGGGCGTCACGATCACCAAGCTGGCGGGCCAGGCGCTTGACCTGATAGTCCATGCGCTGCTGACGATCGGCCTTCGGTGTCTCGACGCCTGCCAGGAATTCCATCTCGATCGCCACCTGGCGTGCCGACTCTCCATTTTCCGCAACATCACGTTCCACTTCGGCCGCTTCGGCATCGGTCACCCGATCCAGCATGGCGGAGAGTCGCTCGGCCACCGGGTTGCCTTCCAAGGGTGGCAGGTCGTCCGCGGCCGGTCCGGGCACCGCTCCATTGGCCTCCAGGCGCTGCCGCCAGGCCTTTTGAATGATGGTGGCCAATGTATCCAGTGCCCGGTCCTGCTGCTCGCGCGCCCGGTCACGGAGCTCGCCCAGGCGCCGGCTGAACTTTTCCTCGGCAGCGGTGAACCGCTTGTTCAGACCCTGTGGTCGTTGCGGTCGGCTGTGCCAGTCGTCGCTCAACCCACGAAAACGACCGTCTGCCCCGGCGAGCTCGGTATCGTCCAGGCCCGCGAGTTCCTCGGCCTGGCGACACAATGCCTCGAGCTCGGCAAGGGCTTCCTGGTGTTCCTGCTTTTTTTCCTGGCGCTGATGGTCGAGCTGTTCGAACAGCGGGTCGATCGGCTCGCGGAATTCCTTCCACAGTTGCTGCTCGATTCGGCGCCGGCCGCTACCGGCTTGTTGCCAGCGGGCCTGAAGCGCCTTGGCACGGTCGATAGCGGTTGCCAGGTCTTTCTCGTGGGCGAGCTCGCGCGCTTCGGCGACAAGTCGTCGCTTGGCCAGCTCCACCTGCTCGTAGGCTTCGTCGAGTCGGTCGGACAGGCGGTTCATCAACTGCTTGAGTCTGCCGGCCGATGCGCCGCGTGCCTTGGGAGGCAGGTCATCGAGTCTGCGAATGGCCTGGCGCGCCTTGCGCATGAAGCCGAGCAGTTCGCTGCTGTCGGGGGATTCGGCATCGGCCGCCTGCATGCCTTTGTCGATGAAGGCTTCCAGCAGTTCCAGGTTGTTTTCCTTGACTTCGCTTCGCTTCTCGAAAAACGGCCTGGCCTGTTCGAAGGCCTGTTTGCAGGCCGCCTGGAAACGCCGCCACTGGCCCGGCGGGGCGGCAAAGCGCCGCTTTTCGCCGGGAAACAGCTCCAATGACTCCAGGCGCTGCCATTCCGAGCGGGCCTCCTTGAGCGCGGCGGTGATGGCATCCGGGTGCTGATCGGATTCGGGGAGCTGTTCGACCTGCGTGATCAAGTCATCGCGAACCTTGTTGTTTGACCAGTGCTGCCAGTTTCGCATTTCCTTCAGCCGGCCTTCCATTCGCTGGTGTCGCCCGAGTATCCGGGTAGGGCGCTGACGTCCAGGGATCTTGTCGAGCCTGCTTCGTAGCTCACGCAAGGCCTCGTGCGCCGCGACGAGCTCTCCCTGCTCGAGCATTTGCCCGATTTCGTCAAGCCGGTGGTCGAGGGCTGCGGTATCGACAGTGGGTGTGGATGTCGTTTCCTGCATTTCCGGTCTTGCAGATTGCTCGTGGCGTTTCTGGATGCGACGAAGCAATGGCAACATCTCTTCGCGCAGCGCCTGTTCTTCCGCGCCCGGCTGTTTGATGGCGTTCCATGTCCGGTCCCACTCCGACAGCAGTCGGCTGTCGGTGGATGGATCTCCCGGCCGTTCGTCCGTGCGCCTCAGGCGTTGGGCAATGCCGGCCAGCTTGTCATCGATCGGCGCGGCCGCGAGTGCATCCGATTCGGTGGCTATGTCGGCTGATGTCGTCGAGTCTGGGGGTGCCGTTGGCCGATTCAGCGAACTGCGTACGATGCGAACCGCCCCGTTGAAGCGGCGCTCCAGCGCTTCGGGAACTGACTGAAGCTCCTGCCACTCCGACTCCAGCCGTTCCAGGGCCAGCTTGCGATCGCCGTGGGTGTCGCCACGCGACAGGGTTTCAGCCTGCTCGACCAGGCGCCCTGCGAGTCGGTTTGCGGTGTCGTCGTGTCCGGAAGCCCTGGCGATGGTGGCCAGGCGGTGTTCGGCAGCCCGGGCACGCTTCTTGTTCGTCTTTCGTAGCTTGTCGACGATTCGTTGCAGGGTCGATTCCTGGTCAATGCGCTCGAGAATGCTTGCGGCCAGCGGCTCGCTGCGTTCGCACATGTAGCAGTCACCGAGAAAACCGGGGGCCTGGATCCGCTCCAGCGCAGCGGCACGCAAGGATTCGTCGGGTGCTTGTCGGGCCAAGTTCCGAACCAGGTCTTGCTGATCAATGTGGGCAAACCACTCCAGCCGCTCCTTGAGCATGTCCGGGTTGGGCTTGCGCATGACCGCGCGCGCCAGGAACTCGTCTGCGGCCTCGACGATATCGTCATCCGACTCGCGCAGGCGTGCGTCGAGCCAGAACGCCTCGGTATTGATTCGGCGCAGCGCTGCCAGGCGGACCGCCGCGGATTCGTCATTTTGCGCCAGGTCTGGCAGTTTCTGGACCAGGTCGGCGTCTTTCGAGTCGGCGACCGCCCGCGCGCGCATCTCGGAGTCGGGGTTTTGCCATGCGGGTTTGCCGAACAGTCGCGATGTGAGCTTCATGGCCATGTCCGTTGCAGCTTTGATCCTGTGCTTTCGTTGCGATAGATTACCCCACGGTGCATCCGGTCTTGCCGGATTTCGGCCGGGTAGCCGGGTTGGGGCGCCGGGGGTACCATAGGCGGCCGGCGCCGTGCGCCCGGCTTCACGCAAACGATAACAATACAGGAACCTGACCGCTCATGTCCGACAATACCCGGCACCCTTCCTGGCTGCAGGCCCTTTTTCCACTTGTCGCCCTCATCGGCATGCTGGTTGCTTCGGTCTGGCTGTTCGGGGACGACTCGTCGTATGGCCCCAACCAGATTGCATTGCTGATCGCCGCAGCCATCGGCTGCCTGGTCGGATTTCGCAATGGTCTGACCTGGAACCGAATGCTCGACGGCATCGTCGGCGGCATCTCGCTGGCGCTGGGCGCCATCCTGATCATTCTGATGGTGGGCGCACTCATCGGCACCTGGCTGCTGGCCGGCATTGTGCCAACCCTGATCTATTTTGGCCTGGAGTTGCTTAGTCCGCAGTGGTTCTACGTCGCGGCCTGCCTGATCTGCGCCATCGTCGCCCTGTCGATCGGGTCGTCGTGGACCACGGCTGCGACGATCGGGGTGGCGCTGATCGGCGTTGCTTCGGGGCTGGACATGTCGCTGCCCATCACCGCCGGAGCGGTCATCTCGGGAGCCTACTTCGGCGACAAGATGTCGCCACTTTCCGACACCACGAACCTGGCGCCGGCGGTCAGCGGTACCGAGTTGTTTGCACACATTCGATACATGACCTGGGTGGCAATTCCGGCACTGGCCATCGCCGTGCTGGGCTACACGCTGATCGGGCTGGGAGGCGGTGGCAGCGTCGACGACGCCGGATTGACCGCGATGCAGGACAGTCTGGCCGAACTTTACAACATCAATATCTTCATGCTCATCCCGCTGGCGGTGCTGTTCGGGTTGGCGGTCGCCCGGCAGCCGGCGTTGCCGAGTATTTTCATCGGCGCCATGCTCGGTGCGTTCTGGGCCATCCTGTTCCAGCCCGAACGGGTCGCCGCTATGGCCGATGGTGAAGGATTGCTTGCCGGCATCGAGCTGGCCTGGCTGGCACTGTCGGACGGCATCGTGATCAACAGCGGCGACGAGGCCCTCGACAGCCTGCTCAGTGGCGGCGGCATGTCGAGCATGCTCAATACCGTCTGGCTGGTGATCTGTGCAATGACCTTCGGCGCGGTCATGGAGACCGTCGGCCTGCTGCAGAAGATACTCAGCGGTGTGATCAGGATGGTGCGTTCGACCGCGTCCCTGGTGGCAACCACCATCATCACCTGCTTCAGCACCAACGTGCTGACGGCTGATCAGTACATGGCGATCGTGTTGCCCGGGCGCATGTTCCGGGCCGAGTTCCGCAATCGCAAGCTCGATCCGCGCGTGCTTTCGCGAAGCCTGGAGGGCGGGGCGACCATCACCTCGCCATTGGTGCCCTGGAATACCTGCGGGGTATTCATGTTCGGAGTGCTGGGCGTCAGTCCGCTGGCCTACGCACCATTCGCTTTCTTCCTCCTGCTGGTACCGGTCATCAGCATCCTGTACGCGGTATTCGACTTCAAGATCCTGCGGCTCGATGAGGCCGATGACGACCAGGCTGTCAGGGCGCCGGGGGCGGCCTGACGTCGACCTACATCAACTGCTGAACCATGCGGAAGCCGGCAATCCAGGTGCCGGCAGCCGACCCCAGGTTGGACAGGAAGAACACCAGCAGGACGCGCGAGACCCGGTTCTTCCACCAGCCTGACAGTCGCACCACGTCGTCGCGCAGGGCTTCGAAGTCGGCCATCTTCGGTTTGCGCAGCGTGGCTTCGACCGCACCGGTCACCATGCCCGCGCCGATGGTGGGATTGAGCGAGGTCAGCGGTGCGGCGACCAATGCGCTGAGCACGGTCAGGGGGTGTCCTCTTGCGATCAGGGCGCCGAGCGCCGACAAGGTGCCGTTGATCACCACCCAGGTTGCCACCAGCGCCCAGCCCAGTTCCGGTGATCGGTAAAAGCCGATACCGAAGCCGGTCAGAACCGCGACCAGGATGAACCATGGCAGGGCCTTGAGGAACTTCGACGCCGGCGGCATCACGTTGAGTCGTTCCACGCTGTCGGCCGGGTCGGTCTTCGCCTCCAGCGCACTGGCCGTGCCGGCCAGGTGACCGGCGCCGAGCACGGCCAGCACCTTGCGCCCGGCGTGATCGGCATTTTCCTGCCGCAGGCGAGCGGCCATGTACTCGTCACGCTCGGCGATCAGCGATTCGTACAGTTCGGGTGAGGTGTCGGAGAACTCACTGAACGTTTCGGTCAGCAGGTCGCCCTGCTTGAGTCGTTCGATGTCTTCCTCGGGGATCTCCTGGCGCGTGAACATCGACACTATCAGGCCATTGATCATCAACCAGCGCTTCCACAGCGACAGGCGTCTTGAGGCACGCCTGAGGGTGATGCCGATCTCGCGGTCGATGAGCTGGACCGGCAAGCCGGCCTTGCGGGCGGCTTCGATGGCGGCCTTCATTTCCGCACCCGGTTCGATGCCGAACTGCTCGGCAATTCGCTTCTGGTAGGCCGACAGCGCTAGTGACGCCATCATCATGCCGGCCTTGCCCTCCCGGATGATGGAGAACAGATTCATGTCGCGCCAGGCATCGCGTTCGGTCAGGCTCTGATAGCGTGATGCGCACAGCTCGATGGCGACCGCGTCGTAATGCCCGCTCTCGAGCAGTCTCTGGACGGCTTCGGCACTGGTGCGGGAGACATGGGCGGTACCGAGCAGGGCATAGTCCACACCGTCGCGCTGGATGTGCTCGACGGGCTCGTCGGCGAACAATTCCTTGTGTTCCGGGGTCATCTGAGTGGTTGAAGGCGAAACAGTGGGGCAGTGTAGCGGATTTGTCACCGGCGAGATGAAGTGCCGCGTATTCGAGAGGACGGGTTGCCAGGACCGTCTGAGAGCCTCGGTTTTTGCGTGGCACTTCTCTCCTCCGGCCTGCCTGAAGTTAAATCCAGGTATAGTCAGTTTGTTTTAGCCTCCCCGAGAAAAGGACGCACGATCATGAGCCGGCATGTTCTCATCATCCAGGGGCATCCCGACAGGGGTGTTTCTCATTTCTGCCACGGGCTGGCTGCCGCTTACCGCAAGGGTGCCGAAGCCAGTGGTTACGAGGTCGAGGAATTGAGCATTGCAGGCCAGAAATTCCAACTATTGACCAGCGAGGACGAATGGCAGCGGGGTGAGGTGGCATCCGATATCCTTGCATCCCAGGAGATGATCCGGCGTGCCGATCACCTGGTACTGATCTTTCCACTGTGGATGGGCACGATGCCGGCCATGGTCAAGGCATTCCTGGAGCAGGTGATGCGCCCTGGGTTTGCCTTTGACGAGCAGGCCCGGGAGGGGCCGGGCGGAGGGCTGCTCAAGGGCAAGTCGGCACGTGTCATCATCACCATGGGGATGCCTGGCTTCTTCTACCGCTGGTATTTCGGTGCCCATGGCTACCGCAATCTCAAGCGCAACATTCTGAAGTTTTGCGGCATCAGGCCGGTGAGGCATTGTTTTGTCGGTTTGACCGGTGCGAAGCGACCGGAAGGGCGGCAACGGTGGCTGGAGCGGATCGAGTCGCTTGGTTCTCGGGGAGTATAAGGGTGGGGCGGGGTGGCGAGCGGCCTTGCCCGTGGCCGGAACCGAGGTGAATCGCCGTGTTGGTGCTTCGGGCATGGTGGCGTTCTGGTGCTGGCTGATTTCGCTGTGCTAATGGATAGTCATTGCCCTGATCGAGCCGCTTGGGCGCGCATAGCACGCATAGCCACGGGGTACTTCCATCACCTCGAACCCGGCCCCGGGCAAAACCGCTCCCCACCTGACGTGTGAGAGTAGATTGATTACGAGCAGGGAGACTGTGCCACCACGCTGCCTTTAAACCTTCTCTCACACTTCATAGCGGGTGGTATCCGGTCGATCACGACCTGGACGGGTGACGGCATTAGTCGCCAAGCTCATCCCGGTCCATCCTCTGCACCAATGGCCTTGTCGAAGGTGATCAATCCATCAGCGGCAACACGCCAATCGTATCGACGCAAGGGCCACCAAGCTTAGCCGAGCCGAAAAGCCGATCACCCGCCCAGGCCGTGCTCGACCGGATGCCGCCCGCTACCACCATCCCCTCCGGATGCCACCCGCTACCCCCTCACATTCTCCAGCGTTTGAGGAGATCACCGTAAGCATCAATCCGCCGGTCCCTGAGAAACGGCCAGATCCGCCGCACCCGCTCGCAGCGCTCGAGATCGATGTCGGCGATGAGAACCTCCGCCTCGCTGCCGGCTTCGTCGATGATCTCGCCTTGTGGTCCGGCGATCAGGCTGTGGCCCCAGAACTCGGCATCAAGCTCGCGGCCGGAGCGGTCGGGTTCGAAACCGACGCGGTTGCAGGCGGCCATTGGCAGACCGTTAGCCACGGCGTGGCCACGCTGTATGGTGCGCCAGGCATCGAGCTGGCGCAGTTGCTCGTCCTCGTCGTCACTGGGATCGAGTCCGATGGCGGTGGGGTAGAGCAGGATATCGGCACCGGCCAGCGCCATCAGGCGGGCGGCTTCCGGGTACCACTGGTCCCAGCAGACCAGTACGCCCAGTCGGCCGACTGAGGTGTTGATCGGTTCGAAGCCCAGGTCTCCGGGCGTGAAGTAGAACTTCTCGTTGTAGCCGGGATCGTCGGGAATATGCATCTTCCGGTAGATTCCGGCTCGTGTGCCGTCGCGCTCGAACACCAGAGCGGTGTTGTGGGCCAGTCCGGGCGCGCGATGCTCGAAGATCGAGCCGACGACGACCACCCCGTTGGCTGCCGCGACCGTCGACAGCATCTCGGCAGTCGGACCGTCCAGCGGCTCGGCCAGGTCGAACAGGGAGGGATCCTGATACTTGCAGAAGTACTCTCCCGCATGCAGCTCTGGCATCAGGACCAGGTCGGCTCCTGCTCGAGCCGCCTGCTCGATACCCTCGGCCGATATGCGACGGTTGGCGTCGCCATCCGGCCCCATCGCGTGCTGGACCAGTGCCAGTCGTATGATTCGGCTCATTTGGTTGTCAGGCCGGGATATGCATGGAGGCACAGTGTGGCCCGCCGAACTGGCTGATCATGACCCTGGCCGAAACGGATCTGACCGCGCGCTCGGGCAGCAGGTCGGCCAGCACGCCGCGCGCGAGCTCGTCGCTGTCGCTGCCATAGGCGGGGACCAGGCAGGCGCCGTTGACGTACATGAAGTTGGCATAGCTCGCCGGCAGCGTCGGGTCGATGTCTTCCGGGCACGGCAGAACGAACAGGTCGAAGGGCTGACCGTCGGCAGTTCGCAGGGACTCGAGCTGGCCGCGCAGGCGGTCTGTACGGGAGGTGTCGCCCTGGTCCTGGAAGACGATGATGTCGGGCGAGATGAACCGCGCCAGGGTATCGATGTGACCATCGGTGTCGTCACCGCTCATCGGTTCCAGGTCGATGCCGACAACGTGGTCGATGTTGAGCAGGTTGTGCAGTTCGTGCTCGATTTCGCCACGAGTCAGGTGAGGGTGGCGCGCATGCAGACAGTGCCAGTTGACCAGGAGCGCGCCCTGACCGTCGGGTTCGATGGCGCCGCCCTCCAGTTCGAAAAGATACTGGCGGAAGGTCAGTCGGTCGAAAAGCGGGTGGCGCGCCAGCAGCGTATTCACGCGGTTGTCCAGTCGGGCCGGATACTTGCCGCCCCAGCCGTTGAAATGGAAGTCGAGTGCGAGCCGGTCACCGTCGCTGACCAGTGTGATCGGACCGTAGTCGCGGCACCATGTGTCATTGAAGCGCGCTTCGACCAGGTGCAGCCGCGCCCGCCCGGACAGGCTTTTCTCCGCGCTTCTGTCGCCGGGACTGACCAGCACCACGACTTTCTGGTGCGGAAGTATCGTGTCAATCAGCGCGACGTACTCGCGGCGAATCGCGTCGAGTTGCCCCGACCAGTCGGTCTTGTCATGTGGCCAGGCCAGCAGCGTAGCGCTCTGGTGTTCCCACTCGGCCGGCAGTCGGTAATTGGTGTGCGACATGACGCTTCATCCAGCATGGGGTGCCGAGACTATTGCGAGCGCTGCTCTTCGACTTCGCGCACGACAGCCTCGTGATGCACCACGCTTTCAATGACGAGGCGGTGTTCGAAGAATACGCTGTAATCGTCGTAGATCCAGCGTGTAATCGGTGGGTCTCCAACCGCGGCGCGGCGCTCCACCGGCTGTCCGAAACGTTGTTCGACCTGTTCCATGGACAGTCCGTTGTCCGGCAGGCTGCGTGCCATGCGTTCACGAACTTTCTCGATCAACAGGACGTCGGCTGTGGCTGTACCGATCAATCCCAGCAAAACGACCCCCCAAACCAGTTTGCCCTTAGTCGTTCCGATCATGGTTCATCCTTGGTTTGTAGTGCCCGTCGATTGCGGGCGGTTTGATGGTTAATCGACCCAAAAATAGTAGCATAAGGGGCTCACTTGCGACCTGCATCCGACAGGAGGACCTGCAAATCATGAAAACCGCCGTGATTACCGGTGCCAACCGGGGGATAGGACTGGAGCTGGCTCGCCAACTCAACGATCGCGGATACCGCGTGATTGGTGTTTGCCGACATTCATCGCCGCAGTTGAATGCTTTGGGGATTGATGTCGAGGAGGGGGTGGACATCACCAATGCTGACAGTCTGGCGGATCTGGCCGAACGCCTGCGCGGCACTCGCATTGATCTGCTGATCAACAATGCCGGATTGCTGCGCCAGTCGAGCCTGGAGGGCATCGAATCGGAACTGGCCGAGTGGCGTGACCAGTTTGAGGTCAACTCGCTCGGGCCGATTCGGGTGTCGAGCCAGCTGCGCAATCATCTCAACGATGGCGGCAAGGTCGTCATCATTACGTCGCGCATGGGTTCGATTGCCGACAACACCTCCGGCGGCGCATATGCCTACCGCATGTCCAAGGCGGCGGTGAATGCCGCCGGTGTCTCGCTGGCGCATGAACTCAAGGAGCGAGGCATTTCCGTCGGATTGCTGCATCCTGGATACGTGCGGACCGGGATGACCGGCAATACCGGGCATGTCGATGCCAGCGAGGCGGCGTCCATGCTGGTCGAGCGCATCGACGAGCTCAGTATCGATACGACCGGCAGCTTTCGCCATGCCAATGGCGAGCATTTGCCGTGGTAGCGTGTTCCACTAGTGGGCCATGCGGTTAATTAGGTAACGCTCAGAGCCACTGTGCTGGCGCGAATCAAGGCGCGTTTCGCAGGGAATGGCAGCGTCCTTGCCAAGAAACGCAACGCCGAGTCGCGCCAGC